>JACQJO010000029.1 GCA_016205025.1 Elusimicrobiota bacterium
CAGACCCGAGAACCAGTCCCGTCGGTTCTCCCCGCGTGCTCGCGGGGCCCCTCGGAGCAGCGCCTCCGGCGCCCCAGGTGCCGCGAGCTCTGCGAACGGCCTCCACTACTGGGTTCAAGGGTGACTCCCCTGCGCTAAACCTTTACCCCTAATGACGGTGTTCTCCTTTTTTATCTTTACGGCCGGAAATGGCCGCTTTGAGCCTTGATTCCGAATCAATCAAAAAGTTGGCCGAGGTCACCACCCTCTCGCCTTCTTCTATTCCCGAAAGAAGCTCATAGAAACCCTGGGCTTCCTGCCCAACTTTGACCTCGCGGGGCTCGATCCTGCCGCCCCCAAGGTCAAGGAAAACAATCCGGCGCTCACCGGTATCAAGCACCGCGGACTCCGGCACGGCCAGCTTCATGCCCAAATCCACCATAATAGCGGCGTTAACGTACATCTCGAGTTTTAAGAAGCCTTCGCGATTGGGAACCTCGATTCTGACTTTAAGCGAGCGCGTTTCCGAGGAAAGAATCGGATCCACCGCTTTAACCACCCCGGAAAACGAGCGGCCCGGATAAGCCGGGGTGGTCAGATCAACGCGCTGGCCGGGCCTGACCAATCCTATCTCGTACTCATAGATTTGAGCGTAAACCCAGACCGTGCCGCCGGGCTCCCCAAGCAAAAGATTAGTCGACTGCTCGCTTGATCGAGACATCTCATTGATTTGATCTTGAGAAAGGCCCATCTGCCGCAGTCGAAGAACGGAGGAGCGCACCAGAGCCTCCGCTTGGTTTAGCACGTCCGGCCAAGGGCTGTTTTTTACCTTCTCTTTGGCTTTGACGGCTTCATGATACTCCGCGATCGCGTTGTAAAGGTCGGGATCATAAGCCACGCGGCCGCTGGCGCGCACTTTAATTTTGAGCTCCCGCCGGCCGAGCGGCTCGGATTTAAGTCCGATCATCTGGCGCTTTTCCGCGGAAAGAACAAGGCCGGCTTGGCCGGGCACTTTGGCCTCGCCTTCTGTTTCTTCGGCGTAAACCGGCACATAATCCATGCCCATTTCGTCTTTTTTGGGCGCCGGGGAAGTCACTTCCGGCCGCATGGGATGGCGATAATAAAGAATTTCGCCTTTGGCGATTTCGGCGGCCTCGGCCACATGGGTCCCACAAACAGGGCAGGTAACCTTCTCGCCGGGTTTCAACGGCAGTTCCATGGGGCAGTTGGCCATCTTGCAATTATGAAGCAAACAAACCTTGGCCAAAGAAACGGTTTTTTTCTGATCCTCGCTTTGCGTCTGATCCTCCATGGGGATCAGCTTCATATTGCAAATGGGGCAGTCCCCGGGTTTGGGCGAGGTGTAGGTGGGGTGCATGGGGCAATAAAATAGCGAGGGGTGAGGGGTGCTGATAAACTCTCCTGACGACAAAAACGCCTGCCGAAAAGATAAAAACTGCGGCCAGAAGAACAGCTAACTTATTCTTTTTCATCGCTACCTCCTAAATCATCCAAATCCCGGCCGACCACTCGTTCCAGCTCGGCCAGCCGCTCTTGATAACTCGCTATGTACTGGTAATACTCCAGCCGAAAATTAAGCAGAGAACGCTGGGCGTCCAAAAGATCGAGAAAATTGGATTTGTCCGCTTGATACCCGGCTTCGGCCACTTTCAAGGCGAACTCGGCTTGGGGGATGACGCTGGTTTGATAAATTTCAATCAACCGCTCAACCGTTTGCGCTTTGACCAAGGCGGATTTCAGTTCAGCCTCGGTCATCACTCTCATGGCTTGGTATTGGGCCTCGGCCATCTCTTTTTCGGCCCGCGCCTCCTGGGCCATGGCGGCCGGCCCCCAAAACCACAAGGGAACCGTAAACCCAAACATGGCGTCCCGTGATGGACCGGACATAGCATCCCTCCTCTGTCGATAACCCAGCATCAGATTGGGTAAAAACTCGGAGCGCGCCAGGCTTAACGATTTAGAGGCGCGTTGGAGCGCGAAAAATGCTTCTTTGAGCTGCGGCCTGCGGGCCAAGGCCACGGTTTTCAAATCATCAAACGTGCGCTCCAATTTCTTTGACTCCGGATCAACGGGTTTTCCCAAGGGCTTGTCCGCCTCGCGATTTAACAAGGCGTTTAACATCGCCTGGGCGATCTCTTTTTCCTGGTTAAACATCACGCTCATATTGAGCATCTTGGTCAGCTCCACCTGGGCTTTCAGCGCGTCGGACTGACCGGCGTGTCCGGCCGCGTACTTCGATTGCGCGATTTTGGTGAAGCGCCGCATCAGCTCGATATTTTCACCGAAAATCTCAAGGCTTTTGTGAGCCAAATAAAGCATGGCGTAGGTGGATCGCGCGCGCGCCAAAACTTCCCGCACCTTGGCGCGGTAAGCCTCGTGGGCCATCGCCGCCCCTTTGGCCGCGACGCCGCGCCTTAAAATCAGGGTGGAAGGAAACGGGATCTCCTGGCTGACGGCCCAATTTTTCTCTTGCGCGCCGCCTGTGACGCTCTGATCCTTCGGAGCATGCATGCGCTCCAAATCCAGCCGCGGGCTTTTGAGTCCCGTAGCTTGGGTAGTTCTTTTTTTCGCCGCCTCCCAAAATTTTGATGCCGCCAAAATTTCAGGGTTATCCCGGCGCGCCGCTTCCAAAATCTGGCGCAGATCAATCGTATCGCTCGAAATTTCCATGGCGGACGAGACGGCAACCCCTGCGTTTAGAAAAATCAGCGCTAGCGCTGCGAACTTCAATTTCATGCTGCCTCCTGCTTAAAAACCTTCGGCCTAACCACGACGACCAAAAGTTAGCATTAACGAACGGACTGGGCGTGGTTAGGAAACCAGCTTACTTAAGCTTGCGGAGGCGCGCGGGTAAGGTGAGATTCGAGCGTTATGGGCGGCGGCCCGGTTTGGATGCGAAAAACAACCGTTCGCGAACTCGCCAAATCGGCCTTGACAACGTCTTCGCCGGCCGTGGCAACAGCCAAAACGATAAAACTTTTAGGCTGGGCTTTTAAATAGGAATCAAGAACAACGGGCTGACTGCCGCAACAGAGGGCCGCCTTGTGGTCCGCCTTTTTTTGGTGTCCGGGGCAGTTGCCGCGCTCTTTCTTGCGGGTCAGGTCACAGCAGGAATGGGAAACCTTGGATTTGAGGCAATTTTTCTCGGGGCAAAAAGCGGCCGCCTGCCCCAGCAGGCTCGCCATAAAAAGAAAGGCAAGCGCCGCTCGTGATTTCATCACAATCATATCCTAACAGCCAAATAGCTCAATTGCAAGGCCCTCACCCGCCAACCTGCAACAAAACAGCATCAAAGAATAGCAAACAATTAGTTTAACGGCTCGCCGCGCGCCTATGATTGCCCATCTGGCCGGTCTGTTGCCTGCTTTTAAAGGTATGACTCGTATTTTGACGCGGGCGTTGCCATGACTGGACTCATCCGCAGGGCGATCCGCGATGTTGTTTTCGGCGCGCAGGACGGCTTGGTTTCCACCCTGGGCGCGGTGACTGGCATCGCGGCCGGCACCGGCGACAACGCCACAACCGCTTTGGCGGGCTTGGTGGTGGTGGCGGTGGAGTCTTTGTCCATGGCCGCGGGCACCTACATTTCCTCCAAATCTCACGGCCAGTACCTGAAATTTCTTTTAGAGGAGGAACGCCGGCAAATCGAGCGCGACCCCGAAGGGGAACGCGAGGAAATCCGCACGATGTACGCGGCGCGTGGCTTTACCGCCGCCGAAATCGAGATGGTTGAAGAACGCCTGATGCGCGACAAGGAAATTCTGCTTGAAGACATGGCCCACAAGGAGCTCGGCATCATACCGGCTTATGATGAAAATCCGGCGCATAACGCTTTATTTATGGGAATTTCCTACGTTTTAGGAGGAGCGATCCCCTCACTCCCCTATTTCTTCTTACCCATCAAACTGGCCATGCCCATTTCCCTCGCGATCACGGCCCTGGCCATGTTGGGCTTGGGCGCGGCCAAAGGCGCGGCGGTCAAGACGTCAAAATTGGCCTCCGGTTTTGAAGTACTGGGCCTGGGCGCCGCCGCCGCGGCCCTAGGTTATATGATCGGTCAGGCCGGCGCGGCTATCTTCGGCATCCCCGTTTTACACTAAGCGCAACCTGCGGCAATCACGAGACCCATTGACGGAGTACCCGACATATCAGATTGAGGGTTGGATAAATCAAGCTGGGCTGTTAAACTTTAGAGCGCGCGCGACATCCCAAAAAAGGAGGCGATGACGATGGCAGGATACTGGAAATTTTTAATAGGTATGGCGGCCGTGGCGGCAGGAATCAGCGGCAGCTACCTGCTGGGAGATTATCGCGGCTATCATCGGAGTTTCTCCGCCAGAACCAACGACTGCGTCTACGGCGGCACTCTCGAAGTCGAGTCACATCTTAGCGCGCTTAAAAATTTCAGAGCAGGCAAAACAGCCGAGGGCATCGAAACCATTGAAGCCCGCTTGGACAGCCAACTGCTTCTCATGGACCCGCAGCATCAGTTTCAACCCCTTAACGCGATTACCCTGGCTCAAATCCAAAAGACTATCCAAAACGCCAGAGCCTACCGGCTGGCCCATCCGCGCAAGTCAAAACGCAGCGGAATCGACACGCTGGTTTCAGATCTGTTTAAACGGAATTAAAACCAATGAGTGCTAGCAGCACTTTGATTTTCCCTGATTGTGTCCCACGGACAGTCTTTTCTAGAGAAGAATCGGGCTAACAAGCTACCCTCCCTGCTACCCACTATTTTAAACTTCACCCGCGAGGGGCCTCTCCACCCGCTGCTTGGACTCTAACTTAAACCCAACTTTTTTACCTATCTCGAAAGCCAACCGCTGAAAATCTTTAGAGGCTTCCTGAACCGCCTGAACATGGGCTCCGATAGCGCCATCCGCCGGTTTTAGATGAAAAATAGGTTTATTGGCCTCTTGAGCCAACGGCATAAGACTTCTGTAATGTTTAATAAGCGCCAAGCAATCAGGATCCTCTTGAGGCGTCTGGATTGTACCCGGCTTGTCTTTCAATACCTCTTCCCTGTACACCTTGGGGATTTTACGAATCCACCGTTCGTAAGCCTTAACGGGACGATCTAAACGGACGGCGTGCTGAAGAACAATATAACCAATCGGCTGCATGCCTCCCTTCGGAATTTCCAGGCTGGGATCAGGGTTTTTCTTAATCCGCTCTTTCCACTCCCGTCTCCATTTCATTAAAGTCGGTCCCAGGTTCTGAAGGCCTTGGATAGAAAATAAATCCGGGGATAAAGGAACCACAACGAAATCCGCGGAGATCAACGCCGCCCGATTTATCGCACCTAAATTTGGCCCTACATCCACCAATATTAACTCGGCTTCCTGGGCCTTCGCGGCATGGCGTAAAATACGCCCAAAAGAAGAAATCACCCTGAAAGCTCTCTCTTTGCCGGCCATGCAATCCGTCCATTGACTGCTCAATTCATCTTCAAAGCTTGAGAGATTCAGATCGCCGATTATCAAACCAAGATTGTCCGCGACATTTTCCACATAAGGCGGAGATATGTCTCCCGTGCCTTTTATAACAGGCAGAATAGAACCGTATATTGTTTTGGAATGGACTTTATCGGTCCACAACTCCTCCAAACTCTTCTCATCCAAAAATGCAGAAGTTAAATTTGCTTGGGGATCCAAATCAGCCGCAATCACACGCACTCCCAAGTCGGCATACATCCAGGCTAGATGATAGACGAGCGATGTTTTTCCAACGCCGCCTTTGTTGTTAAAAAAGGCTACTACCGCAGTTTTCACGTACCCCTCTTGATAATAACCAAAATATGTGAATCTTCAATACAAAATTCAAGCCCGGAATTCCCATTATCTTGCAAAGCCTGTTCAGCCAAAGGAATTCCCATGCCAAACCTCTGAACATATCCCAAATTTTTCATTGCCTCGGCCAGATGCGGATTTCGGTAATCCGTCACTCCGGGCTTTCCAAAATTTACGGCATTAACCTGCCCAAATGGCCCGCCGGGGCTCAATATCTCTATTCGGTTATTAAACCATGTTATACGCACGGGAGCGTTGGTTCCTTCATAAGTTCTATGCAAAATAGCGTTGCGCACGAGTTGTCTCAAGGCTTCGATGGGATAATCGGGCCTGCGAATCTCCACAGATTGTGTTGTATCCGATGAAATAGAAACATGGGCCTTCAATACTTCTTCTAGCTCACGAAAAAGCTGCGTAAGAGGTCCACTCATCTCTTTTTGAGATTTTATTGGATCCGCAAGCGTGATACCATCTACCCTTAAAAATTGCACATAAGCACCAGGAATAAAACGCCTAGGGTCTTTACCGGCTACCAGAATACCCAAAACTGTCGGTTTCACCTCTCCAGCAACGTCTATAAAACGAAGGGATGCCAGTTGTTCCTCCAAGGAGCGTTGATTCTGCGCAAGAATCTCCGTAGCAATGCTTGAAGGTAAGTATTCTTGGCGAAATAGGTTGGAATCAATGTCTTCTAGATTAGCGGAGTGAAGAGGGTTAAGATCAAACGGCAAATCCCTGGCCCGTCGTTTTTCACTTAAAATGCGTTCTTCGGCCGGGGTTGCCTTGTCTCTACGGGGGCCAACGCGAATCCAGGTTACACCTTTATACCGAATAGGTGTATCGTCAGAAGGCCGCACAATGACAACTGCCACCTCGCAACGATGCACAATCCGCTTCTCAACGATCATGCTAGGAAATGGATGTATATTCCCATTGGACCGCATATCTGCAAGTTCCTGTAATCGTTGGTCTGAAACTTGCCAATTAGCACAACTATTATCGTCGTTAAGGCCCACGAATACTACGCCGGATTTTCGATGATTGGGCAGATCATTGGCGAAAGCACAAATAGCCTGACCAATTCTTTCTTTATCAGTCAACGATGCTTTCCGTTCGACTGAATCTGACTCCAAATCATTTGCCAAGTCGCCCAATTCTTGATCCGTCATATCTATCATCAATTAAACCATTTTGACGTTAGGGGTTACGAAGCGCTCGCAGGGGCCCTTCTCTCTCACTTAGACTGTCCATACCCAACAGTCAGCACCCTCTAAGAAATGATTAATGGCTTACTTCGGACCCATTAAGTTTGGCACTTGGGGGTTCTGTTTTTGGAAAAGTTCCTTAACCTGGGGGTGGTCAAAGGGCGGTTTTCCCTCGAAGGTTCGCAATGCTCCCTCGACAACTTGGGGGGTTTGGAAAATGGCGCGATCGTGGGTGAGCTGGCTGTCTAAACTTGTTTTGTGGCCCGCCAGGGAATCCGTCGGAACCATTCTGATTGTGTCCCACGGACAGTCAACTCCTCTCGAGGGAATGAAATTCTTGCTATACATCGTCCCTCAATTTTATCCTGTTTTTACCTGATTGCACTTCGCATATCGAGAGAACAGTAAAACAAACGAGATTCGTGGGCCCTTGCCCCCATTCATTCGGATGGACCCTCTTACCGAGCGCAGCCTCAGGCCATCGGCCAAAAACAGGGATTGGAGTTTTCAGATAAAAGAATTTTATCGTTTCCTTGATATAAACAACAAAAATAACCGACCATTCCCGCTTGACTGCAGGCGAGCCAAATCAACCTACCCAAACGATAAACATCTCTGTTAGGAAAGCCAGGGCAAACCCTCCCAAGAGACCAAATTCCACAACGGCCTCTCCTTTGAGATGACGCCCCAGGTGGAGCAGTTCGCCAATAATGTAGAGAATGGCCCCGGCGGCTAAACCGAAAGAGAAGATACGGAAAATATCGGACTGCCAGAAGCCGCCAATGATGGCCCCCACGAAAGTTGGGCCTCCGCCGATCAGACCGGTAAGAGCCAAGAATTTCCAAGAAGGCCTTTGGCCGGAAAGGGGCGCGGCAATGCCGAAGCCCTCTGTTGCGTTGTGAAGGCCAAAGCCGACGGCTAAAAACAGCGCCAAACTTTGATCTCCCCAGGAGTAGGCCTGGGCGATGGCCAAACCTTCGGTCAAATTATGTATTCCTATGCCGATGGCGATCATTATGGCCATTTGCTTAGCCTGGACATTGGCAGGAAGTTCATCTTTTCCCTCATGAATGAAAGCCTTTTCGAAATACACCATGCTTAAAAGACCAACGGCCAAACCAAGTAAAAGGAGTCCGCTGAAAGTGGCGGCCGGGCCTAACGTCGGGAAACCTCCTGAAGCCGATTCAAAAAGCTCCTCGATCCACTCCACCACTTTGCCCATGATCTCAACTAAAAGGAAAACCAGAATGCCCGTGGAAACAGCGTTAAGGAATCCCCTCGTTTTCTCCGAAACTCTGGGCATGAGAGCGACGGGAAGCCCCAGAAATATCGTGATACCAGCGATCAATCCCAGCGTGACGTGCACCGGCATATTAGAAACCTCCGTAAAACCTACCTAGTCAAAGGGTTGTCCCAATTTTTTTCGGCAAAACTTTTTCCAGCCTGATTTTCAATCCATTTCGTTATCCTGGGATCAGGTAAAAGCCCTTTGCCATCAGCGCGATACTCGATACCTTCAAGAACTTGCGCATAAGGCCCGAAGCCAAATAACCGAAAAGGAACGACAATCGCTATGCCGCCGGAGTCTCTGGCCTCATTGACAAAACGCTGAATTCTTTCCTCGGCCGATTTTCTCTGCTCCGGCCAATCCTCGCGCAGCGTCTCCACTCGTACATTTCGAAAATGCCTTGTGCTGCGAATTTGATTGGCAACAATGGTCATCTGGCGCAGCCATTTGGCATTCTCCTCGTCGCCGGCGGGTCCGTGTCCGATAAGAATAACGGACTCGAGCGAAGGATTTTTGGCAAGTCCTGCGACTCGATCCGCCACTATTTCACCCATTCTCCAAGGATC
Organism: Elusimicrobiota bacterium; assembly: GCA_016205025.1. Taxonomy (GTDB): domain Bacteria; phylum Elusimicrobiota; class Elusimicrobia; order JACQPE01; family JACQPE01; genus JACQJO01. The sequence goes on from JACQJO010000029.1 coordinate 8,852, forward strand.
ATCCATCAGTCCTTCCTCGCTCATGACAAAAGAGGATTTCGTTTCTACGCGCCAAAGAGGCATCTTGTCTGGGTCATGACCCTGGTGATCGTGGCCCTCATCATGTCCGGAGACATCTGAATCTTTTGGTTTTGCAGTCGCGCCGGGTTTTAGACCAAGAATCTTTTCCGTGCGTTCCTTGAAACTATCTCCACTTATAAAAAGACGTACCACCGCTACTTTTCTTACGCCGAGGCTTTCTAACTTCAAAATGGCCGCCTGGATCGTCGCCGGATCGGCCATGCCATAGGCAATGTCTATGGGGACTTTTTGCCGCAAGGGCCTCGCGGCTTCACGAACCGCCTGGTCCCATTGGGGAGAACCGCCATGCGCCATCAGAAGAATTCCCACGGCACCTTCTTTAAAATTGTCCAGAGGTTTTTCTGCGGCAGCCGGCTGGTCTTGATAAAATAACTCATCCGCCCGATTTTTGAGATCACCAACGCCTTGCCCGGCATGCAACAAGAAGGGCGCCAGCAGTGGCAACACATACAAACTTCTTTTTAGTTTCATCTTCTTTCCATTATTCACACTATCCTCCGTTGGTTATTTTGTTCTGGTTATAGTTGAAATCTAATTTCATAAATAAAACAACAATATATTATTCTATCCAATACAAATGAATTCTTTTTTGCTATTCATTGAAATACGATTTCAATTTAGCAAATACCAAATTCGCGCGTCAAGCCCGCGTGACCCGCTCGAGCGCAGCCTTGGGCCGTTGGTGAGAAGCAGGGATTGGGCGCCAACTCTTTCTTGAAACTGCTTCCCAGGAAGCCAAACAAGGAAGTAGCAGCGCTTTGTTCATTGTCGCCGCGTCCACTAGGACCGGCTACGGATAAACTCCATGATTTCTTGAAGCGCTGTTTGGCTGAGATCGCCAACCAAAAGAAAATAATGACCCTCTTGCTTCCACTCAAGGACGCTGCCGGCGGAGGTGGATGTAACAAAGCCTGGGTCCTCATATTGGGTTAAGACCACTTGATGAGACCGCGGTCCGGCTTGAATCGGCCTTGGCGAGACAAAGAACGACAGAACGCTCAATCCGTCGTTGTATTGGAAATGAAGCGCTTTTTCTTCTTCTCCTAAAGGCATCAATGTGGCTTTGGCCAAATGAAAACCACTGGGGAAACCCTCGATCCAGGGAACCTGTCTAAAACCGTCCGGCAGGTCTCCGGGCCCGCGAACAACCGGCCTAGGCTCATCAATAATAATCTGATCTTGCGAAGTCTTGGGTGGTTCAAAAAGGCTCTCAGTCAATTCGGACTCAACATCAATCTCCGTGAAATGGACTTCCGTAACCAAAGAGCCATCAGGATTGGTTTGTTTGATCTTAAGGACAATGCCGGTCGCGGGATCAACCCAGACCGTGCGGCTGGGGCTTCCTCGATGCTGCGGCGCCAGCTCCACAATGGCGGCAGATCTCCCCATGATTTCGTCATGGCCTTTGGCTAAAGCGTCGTAATTGGCCAGAGTCCAATTAAGCAAAGAATCATTGCTTGAAAAGCCATCGGAACTAAGGGCCGGCCGCTTAATCAAAGTCTTGGATTCCTCCTCCCAAATCCATTCCGCCTCTTTTTTCTGGATTACGACGCGGCTGACCTCGCCTTGAGGGTTTAATATTTCCTGACGCCATAAATTAGGTGGCTTAAAATAAACCTTGGCCTCAACAGCCTGGCTTTCACTGCCAAACCAGGTAATGATGGTTCGCGTCCCCTTATAGGAAACGGACGGGGCTTTGGTAGCCAGGAGAAACAGATTTTTAGACTCAATCTCGCCGGCTTTTAATACGCAAGGCAATAGGATAAGCCACCCCAGAACAATGGACGGGCGAAAAATTTTCATGGATTGATCACCGCTTGAAGCGAGTAATAGGGGCTTGCCGCGGCCACGGTTCTGCGCGCCAAGGTGACGCGGCTTACGCTGCGCGTATGCTCGGCCAAAAAAAGATCAAGAGGCACCGCCTCTTGCCCGCTGCGATCTTTATAAAGCCATAGGCCAAAAACAAGGACGACCCCGGCAAAAGAGAAGGCGATGGCCAGCTTGCGGGTCCTTGCGACAGCAAGGGCGGGTCTTGAAATGAACCTTGGCAATATACCGGAAGGCCTAAAAGCCAGGCGTTGCCGGGCCTCTTGAATCAACGAGCGCCTAAGATTGGGCGGCATGGCAAAAGACGGTTCGCCCTGAAGCAAACTCTTGGCTTGGCCCAAGCCCTCTAGCTCTTTGGCGCAACCAAGGCATTCGCCAAGATGCGCCTGCAAATCCTTCGTTTCAGAGCGGCCAAGATCGCCGTCCAAATACGCAGAGAGAAGATTCCCGGCTTCGTTGCAATTCACGAAAAAACCCCTCCGGCGCTCGGCGCCAGAATCTCTTTGAGCATTTTCCTGGCCCTATGGATGCGCGAGCGCACGGTGCCAATGGGGCAGTTTAATATCCGGCCGATCTCTTCATAAGACAAATCTTCGGTATCGCAAAGAAGAAGAGGCATTCTAAATTCCGCCGGCAACGCCTTGAGCGCTTTTTGAACCAAAGCCTGTTTTTCCCGATTTATGGCCTGCCCCAAGGGATCGGCTTCAAGCAACGGCAAGGTTTCGCCAAGCTCCCGGTTGTTTCCTTCTTTATGGCCGTTGAGTGAAACGGCATGTAAATTTTCATAGCGCTTGATCCAATCAAAGTAAAGGTTTCTCAAGATGACATGGACCCAGTTTTCAAAAGGCTTTGAAGTGTCATAGCGTTCGATATTTTCCAAAACCCTCAAGAAAGCCTCCTGGGTCAAATCAGAGGCCAAATCCTTATTGCCTGTTAAGCGGCAAGCTAAACTATACACTCGGCCTCCATATTCTTTAAGAAGCCCCTCAAAGAGCGCGAGTTTTGAATTGTTGTTTGAAGGCTCTTTATTAAAGATACGAGTGAACATGGTCAAAAGTTCCTTAGCTGTTTAATGATTTTGCCACTTTTAGGAAAACCTCGGGAACTTTTTTTGAGGCTTGCTCGTATATTCTTTGAAGGCATCAACGTTGACGCCTAAACGCCTATGGCGAGATTAAAGAAAGGGAGGAATCAATGCGAAAGAATAGCGGAATTTTAAGCATGGCCGCGGTGGGCTTGATCGCGCTTGCAACCTTACCCGGCTGCGGCAAGGCCAAACAGGATGCTCTTGGCAGTCTCAACGCGGCCAAGGCCAGCATGGCCAATGCCAGAAGCGTCGGCGCTGAAAAATTGGCTTATGCGACATTCATGGACGCCCAGTCCCGGCTTCAAAAAGCTGAATCATACTTCAAGGACGGCGATTATTCCTCGGCCAAGAAGGAAGCCGGTAAAACCAGCGAAATAGCCAGGCGGGCTCAATCCGATGCGGAAAGCAGGAAGAAATCTTTGGGAAGCAAGGATAAAAAAATCCAGAAAAAGACGGCGGCGGCCAAAAGGAGATGATGATGAAGGTCACGCAACGCGCAATCTTAGCGTACGGTTTCATCTCTCTAGCTTTGGCTCTGGGGCCGGGCTGCGCCTCTATGAACGCAAAGAAAGAAATGAAGGCCGCGGCGGCCGGCACTATAGCGATGGCTGAATCTCAAATTCGCTCAGCCCGCGAGGCAAAAGCGGATCTTTACGCCTCAACGCAGTTGAGCGAGGCCGAATCCCAGCTTGTTTACGCCCGGCAGAAGCTTCAAAACAAGGACTACTCTGCGGCTTCCAAGCTTGCCCAAACAGCCGGTCAAAGCGCTCAAGAGGCCAAACTTAAAGCAGAGCAAAGTCAAAAGAAATCAAAAACAACCAAGAAAAAATAACAGGAGGTTTGCGTGAAAGGGATAAGGCAACTATTTTATCTTTCCGCGTTTAGTCTGATGGCGCTGTGGCTCGTGACATCCGGCTGCGCCAAGAAATCGCTTGTTAAAAAAGACGCTCAGCGGACCCAAGAGAAAATTGCGTCTCGGTCGGGTGAAGATGAGGAAGAGGCCTCGCTTCGGGGAAAAGAGTACCGCAAGACCCCGGAGCTTGAAACGGTCCGCTTTGATTTTGACAAGGCTGAGCTAAGCTCCAGGGCCAGGGACATTATCCATAGAAATGCGGCCTGGATTAAGTCCCGGCCCGACGCTGAAATAAAAATAGAAGGCCACTGCGATGAAAGAGGAACGACGGAATATAACCTCGGGCTCGGCACAAGAAGGGCCAGGGTAGTCCGGGACTACTACAAGTCGCTGGGCGTGCGCATGAAAAAAATGTCCACCTTGAGCTATGGGGAAGAAAAACCTGTTTGCGAAGAGCCTGAAGAATCCTGTTGGACGCAAAACAGGAGGGCGGAAACCTTGGTCCGCTTGCCGCCCAGAAGCTGATCCTATGGTTTGCGCGACTTATGCGAACAATTAAAAAATCAGGGAGGAATAATGAACTATAAAGCCATCTATATCTGCCTGGCAGTTTTCATTTTTATGGCAGGAGGCTGTGCCGGATCAAAATCAACAAAAAGTACGTTGCGGGGAGCCTCTGCTTCGCAAACATCCGATGCCAAAGCCAAGGCGGAAAAATTGATTCAAACAGCGGAATCGGATATACGCGCGGCCCGCGATGCCGGAGCCCAAGCCGCAGCGCCGGGCGACATAAAAAGCGCGGAATATAACCTTGAATCCGCTAAAACCAAGCTCAAAAGAAAGGAGTACTACCTGGCCGGCGAGGCCGCCAAAGGAGCGTCTGAAAACGCGCGCCAAGCTTTGAAAAAGGCGAAGAAAACCAAGCGCTAGTGGCCGCGCTCTTAAAGGGTAAAATTACCGGCAGATTTTGGAACATTGCTACGACCAAACGCAACTCGAAAAAATTTAAGCGCTGCTGGGGACCCGCCTCCGGCGGGCCAGCGTCCCCCGAAGCTATGCGCAGTGGGGGCTCAAGCGCTCGCCAGCTCAAGAAAGATAAAAAACAGCGTCATTAGCGCTAAACCCAATGGAACCGCGAACTTTGCCCAATCGCGGCTTTGGATGCCGAGCTTATTGGCCGCTATGATGTTGGGGATGTTGCCGGGAATAAGCATCCCCCCGGAAACAAGCAGTCCCAGTAAAAGATACTCGATGGTGGCTAAAGGCATTTTGGGAGAAATTTCCGCGGCGGCGAGCGTGGCGTTGTCTAAGACCGCGGAAATCATGTTTACCCAATAGAGCAAGGAGGCCGGCAAGGCGAGCAAATACCTATCTACAAGCGGCGCAAATCCCCGGCCCAGAAGCACCAGGGCCGCCACAAACGCGTAAACCTTTCCGGTGCGCATCACAATGGTTCGGGTTTCCTCCGGTTTGTCTTGCGTGAGACTTTCGGAAAGTTTAACTCGAGGGCCCACGTAGCCTGCCGCAAGCAACCCCATAAGCGCAATGCCGGCTGTGACCCAGGGCCACAAAAGCCTCGCCAAAAAGAAAAAATCAGCCTGATAGGGAGGCCCGGCGAGCTTGGCCGTGGCAATGGTGGAAAGCGGCTCGCCCACAGGCGTAAGCACGGCCCCCAGGCCGATCGAGTAGCAGGCTAAAATCACCAGAGCCCTTTCCTTGTCTTTTTCCATTTGAAGGCCGGTGATAACCTCGACCAAAACCAAGGCGGCGATAATGGCTGTAATCATGCTGGAAAGAACGCCAAGCCCAACCACCAGGATAAATAAAAAGAGCCCAAGACCCATGCGCCGCGCCATAGCCTCGACACCGTTTCGGATCTTATCGCGCAAAAAACGAAAGACAAACCCGAAAACTAAAACGGCGCAAGATATCTTAATGGGCTCGGTCAATGCTTCGCCAACAAGATGCCGGCTCCACAAGCCGGAAATCGTCACCGCCAGGCATCCCATGATCAAAAGAAAGGCCTCCAGCTCCTCCTCGATCCAGCGCACAGAAAATGGAAGGATCAAAACCAACCCCATGATAAGTCCCAGGCCGGAGAGAACAAGCATCTCGGTCATGGGTTAATTATTGTTGACGTTTGGCTTTTGAGGGTCCCGTCAGGTAATGATAAATGAATGAAGTCCGATTGGCGATTCAGAATAAATAGAGATAAAAGAAGATAATCCCTCAGGTGCCTGGTCAAAAGAAAATTTTGGCGCACATGTTCCCTCCCATTTTGGCCCAGCTTTTTGGCATAGGCGGGCTCGCTCAAAAGCTGCTTTATGGCGTATGCCGTTCCCTCAATGGAATGAACCAAGAGCCCGGAATATTTATGGACAACCTGCAAGGGAATTCCTCCTACGGCGGAGGCGATCACGGGCTTGGCCTTCCACAGGGCCTCGGTCACTGTGAGCGCAAAGCCCTCTCGTAGAGATTTTTGAAGGATGACGGCGGAAGCCCTTTGGATGGCGTTGATTTCTATATGACTTGTTGGTGACAAACATAAAACGATAACATCGGGATTGTTTTTCGCCTTTTCTTGAACCTGGGCTAAGACTTGCGCGCCTTCCGGGTCATCATCCGCCATGCCCCCAACTAAAAGAAGCCTGGCATCAACGTAGGGATTCACTTTTTGGAAGGCTTCGATAACCCCGAGGGGGTCTTTAAGGTAGTCAAAACGGGAAATCTGGGTGACCAAAGGTTTATCTGTCGGAATCTTAAGGCGCTCAAGGATCGCCTCAACTTCATGAGGTTCAAGCTCTCTATTTTTGTCGCTTACGGGATCAATGGAAGGCGCGATCATAATTTGAGGAATAGTCAGCTTTTGAGCAAAGCTGGGCGCGTGAAAGACACAGGCATCGTAGGCTTCCACGTAAGGCTTCAAGAATTCCCATACCTGGGAATCCGGTTGAGAAAGGTCAATATGACAGCGCCAGATCCAGTGGTTTTTAAGCCCCTTTCTTTTCTTGACCAAGGCAGCGGGCTGGAGATCATGGATAAAGACAAGATCGGCCTCACAATTCATCTGAGATAAATTTTGATCCAAAACATCTTCATAAACCTGATAATCCTTGGGAGCAATTTCCTGACGATCCCCATGTAAGGCGTTGTGGAATTTTTTGGTGACCGCATAGAAAGCCTCGCCGCCTTTGATGAGCTCCCAGCGGGCCGCGATTTCAAGCTCGGAAAACAAGGGCATAAGGCGATTTAATATTTCAGCCACCCCGCCGCCGACAGCCGTGGAATTGACATGCAGCATCGTCCGACCTTTAAGATAGCCGGCCAAAAGACGTAGCTCCTCTATTGTGTCGGCTCCGACAATCTGGCGATACTCTTCAAGGCGTGGCATAATTTATCTCACTTAATCTTTTTTCAATCAGAGTTACGATTTTTGAGCGCAGGCCTTCCAAAGTATGAGTATAGGGATCGAGATTGGCCACTTTTTGGGCCAAATCCAATTCTTGCAACTCGTTTTCAAACCAATAGGAAAAATCATTAACCCCCAGTGGTGGGCGCAACTTAGCTTCAAAAATATGCAGATACAGGCTTGAGATGCTGACTTTCTTCAAACAATCCGCAAATTGGGCTAAATCAAGGGCTTGATATGGGGTGGGGATCGAGAAACGGATCGAGCGCATGAAATGGAACTCCTTGCCTTCGGGAACTTCGCGCGAAGAGCCATTTTGAGTTAAGCCTTTTTCTAAAACCTCAATGACGGCTTGGCGCAAGTCAGAAAGAGAGCTGAATCTAACGGTATCAATGGCTTCCAGGCGCTCGCCAAGTTTTTCATCTTGAAGAATGTTCGTTACCCAGTAGGCAAAGTCATTGGGGGGCTCGGGCGCCAAAAATTGATGCTGCTGAAGAAACCGGTGGGTATGTTGGTAGATCACAGCCTCTGACGCAACCTTCAGATGCTCAACAAGACTTTTCAGGTCTTTGGCCTTGTTGCCAGTCGCAGCAGTCAAAGAAAGACGAGTGAAAAACCGAAAGGGCTCCTTGGCTTTAAGCGGCAAGGCGCGCCTCTCGAACCAAGGTTTCGATTCGGCTGAACAAATCGTCGTAAAGAGCTTGATAAACTTCCATGGGGCCGTCATAAGGATCGGGAATATTCCACTCAATGAATTTTTTAGCCGATAAACCGGAGGGGCACTTGTCGCCGCAACCCATGGCGATTACATAATCCCATTCTTGAAGCGGAAGGCCGGCAAAACCCTTTGGTTTTGCCGGTGTCATAGCCAACCCATGCCTTTCAAGAATAGCCCTAGCCTTCGGATCCACCTGGTTTGACGGGTTTGATCCCGCGCTGGCCACGGTCCAATCGGGAGCCAACTTCTTGCAGACTGCCTCCGAAATGCGGCTGCGGCAGGCGTTATAAACGCAAACAAATAATATCGAGGGCATACTATCCTCCCTTGGCCGCCAACGACTGCGGCAAACGAATTTGGGCCAACTCTGTAATTAAATTGCCCGCCCAACAATAAATGTTGTTTTCCTTCAAGGTTTCCCGCATTCTGCGCATGCGGCTCGCTTTTTCCTGCGAATCCATCTCCAACGCGTGACGAATAGCTTCGGACATTTGGTCAACGTCATAGGGATTAACAAGCAGGGCATCGCGCAATTCGCGGGATGCGCCGGCAAACCGGCTTAAAATCAAGACGCCGCCCTCATCCTCACGCGAGGCGACAAATTCCTTGGCAACCAAGTTCATCCCGTCATGAAGGGACGTGACTAAACACGCATCGGCATTTTGATAGAAGGGAAGAATCTCCCGGTGGCTGTGATGTTTCTTTAAGAAAACAATGGGTTTCCAGTCTTTGGTCTTGAATTTCCAGTTGACGCGATCGGCCTCGGTTTCCACTTCAGCCATAAATTCGTTGTAGCGCTTGATGTGGGTGCGGCTGGGCGCGCCCAAGAGCACGAACGTAAATTCACTTTGATAGTTGGGGCATTTCTCAAGGAAACGTTCGATGGCCCTGAAGCGCTCCAGGATTCCCTTGGTGTAATCCATCCGCTCCACCCCAACGCCGAGATATCTGGTTTTGATTCCCAGTTCTTTAAGAAGCGCGGCGCGATCCATTTTGGCTTTATCTTCGGAGCCGATATCCCCAAAAGCCGAAGGGAAGGCCACGCTGATTGGGAAGGGTTTGATCAGAGTGGCGTGATTTTCTTTTTGAACGGCGAAACGCTCCCAATCAATGCGGGACTCCAAAGCGCGGTCCACTGTATCCAAAAAATTGTTGCAATAAAATTGGGTTTGAAATCCAACAAGATCGGCTCCCAACATGCCGTAGAGAAGTTCCCTCTGCCAGGGGCAAATCCCGAAAGATTCAGGGTTAGGCCAGGGGATATGCCAAAAAAGAGCCACTCTTGCGTCGGGCCGCTTTTCTTTAAGCAATCGGGGAAGAAGGGCAAAATGATAATCCTGAACCAAAACGCAGGGCTCATCAACTTGGGCGATCTCCTCTAAAACAGCCTCGGCAAACTTCTGATTGGCTTTTTGATAAGCCTGCCAATCTTCCGGCCGGAATATGGGCCTTGTGTGGGCAATGTGACACAGCGGCCAGATTCCCTCATTGGAAAATCCATAGTAGTATCCATCCTCCTCTTCTTTGGTCAAGGCTACCCTTCGCAACGTGTAAAGAGGATCATCCGGCGGCACCTTAATTCTGTTTTGCTCATCCACCGCGTCCCAGTCAGCGTCGCCCGCGCCATGAGCGATCCATGTTCCCCCGCAGGCGCGCAGTACTGGATCTAATGCTGTCACCATGCCTCCAGCGGGAACAATAACTTGAGTGGCGCGGCCCTGCTTCAAGTGCATATAGGGTTCCCGGTTGGAAACAACAAACAAAGGTTTGCCGTCAAGCTTGGACCGAATATGCTCTTTGAGCCTGTCCGGCGTCCAGACTGCCTCGGCGGATTGGCGCAGCCGGGCCTCTTCCTCAACCGCTATTTTGGCTTGATGCAGGTGTTTGGCGAAAGTAGCCACTTCGCGGGTCATCGGGGCAAATAGGTCTTCCTTGGGAAGCTTAAAAGACTCCGAATCAGTCCCCAGCCTTAACTGCTTCATCCACTCCGCCATCTGCGCGATGGGGCCGCCCACGGCAAAGCGCACCAGCAAAAGCGTGACGAGGGAAATCAGAATGGTCTGAATCAGCACGCGCCAGAAGGTGCGCCGCCAGATTGAACCAAGCTGGGCCTGGATATACGCGGCATCATGAAATAAAACCAAGGCTCCGGACGTCCGGCCCTTCTCTATGCCCAGAGGAAGGCTATAGATATGCATCTGTTTATTGTTAATGCGCCCAAATTGACTTACATCTATTTTTTTCTCCATTGATTCCCTAACAACCAAGGGCGCTGTTGGCAGGGCAGTTGTCAAATGGGAGGTTACGGCAAGAGGATTGGCATTGAGGTCGTAAATGGCCACCCCGGCCAAACGCTCCCTGTTGCCGAATTTTTCGACTAACCGCTCAAGCGTTTTAGAGGAGCCCTTCCCCAAGTGGGGTTCCATGGCCTCTTCCAAGCTCTCGGCCAGCAACCGCGACCGGCGCTCCAATTCATCTTGTTGCTTGGTTTTCTCTTGGCGGACCTGAAGGAATGCGGCAAAAAAGGCCACCGCGGCCACGACGACCACGAGCGATCCGATGAAACGAAAAGTGATACGCATTTCTATAAACTAAAAAGCCATCCTAAGCATCGAACAGACGATGCGAAGGATGGCGGCCCGACCATCTCAATTAGCCTCTAGAAAAAACCTCTCGTTATTCCTAGACCCTTGTTGGTTGATAAATTTTACCCCTTTTTAACTCTCTCTCAAAAAACTCGCTCCGGTCTTCCCGTCTTCTGCTTGAAGACATGGCCCACAAGGAGCTCGGCATCATACCGGCTTATGATGAAAATCCGGCGCATAACGCTTTATTTATGGGAATTTCCTATACCCATCAAACTGGCCATGCCCATTTCCTTCGCGATCACGGCCCTGGCCATGTTGGGCTTGGGCGCGGCCAAAGGCGCGGCGGTCAAGACGTCAAAACTGGCCTCCGGTTTTGAGGTGCTGGGTTTAGGCGCCGCCGCCGCGGCCTTGGGTTACATGATCGGTCAGGCCGGCGCGGCCATCTTCGGCGTCCCCGTTTTACGCTAAGGGACCGTTTCATAATAATTTGAACATCTGGCAAGCCGAGATTGGGCCAAATGCTAGGCGCGCCGAGCGCGGCGTAGCCCGAGCGCTACGTAAGCGAAGGCGCAACGACGCAGTTGGCCCAATCTCGGCTTGCCCCTTCGGGGCTGGGCGCTTTTGGGCTGCGACTTTGCCAAATTTTTCTAACGTACTTTTCAAGTACGCTTCAAAAAATTTGGCTTCGTCTCGCTGCTATGTCTCCAAAATCGCTCCAGCCAGATGCTCAAATTATTATGAAACGGTCCCTAAGCGCAACCTGCGGCAGAAACCCCTGTTCTCAAACCAATAATCTTGCTCCACTGTCGAGGAAAAAAGAGCGTCCTAACACAAAAGAGATAGTTCCGGCGGAACAATAGCTTAAAGACTCGCGGAGATAAACCTGCCCAGTTCTTTTTCCGGCACCAGGATGACTCGGCAGCCCATGGCTTTGGCGGCGCGGCCAATCATTTTGGCGGTGGGGTTTTCCCCTTTACGCTCAAGCCTGGCCACATTGGATTGCTTAAGGTGCATACGCTTGGCCACCTGTTGTTGGGTTAGCCCCAGTCTATGCCGAAGCACCGCTATCTGGGTAGTAATAGGTTCCTCGGCCAATTCGGCTAAATAAGCCAGTTCCAATTGGGGGTCTTCCTTGAAAACATTATCCACATAGCGGTCAAACCCCCCTCTTTTCTCTTTCTTAGCCATTATCTTTCCTTGAATTCACAGAAAACAAGTCCACGATCAAATGCCAATCCAGAGATTGATCGCGTCGTAGCTGACATGAGGATGTACTGATCGCCTGGGTGATTCCCTTTCCTTGGTGAGCTTGACTAGGCCATGCTTTGAAAGAACATCCATATCCTTGAAGACGCTGGGAAAGCTACGGTGCGCGAACTTAGCCAGCTCATAGATACTTTTAGGATTCTTTTCCTTGATTACATGAAGCAATTCAAGACGCTTGGGAGTTAAAAAATTTCTGGCTGCCTCAAGGTTTGTAAAGTAAACTCCTGTTTTTTGCTTAAAAGGCAGCCGCTTCTGGGCAGCCTCAAAAGCTTCTTCAAACTCCCTCGTGGCCTCCGTTTCGTTTTTAATGCCAATAGTTATCACCTTCATATCATTGACCCCTCTTTCTTTTCCAGTGGACAACGTCTTTTTCAAAATCTTCGATCAACTGCCTAGCTCCTGAAAAACTGTAGAGCGATTCGCTCTCATCCACATGTTTATGATGACCCTTAGGATGATGGTTGTCATAGAGAACGGCCGGCTGTTTATGCCCTTGGGGTATAAAAGCCAGTCTGTAGCGAACCCCTTCGGGATGCTTCTCATTTACCACCACTCTCCACGCCACCAACTCCTTTAAGTCGCCATCTGAATCCGTTAACTTCTGCCTTAATAGAAGTCGAGCCTTCATATTCCTTTATATGCTATATATTATCTCTAGTAATATATATTGTCAAGATAGGCGCCTTACGATTGCGCGGGACTAAAATAGCCTGAACAGGTCCCGCATCGCCATCAGGATAAAACTGAATGGTCAATATATATATCATATATAGTATATCAAATATTGTATTTTTCTAAGAAATTTTATTAAAGCTTCTTAAGGTATTCTTTGGCGTCTTTGGCTGATTGAAAAGATTTCCCCCATCGAAATGCTCTCTATAGTTGCGAAAGGTCTTGGCGATCTAAAAGAAAATCCAAATTTCCCACCGTAGCACGTGCTACGGTCCCACCTCGGAGCTTGCTACGGTTTTTGCTACGGTTGGGCGCTATATTGGGCAACTTCGAGCAACATCGAGCAATGTGGCTAGATCCGGGGAAAGTCGCGACGTGGGGTAACGTGGGCTGCCGGGGTCCCACCTCTGGCGGGTCGAGCGTCCCCCGAAGCTCTGCGTAGGGGGGCTATTTGGGGCCCATCAAGTTGGGCACTTGGGGATTTTGTTTCTGGAAAAGTTCCTTAACCTGGGGGTTGTCAAAGGGCGGTTTCCCCTCGAAGGTTCGCAGTTCTCCCTCGACAACTTCGGGATTGGAAAAAATGGCGTGATCGTGGGTGAGTTGGCTGTCTAAACTTGTTTTGTGTTCCTTGATCGAATCGGTCGGGACCATGCGGATTGTGTCCCACGGACACTCAATCCCTCTCGACAGACCCATCGCTTTGCTACGGTTTCTGCTACGGTCCGTCCGTCTCCTATAGATCTTCTACCACCCAAAGATCCAAAAAATTTACTCAACTCTGCCGTGACCCTGATTCTCCGGCAAGTTTAATGAGGGTTTCTAAAAGAGGCCTGAGGCGACCGAGCAACTCAACCGCTGGCTTGGGAAGGACCAGATGAACCCCTTGCTCATCTTGTGAAACGCGCGCCGTAACTCTAGCAGGGGTGCCCGCCTCTGGCGGGCCTGCTGTCCCCCCGAGTTCTGCGAGCGGGGAGCTAGAGGCATCGGCAATTCCTTCCTTGGAAGTCCCTCCGCTAAGCGCTGCCAAGGAAGACAGGGCTGGCCCTAAATCAATTTCTAGAAAGGGCCGGGCATCTGGAGTTGGCACCTGCGCCTCCCTGCGCGCCACGCTGGCCACCGAATCGCCGATAGCTTCGGCCGGCTCCAAAATTTCGTTTTCCTTTCGCTCCGGCGCTGCATCTTTCGCTGTGGCAGGAACAATCTTGCCCACCTTGTCCATAAAGGAAACCTGCTGTCCCTTGCCAAAGCGGATCTCGATCGTTTTTTCGTCAAATACACCGGCGAATAACGCCTTCTTGTGGCTCACTAAATTGAAAATTCTCTCTTCGATGCTCTCTGAGGAAACAAAATTAATCACCTGAACCGGTTTTTTCTGTCCCATGCGATAGACCCGGCCCACGCGCTGCTCAAGCACCGCCGGATTCCAGGGAATCTCCAAATTAACAACGCAATTGGCCGCCTCTTGCAAATTGAGTCCCACACCTCCGGCATCTGTGGAAAAGAACACCCGCGTTGCCGGATCGCTTAAAAACCGCTTGATCTCGGCATCCCGCTTCTTAAGCGAGAGCGCGCCGCAAAAAATCACTGAGCGGCTGGCGTGTTGATTTAGAATGCTTCGGATATAAAGATCCCCCAAGCGAATCATGCGCTCCCACTGGCTAAACACAACCACTTTCTGATGAGGATTTTCCAAAAGATCGGCCATCACCTGGGCAAACTCCTCTAATTTGGGCGAGCCAATACGTTTTTTAAGACTAGCGGAGGCTTGCCGCGTGGAGAGAACCTCAAGCTCAAGGGGCTTCCAATCATACTGCCCATAGGCATTGCAAACAATGCGCATGCAGGTCAATTTCATGAACAGCCGCTGCATGTCCTCCCGGGTTAAACGCTTAAACTTTTCCCACTTGCGCACCAGCTTCGTCACCTGAGCCGCCAGCATGTCATGGACGTCATGTTGCTCTGAAGTTAAAGCTGTCCAGAAATTCTTATCCGTGCGGCCCGGCAATTGGGAGAGAACCTCCTTGCGGTTGCGCCGTATAAGAAAGCTCGAAAGACGCTGGCGCAAATGGTCCAGCCGCGTGTAGCCGGTGATTTTGTCGTTTTCATCAAGCTTGGCATAGGTAGGGATAAGCTTCCAGGGCGCTCCCAAGGCCCGGGGATCTAAAAACTCGGCAATGGACTGGAGCTCAGGAAGTCTGTTTTCCAGCGGCGTACCCGTGAGCACCAGCTTAAAAGAGCTCTCCAGCCGTTTGATGGTCTGGGCAATCTTTGTTTCCCAATTTTTAATTCGTTGGGCCTCATCCAAAATCACATAATCCGGCTTTAGTTTCAAAATGCTTCCCAAATCCCGGTAAAGCAGCTCATAATTGATAATCACAAAAAACTCTCGAGCGCTGCGGTACTGCTCATCGCGCTGCCGCGCTCCGCCTGAAATAATGAGCGCCTGTTCCCGGGAAAACTTCTCAATTTCTCGTTTCCACTGAAACTTCAAGGATGCGGGGGCAACAATAAGCGTCTTCTTGACTTCGCCCATCTTCTTGAGTAGCAACGCCGCTCCAATGGCTTGCACGGTCTTGCCCAGTCCCATCTCATCGCCGATAAAGGCATGCCGCTTTTTAACGGCGAATCGAATCCCCTCCGTTTGATAAGGATGAAGCTTAAGGCTCATTTCCGGCTTTAAGGCGGAATTAAGGAGCTGCTCCCATCGCCGTTGCTCTTCCTCGCGTCGCAGCAATTGCCATACCTGTTCATCCACGTGGATAGCTCCCGGTCCAGCCAAAGAGCCGAAGCGCGCCGCCATCTTCTTAAACTGAGTTTCGATCCCAACCGCTTCATGACCATTGCCCCCGCTGCTGCAGGGACTGCCTGCTGGACTGAGATACCACCCCTCCCGATCGCTCCATTCAGAAAGAAGCGGCTGCAATTTATGTTTTAGGCGCGGCGTTACATAAAAGCGGATATTCTCAA
This sequence comes from Elusimicrobiota bacterium, assembly GCA_016205025.1. GTDB lineage: Bacteria > Elusimicrobiota > Elusimicrobia > JACQPE01 > JACQPE01 > JACQJO01. The sequence continues at coordinate 24,320 of JACQJO010000029.1, forward strand.
AGGGCTGGAGAATTTTATTCTGCGATGGACGGCTGGCTAAATAAACATAAAGATGAGAATCGCTGAGAACTTCCTCGGCCAAAGCCTTTGCCCTTGTTTTCGCTTCCAGGCGGCGGCGCACAAGCTCAACATGTTTGCAGGTGCCCAACTCATTCTTTCGAAAATCCAAACAATCGCAGGAAGCATGCTTAAACTCGCCGTCCCGTATGGTGACCCGATAGATTCCCTCTTTGCGATGAGGACTCGCGGTTGTTACTCCATAATCGCCCAACAAGCCGCGTGATGGCTTAGTCACGATTTTGAGATCCTGCTCCTTAGAGCGGGAACGCCGCTCTTCACGCTCTACCTGGGCCAATTCCTCAAGATAACGGTTTCGGTCTTCGAGATCATCAACAAAGGTTTTCCCATCGGAAGAAGGTAGGGGCCCCAAAATAGGCTCCGACCCTGTTTCCTCCTGCTGCCAGGCCAACAGCACGGCCACCGCATGCTTGCACAAAGGCTCCCAATTGAACGGGCAACTGCACTGGCTCTTGGGCCTTCCCCCCTCATCAAATGCAATTTCTATTTTGTAGGGCTCGGTTTGGGTACCTTCAACTTGAGCCTCAATCCTATCATTGAGCGACTCAAGAGACTGAACGTGGCCCTGGCGATAGTAAGCCGCCCCTCGGGCAACCACCCGAGGTGATGCCCACGACTTCAAATTTTTATCCACACAGAAAGGATCTTTCCTTTTTTGATCAGCTTCCATGACGTTGTTGGCCATTACGTTCAACCTCCATGCTCAAATGATCCTTATTCTACCCCATCCAACTCCATTCGCATCGCTTCTTCAAAGGTCATGCCTCGGTCTTTGGATTTGTTTTTTCTACGCGGCATCACCGAATTAGAATTTCCACTTTCTCTTTCATGGTTTCCGGTCTGCCGACCTTCAACCATTTCCGCGCAGACCCGCTTCGCGGGTACCCCTGCTTGGTCATAAAGCAAAACTACCCTCCCGGGCTGAAGGGCTTTGGAATCAAAAACAAATTCCTCGTGTTGCCGCAGAAGCACTCTAGCGCCGCAGCCCGGCGCCCGGCACTCCGGTTTGTCCTTGGGGCATTGATTGAAATGGCAAAGCCTCCCTAGATATCTATCGGTTCCCGGCTCCAGAATAAAAACATCCACCTGATGCTGGGCTACACCGGGCGCATCGGGGCGCTCTAAATCCTTTAGCGCTCTCACATTGGCTTTACGCAGCATGTTCAAACAGCTTAAATCATCCAGCCAAACAGCCAAATCCACATCCTTGCACTCATGATAAACCTCAATGCCCGCCTGCCGGAATTCGCGGAAGCGAGGCACCTCTTTCCATAAAGGCTTGGCTACAGAACCAAATAGAGCCACTTTGCGCACCGCTGAAATAGCCGCAAACGCGCGGGCCACATGTCCCGCTGCCTCCCGAAAACGCTCTTGTCGCTCCAGCATAGACTGATTCGTCGCTTCAATCTCATCATCATCCGGCGGCCCGGACTCAAACCATACGGTTTCTAATTCTTCCTCCAAATCCAACTCGTCTTGATTTAAGTCCATAAATGTTTTTTATTTCAAAAACGCAGTTAGTTCCTCGGGTAACCAATAAATAACTGACTGAAGATGTTTTTTTAACCAAGGCTTGGCCTTCGGGTTTTCTTCATAAAACAAATCAAGACGCACACAATCCCGAACGCCCCACTCTTGAGGGAATGATTGCCACCCGTAAGCGATTCCTTCCTCCTGCGGAACAACTCCCACCCAATCTTGATCAAGGATGCGATTCAGGTAGGAATCGGCTTCATCTACAATAACAGGCAAGTCGGCTTTCTTTAGAGCAAGCGCAATCCTGCAGGTTTCCACCAAACGGGCGCTTGAGGAGGCTTGCAACCTCACCTCCCAGCCCTTTTGCCGGCCCATTGGGCGCGCAACGCACATGTCGATATGCGTGCTGTTGCCGCCGCGGTAAATTTCCCATGGATGACAGCCGCTCCAAGATTTTGATTCATACCATCGCTCAAATGCCCGCGGCGAATTAGACTTGATGTCAAGCAATCCCCCATGACGTCCATCCGCGTATTTTTTGTAATAGACCTTTCCGGATAAGCCGGATTGATAACCCATCTTGCGAAAAGTTTTGGGGTTGGCTTGGTAAGCCGCCCGACAATAATCAAAAAATCTATTAAGCGTCATCGAACGAACTGGTGCCGGGATCGCCTTACGCAAAATTTCCAATATTTCTTTCTTCTCATTTTTCGTCAACGCCGAAGCAATGGGCATCCACTGCGGCAGCAAGAGGCGTACATTTTTGCGTTGAATAACCCCCGTGCGATAACGTATGGGCAATTTTTTCATGAGACGGGCCTGCGCTTCGATCGGATCATGAGCGACGGCCTGTTTCCAATGCGCCAACTCTCTTATCCACGAAGGGAGACGCTCTTCAATGCCAGCGTCCATGGCATTTTTGCTTGGATAGCTAAATGAATCAAAATCCGAACCGGAAAAATAATAGGCTTTGTCATATTTCGTCACATGTAGGCGGACCCACTGACGCCTCTGCCTCAAGAAAAAAGTCCACCGATGATCTTTGCCATCTTCAACAGGCCAAAAGTCTTCGATCAGATCAATCAACTTGACGACAATTTCGTTAAAGCGCCCGCGTTGGCCCCTATCTCTCCTCATACAAACTTCCTGTTAACCAACGAATCCACGGCTCTATCCATCTTCATATTGCCCAGATCAATAAGCGCATAACTGACGGAATCCGCGTTTAACTGCCCTGGCTGCACGCACACGGTCTCGCCTACCGTGGCGCGCCACACGCCGCTGCACGCGGGAGATTCATGAATATGGCCGTGCAAAGTAAGCAATGGCTGTGTTCTTTCAATAAATTCATAAATCGCCTTCGAGCCGACTCTTTCCCCAGACTGACAGACATCCAATCCCAAGCCAGATGGTGGCATGTGGATCACATAGATCGCTTTGCGAGGATTTTTGGGCTTAGGAAGCGAACGCAGTTCTTCTTCAATCGTTGGCAACGTCGCCGCATGGGCAAACCAATCACCCAATTCTTCAAAACTATTTTTTGTCGAGATAAGCCCAGAGCCAAGCTGCCGCTGGAATGCATACTCTTTTTTATCTTTTCGGCATCGGTCCTTGAGCCTAAATGGGTAGTCCACTACCCAATTCATTCCGATAAATTCAAAAGTCCTCAATGCAAATTTTTTCTGAGCCAAGTGGACTACATGGGGATACTGCAAGCAAACCCTCTCAAAAGAAGCGTCAAAGACTCTTAAATCGTCGTTGCCTAAGTATCCCAAATGGTAAATACCCGCTTTTTCATATTCAGCGAAGTACCCATCCAGAAAATCTTCGATAAATTCCTTTTGGGCGTGGTGTAGGTCAGCACTCCCTTTCGGCAGCATATCCCCGCCGTTTACAACGGCATCTACCCCGTGCTCCCGGGCCGCTTCCAAAACCCTCCAATACTTGCCATTGTTACCATGGATATTGGTCACGTAAAGTATTTTCATTTCAGGCCTGCTGTTTCCTTGTTTACCGTTCGTAAAGCAGAACAGCCTCGCCAGCCTACAAGGTCCAAATCCAATTGGTCCATATCAGCTCCCTATGATCACCAGCTCTTGAGAGGCCCTGGTAACTCCCGTGTAAAGCCAACGGCGCCATTGGTCGTCATCCATCTGGAAAAATCTTTCTTCAAAAAGAACGACTTGGGCTGACTCGCTTCCCTGGGCTTTATGCACGGTCAAGGCATAGCCCCAATCAAAAAGGCAGCCCTGGCCTTCTTGATATTCAAGCGTGCTTTCCTGACCAAATTGGGCTTGGGCGATACTGCCCTTAAAAAGAACATCAGAATCCATCTTGATTCTGGCACGATACCAATGCTGACCGGATACTTTAATGGAATTAATGCTGCCCAACATGCCGTTAAAAACCTTGTAACGCTTGGCGTTCCTTAAGCAAATCACCCTGTCACCCACTGCGGGTTCTGGAGAGTGAAGACTGAGCCTGGATCTAATTTGAGCATTAAGACTAACTCGGGTTTTGTTTCTACCGCATAAAAACATTATCTTGTCCAAGGGTTTCATCCGCCAGGGAACTTCTTTATCCTGAGTTTTAATGACCGAGGGCCCATATTCTCCAACGGGAATCTGGCCGGTCTCTCGGGCCATGAGGGACAACTTGATAATGGGGCTCTCTTCGTCGGCCTGGCGATGGATGGTTTCAAGGCGCACGTTGGGATTTTCCATCAAGTTATACTTGTCACCCACGGGAGGAAGCTGGCCATGATCGCCAACGGCAAGTATCGGCACCCGATAGGAGGCCAAATCATTCCACACTTCTTTGGATACCATAGAGGCCTCATCAACAACTAAGAAATCTGCTTTAAGAGAATCCTTTTTTCTCCACAAAATCTCGGTTTTACCGTCATCGCCCTCATCCTCGCCGATTTTTTCGTAGATCAAGCCATGAATCGTGCCGCAATAGTCGCTGGTTTTGATAGCCCCGGCCTTAATGAGCTTTTCTCTAAGAATATCCGAAGCCTTGCCGGTGTAGCAGCAAAACGCGATCCGAGGTCTTTTGGACAGCCGTTTTATGGTTTCAGCAATGACCGTCGTCTTACCGGTTCCCGCATAACCTCCCATAGTGAGCACCTGCTTGGACCTAGATCGCCACCAAGCGAAAATCGCTTCCTGGGCTTTCTTCTGGTCTTGAGTCAGATTTAGGTTGACCTTACTGACATTCGCGGAAGAAACGGGCACAGCATTGGGCACATGAGGGTCGCCTTTCTGAGTACTATGAAGATCGGCACTGCGATTTGTATTTTGACCAACCGGCATAAGCTTCAACCGGATAGGGAACAAAACCCGTGAAAATCCCCTTTGGCCGCCTACGGTTCGGCTCCTTAAATATTATTTGGACCGCCACCGAAGAAAACCAAAGCCCCAGGCCGCCGCTTATTTCTTCATCAGCCAGCGCGGTCTTCCCTTCACGCGTTTTGGTATCCGTAACATTGTGCAACGATATATTGACCGCGCCGGCAAGCAGTGTCCCGAACTTAATAAAAAGCGCATCTCAGCCCACAGTTTACGCCATACCACTGCCTCGCACCTCTTGGAATCAGCGACGGAACCAACGGTGGTCAAATACTGGCTGGGCCATGCCAGAAAAACAAAATCGGATACCTACATCCATGTTGATTTGAACTACAGGCGACGAATCTTGGAGCGATTGGCTCCGCCCAATTATGTGACCAGTTTTGAGGAGCCGGGAAAGTCCCTCTCCCCAGGCAATTCCCTTAACTGGATGGAAGATTTTTAGAGGGAAACTGCGGAGAAAAGCGTAAACCGCAGGACGAGATACTACGTGCTTAATCGAAAAATTATGTGAATAGTTATGCCGAAAAGTGTTTTAGCTTCTTCATTTTATCGAGGTAGAGGATAGGAGGGGGAGGAGACTGTTCACATAAGGGCCACCGATCAGTACTTACCACTCAGAGGTATGCCCATGTGAGTGCTACCCTCATACGGAGCGTTTGCGAAAAATCCCATCCCCGCTACGCATAATCCTATTTAACCTACGTCGAACAAAGCTTGGTTCGATTTGATCAAATTTTTTTCTGGCCATTTCCCTTTGTTCTTTGAGTAAGTGCTCCGTAATATGGGAAAGCCAAGCGTTGTTCTCAAAGAAACAGGAGAGAAACATCTCCATAGATTTTCTGGATAAACGGATTGTTTCATGAAAGCCAGTCTTGCGACCGTAATACAAATGACCGCTGCTTATTGGATCGCCGAATGCATCCGTGTGTTCTTTTTGAGCTTTTATGGCAACCCATTGGGCATCGCAACCTCGATATAAAGTGTTGAGACGGGCCATCTGGTCATTAAATTCCTGGTCGCCGCAGATGGGATTCATTTCTTCTTGGTCTTAGCCAACTCCTCTTCCAATTCCCTGATGGTCGGCAGAGTCCCCTTGAGTTTTTCCGGCAGCGCCTTGGTTAGCTTGAAGGCAGAGACGCCTATGGGCTTATGCGTGTCGCGCAGTGCGTACTCCGCGATAAGTTTCTTGTGAGACTTGCAGAGGATCATCCCTATCGAAGGCTGGTCATCCTCATGTCGCAATTGGTCATCCACTGCTGAAAGGTAAAAGTTCATCTTGCCAGCGTACTCCGGCTTGAAGGGCCTGTTTTTGAGTTCGATCACCACGTAGCAGCGCAGGCGCAGGTGGTAAAGGAGGAGGTCGATGTAGAAGTCCTCGCCCTCCACCTCCAGATGAACCTGGCGGCCCACAAAAGCAAAGCCGACGCCAAGCTCTAACAAGAAGCGCTGAATGTGATCGAGGAGCCCCTTCTCGATCTCCCGTTCTCGAGCGTCATCGGCCAGGGTCAAGAAGTCGAAGGCGTAAGGGTCCTTTAGGGCTTGCTGAGCCAAGTCCGACTGCGGCGGCGGCAGGGTGCGCTTAAAGTTGGTGACGGCCTTGCCTTGGCTCTCATACAGGCCGGACTCGATCTGAAGAACCAGCATAGGGCGGCTCCAACCGTGCTCAATGATCTTCTGAGCGTACCACAATCGCTGGATGGGGTCTTTAAGTTTGGCCAGAAGCTCCAGGTTTTGCCCCCAGGGTATTTCTCCAACGACCCGTGGGAGATTCTGTCCGTCTAAATCTCCAACGACCCGTTGGAGATTTGTAGCCTGCTCTGTCCAGGCCAAATAGAAGGCGCGCATATACCAGACATTCTGCCGCGAGAACCCGCCGACCCCTGGAAATTCGCGTTGCAAGTCGGCCGCCAAGTGTTCAACAACGGATTTGCCCCAGCCCTCCGCCCGCTGACGTTCTACGATGGACTTACCAATGTGCCAGTACAAGCCGATCAGCTCGCTATTGACCGCTAGGGCGGCCTTGATCTGTGCATTACGGATACGAGACTTGATGTCTTCGAGGAATTGGGGATAGCCCTTGGGCAGCGGGTCCAGCTGGGTAGCAGGCCGCTGCGTGATCGATCCCTGCGGTGAGCGCGGAGCCTTTCTTTTCATGCCTGTTTTTTCTTGGTACGAATAAAAACCAGACATCATCTGGCTTTTTTTAATAATCCAACCTGAAAATTTATTTTACCAGTTCTCCCTGGAACGTTTGCCATTCTGACAATGGGGAAATTCTTGGGACGATGGACCGGATAGATTGGAAACAAGGTCAAAGCCAGCTACTCAGTCCATTAGACGGCATTGAGCGCACATATGTTTTCAAAGCTATTCTTAATTTTGAAGTCCAGGGCGGCTGGGTTCCCTTGAACAAAATCCATGCCACATAAATAATCTCCGTCACCAGAGAGTCGCGCCCACGCTCTCGAGGAGACACTCAGGAAGCATAGTATGTCACAGTCTGCGCCGCGCCTGCGAGAAGTCACATCCCAGGTTTTGACGCGATACCAGTCAACCAAATCACGAAGAGGCCTTATCGTCGGTTCCAGCTAGGGAATCCTCGCCTCGGTTAGCAAGTACACCCTTTCTTGAATGTACTTCGTAATCCTTGAGAACGACGCCTCTCTTTGATGCCCCTCGTACCTGGGCATCCCACCAGTAGAGACCCTTGTATTTTCCAAAAAGCCCCCGCTCGGAGAAATCCTTAAAATGCCCCCTGCAGATATGGAGTGCTTTCGGCGTGAGAGTCGAGTTGCCGTTATTGGCGGCGGCCACAATACGCTTCACTGGCTCTATCGTTAAAGTGTGCCAGCGGATCAAGGGCGGCTTTTTTCTGCGCTGTCTTGCTTTCTGCAATTTTAGATTCACGGGGCTTTTCACCAGTTGCACGTTCTTGCAGTGCAGGAAGGAGAGGGTCAAGAATGGGACGAACAGGTGAGAGGTAGCCCATTCCTTCGCATCATTGATGAACCTTTCGTCTTGGATCATGGCCTCAGCAACGGCAGGGGCCAAGGCTTCGAGTTCGATACGAAGCCCTTCTGGCGGTAGACAGCATTCGCCGTTTGTTTTCACAAGCCACTTAACCTTAATCCGGCACCCCAGGAGCCCACCAACGACTTTCTGATAAATTGTGCCCTTACATACCCACTTGTGTCCGTCACAAGAAACTTCCTCGGATTGGATCAAGACGCCCACCCGAGGCCGGTGTTTGTTGAGAACAATTTTTCCCTCAGAGTGACTCTCGGTAGGAATGCTGTACTCAATCCATATCCGCTCAAAAGGTGGAGCGACATTGGGGAAGTCCTTGGTCAGATCCCAGTCTTCCTGCTGGTTCTGATGATAAAGGTAGTCCGAAATATTGTCCGACTTCATTACCAAGGCGGATCTCAGAAGAACTTTGTCAGATTCATCAAGAATATTACTGGCGAGAAGTTTATCCAGAAGCATTAGGGCCTCCCATCAAATACAGCGGTGCGCTTGAGGCGATCAGCTTCCCCTTGGCCGGGCGCGGCAGCCGTTTGATCTTAGCCTCCCGAATCAAAGCCTGGGACCGGGTCAGGCTATTTTCCTGGTACATCAAATTTACCGGCAAATGGGTACGCGTGTAAGCCGCCCCTTTGCCTTTGCCGTGCTGTTTGATACGTGCGTCCACGTCCTTGGCGATCCCCGTGTAAAGCGTGCCGTCTCCGCAACGAAGAACATAGACCGACCACTCCCGCTTGCGGCCTTTCTTCATACCCCGGATCATCTTGATGTATTTGGCAGTCATACGTTCGAGTTCCGCCGGAAACAATCCACGGCGTGGTCATTGACCATGCCCACGGCCTGCATGTGGGCATACACGACCGTCGGCCCTAAAAATTTGAATCCTCTCGCCTTCATATCCTTGGCCCAGGCTTCGGCCTCAGGGATGCTGACGGGATAATCTTGGAGCGTGCGCAATTTGTGGACAATGGTATTTTCTTTGACCCAAGACCACATGTATTTGGAAAACGTGCCGAATTCCTTGCGTACTTCGATAAAGCGGCTTGCGTTATGAATGGCGGCGCTGATTTTGGCCCGGTTGCGGATAATGCCCGCGTCCTGGACGAGCCGCGCCTCTTCACGCGCCGCAAAGCCCGCCACTTTGTTGAAATCAAAATTAGCGAATGCCTTACGGAAATTTTGCCGCTTGTAGAGCACTATTTTCCAAGAGAGCCCGGCCTGGAACGCCTCCAAAATTAAATATTCGAAAATTTTCCGGTCCTCATAAACTGGCACGCCCCACTCCTGGTCGTGGTAACGCAACATAAGCTCGTCATTCGCTGGCCAGGGGCAACGCTTGATTTTTGCCGGCGCATGCGTACTCATTAGCGGCTCCTAAGACTGATTACCCTAAAATTACCACCGCCAAGGAATAAATACCCGGCCATGACAATGGCTCCGATTCCAAGCAGTAAAAGCGGAATACCGATGGCGGCTCCGATGATGGAAATGGTCAACAAGGCGCCAACGGCGCTCAAAATAAGACCAACAATCCCAATAATTAGGCTAAGCAACGCCCGGGACTTAAACCGCGTCCACCAGGATGGTTTTTTCTCATAGTCGACAACTTCAGGTTCAATAACCTCAGGCTCTGGATAATATTGGGCGGGTAGATTGTCCATCAGATTCATCCCTTGGCGATTCCTATGGCCAAAGAGAGCCAGCCTGCCAAAAGCAGAAGGCCGCCGATTGGGGTGACCGCTCCCCAAGCCTTGACGCCGGTGGTTGCCAGAAGATAAAGGCTTGCCGAAAAAATCAAGACTCCCGCAAAAAACAGCCATCCAGATAAACGGATTAAGGGATAGGGATATTGGGCAGCAATCCAGGCTGTAATCAACAGGGCTAGAGCATGGATCAGGTGGTATTTGACCCCCGTCTCAAACACCGCCAGCATCTCCGGGGACAAGCGGCTTTTCAAGAAATGCGCCCCAAAAGCGCCTAACGCCACCCCAAGGAAGCCAAGGATAGCGCCTATGAAAATAAAGATCCTGTCCGCGCTCATGTTTTTTTAAGAAACCACGAGCAATATTCGCAGCCGTGGTTAGCAGATGGCTCGCTTTGATTGAGCAATGCAATGGCCGCGCGAAACGTTATCCTGGCGCGCTCCGGATCCACCGATAGCCTGATGGGCTGGATTTCAAAATGAACTTGTCCGTTTTCCATTACGGTTTTGGGCGAATAATAGAGCAGGAAAGCGAAATCGGCCGGCGGAAGGCTGTTCTCTTTTAGAAGCAGAGCGTAGCAATCTATCTGGTTCTGGTAATACAAAGTGGCGGCCTCTTCGGTGGTCGGCGATCCCTTTGTCTTATAGTCAAAAGGAATATATCGGCCGTCTTTGACCAGCAAGTCATCAAGGGCACCGCTTAACACCGAGCCTGATTCCCGGTCCTCATATCTTAGCCCAGTCCTCCAGTTGCGCCACTTATCCAGCTTGGCTTGGTCTGGGAAAAGGCCGATGCCGTCAAAATTTCCCTTGGCTAACTCTTGAGGAAGAGCGTTCTTCGAGCGGAAGCCGTCCATGTAGATTTTGATCACGCGATCCATGCCTCCGGGCAGAGACGGAAAAATGCCGCGAGGCCGTTTAATGCTCTTTACCTTCTCCATCCAAAAACAACGCACACAATCCCGAAAAAGATTGAGCGTACTCGGCGAAAGGAAGTGCCTAAAAGACGCCCCGGATTTCATTGCCGTTTATGCCTTCACGGGAGCAATGCACTGCGGATCATCGTTCTGCGGTGAATTCACAATGGTCGAGACTTCGTACGCATCCATCTCTTTCGATGCAAACGGGACAAGCAACGGCAGAAGCTTCGAGGTGTCTTTTAGGTCTGGATCTAACCACATCTCCTCATCTTTTTGTCGCAGGATAACCGGCATCCGGTTGTGGATAGCCTTCATAAAATCATTGGGTTCCGTGGTGATGATAGTGAACGAACGGAGCTCCCCGCCATCCGGTTTCTTCCAAACGTCCCAAAGGCCGGCAAACGCAAACGGTTCCTTGTTTTTGAGCATGATCCGCATGGGAATTTTTTGTTTAAGTCCATCAACCTTCTGCCACTCGTAAAAACCGTCTGCCAAAACTAAACAGCGTCGTCTCTCGAAAGACTTACGGTAACTGGGCTTCTCCGCAATAGTTTCCGCCCGGGCGTTGATCATTTTATAGCCAATAGCCTCCTCTTTAGCCCAGTGCGGCACAAGGCCCCAACGAATAAGACGGCAAAGCCTAATCTCCTCCCAAATCACGATGGGCGCTTCCTGACCGGGAGCTATGTTATATCGGGGCTTAAAATCTATCTCCTTGTCTTCAAAACCAAAACGATCTACCAGTTCCTCAATGTCAGCAGTCTGTGAATGGGGTCAAACGGGGGTGCGGTATGCATAGGATTCCCTCTCCGTATCCACCGTGTTCGGTTTTGTGCCGGTCTTCAGAAATCATATGACCCGTCTCCCCCGAGTGCCCATCGGACCGGACAGGTGCGTTTAACACATCCGGCCCTCCGATGGCCTTCTTGAGGCGGTATTCAGTGCGCGTAGACGACCCATCCCTTCGCGGCCATATCGATCAACCCCAATTGCTTGTAGAGGTAATCGGAAGGGTACTGTCGATACCCTTTGCTGATACGCATCTTGCCGCGACGACATAGATAGCCCCGAACTCGAAGTTCAACGAACTCCCGAACTCTGTGGAAACTTCGGGCCGCGTTGGTGTGGCGGTAATATTCCGCCCACCCCCGCACGGTTTCATTGATTCGAGCAACGAACTCTGACGGAGGAATTGGCGCCCGTTGGGCTGTCTTCTGTCGTAGTTTATCTCTCAGGCGCACTTCTGCTTTACGCGATGGGAAATAATACGCGAAGAACCGCCCGCGATACCTTGGGCTCTGTCTCCAAGCGAAGTGAAACCCCAGGAAGTCGAACCCGGTTTCCTGAAGGTCAACATGCTTGGTCTTGTCGGTGTTCACCGTCAGACCAAGCTCTTCTATGGCCCTCTTCACCGTCCAGAAGACTTCGGGGTTCTTCCGCTTGCAGAGCAACAGCGCGTCGTCGGCATACCTGATCCATTTTACATCCTGTGGCTTGAATGTCTCAGCCACAAAATGATCGATGGAATCCAGGTACAGATTACTCAACAGCGGCGAGATCACACCGCCTTGGGGAGTTCCTCTTGGCGATTGATGATGGGTGTTTTCCTCCACGTAGCCAGCGTTCAGCCAACTCCGTAGCAGTTTTAGCACCGCTCCATCCTTGACCCGTTCGGCTACGCGACTCATCAGCTTCTGATGAGGAATCGTGCCGAAATAGTCGGCCAAGTCCAGGTCCACCACCTGTCGGTATCCTTTTCCAATGGCTTCTCGGATGACCATCGAGGCTTGCTTTGCGGATCGTCGCGGTCGGAAACCATACGAGCTATCCGCAAACTGGGCCTCGAAAATCGGCTCCAAGACGATTTGGGCGGCCGCTTGGATCAGCCTGCATCTCAACGCAGGAATCCCCAACGGACGGAGTTTCCCGTTCACCTTTTCAATGTAGACCCGTCTCACAGGAAGCGGCGCGTATCGTTTCTCTCGCAGCATCAGCTGAGTTTCCCGAATAAACGCCACCTCGCGGCTGTGATCCTCTGGGTCTTCCATCTTGAGGTCGGAAATTTCCAGCCCGTCAACGCCACCCTTACCACCATTGGCCTTGACACGTTTCCACGCCTCCACCAGCACGTCCCAGTTCCACACCTTGTCATACAGGGTGTAGAACTTCCTGCTTCGCACCTTGGCCGCCAAATATAGGGACCTCTGCAGTCTCCGAACCCGTTGGGCGTTGTGTTGGTAGTCTTTGCAGACAATCATGTTCATCTTGCCCAGGTCCTTTCCTGCTTCATTCCCATTCGCCAAAGTAGAGCCCCTTCCCTCCGCAGGCATTACCCTGCTTCATCAGTACTTCGGGCTCCGCTGACTCCTCCCAAGGCCGTTCTAGGTTTCGGTTGCCCTTATGCCGGTCCGTTCTTTCGAGGTCGCGGCCTCGATTCCTTGCGAGGTCTCTCCAGTTTCAGTCGACGGCTTTCTTTGCATGCCATCCCTATTGCCCCGGCTCCCCCAACCACCTACGGCTGTTTCGGAGTGCTCAGGCGGCGGTCTTCCCGGTCGATACATCCGGTCGACGGTTTGGCGACTGTGCATTTCGGGACTTGTTCGGGTTCAATTTCTTATGGCCTGCACGTTTGGGTCACAAGGCCAATGCCTTGCTTTGTCGGGTCCGCTTCTTCGCTTCAGGTCGCCCCTCACGAAGGCCCCACCCTACGTGATTCAACAGCCAAGATCACGACGGATCTTTCATCCGCAAGTCATCGACTGCTTTCATCTGGACACCCATAGCGTCCACACATTAGCAATCAGGAATTTCGGGGCAACGCCTCAGAAAATACGACATCATTCCCAGATACACTCAACGTGGTTTTATTCAGGACTCAACGTAGAGGCCAACCTCACGCAAAACTTTTTTTGCATAGTCTTTCGTGAGCATAGGTACATTTTCCTCGAGTCCTTTGCGTAATATTTCGTGGCAATAGCTAACGACCAGATGCGGCACACCTGCTGATAGCTCATAAATGAATGCCACGAAGCTGTCCGTAAACGGAATCAGCGGTTTAGAGGGTTTCGGTCCCGTTCGTTGTTCACTTAATCGCAATTGAATGAGCTGCAATGCCTCTTCTTGCGTGAGCCGTTTCAACGTCGTAGGTGGCGAGATTCTACGAAGAAAAGCATTCATTGGCCCTCCCTGGGACCTTTCCTTTTTCTGAATCATGTTGATGTTGCGCCATCCATCGTCCGAAACTGCAAAGAAAAAGACCACATTGCTAGCGGGTAAACTGACGGGCTGTGGCATGTTACTGAGATCATGAAGCTCTCTAAGGGTATTAAATACCATCGATACTCCGGCGAGTCCCTTCATCTGACTAAATAAATACTCAACCTCATCAATTAGTAAGACTACTGTATCAATGCCGACAGACTTGAGAAGGATGAGGTAGGACAACCAATAGCGGATTGCGGCCTCGGTCGAGCCAATTTTTTTTCGCACACCTAAAGACGCCATCTCTGCCTTGTTAAGACTCCCTTCGCCTCGGAGTAGCTGGATGGCCAGAGGATCGCCTTCGGCAGCCTTTCGCATCACAAGGGCCTCATCAGGAAGAACTTCTTCCAGCGTTTTTACTGCGGCCTTAGCGAAACGCAGCTTAGAGAAATCAATTCGAGAAAAAATTCGCTGGATAAACATCTGGCCAAATCTGGATATCTTGTCCTCAGGAAGAAGGCGCATGAAGATCGACTGCATTTTTGCGTCCTCAAGCACATATTCCTGAATCTTATACAGCGCAAGAGTTTTTCCTAAGCCGTAGTCCCCAATAATAAAATTCAAAGAGTTGGCAGTCTCCCCTTTGCAGCGCTTAATAATTCGCTGCCAGGCGGCGTATTCTTTATCTCGCCCCACCATCGGATCTTTGGCAGTTGCGACATTAGTCGGAAACGGATCGCGCTTCAGGTGATATTTGCCTTCTAAAAAAGAACTCATAATTACCTCCCCAGGACGCGAACACTGAGTGTTCTATAGTAGCGTCCATTCAACTCAAACAATTGTTCCTCTGGTCCCATCGGCTTCCCAAAGGAGATGAGATATTGTTCTGTCGTAATGGGAATCGTCCGAAGAAGCTCGTCGAACTGCCGTTCCGTCAATATAGAGGTTTTCTTGCAATAATGAACGGCGACTCGGCACCGCAGATCGGCGATGTCTACAACATCCACCTGGCGCTGTTCCCGTACTATTTCCCGGTACGTCTGAAAAATTAATTCTAAAAAACCATGGGACTTCCCCTTGGAGTCTAGATCAGTTTGAGCCACCTTCAAAACGCTCTCCTCTATCGAAATTTTTTCGCCCGCACGTTTCATCAACCCCGACTCAGCCAACAGAGCAACCCAACGTTTTAGTCTTTCCTTGCCCTGAATTTCTGAGGGTGCCGCAATCTTCGAACCCAGCTTTGCGAAAAGATCGGCAGTAGTAGTTTCGCCATGAACCTGGGCCTCGACAACGCTCAAATATTCTCGATCCTTTTCAAGAAGCACGGCTCGTAGCGCACGCATTCCAAAATCATGGGAGATCCCGCCTGCCTCCGCGATAAGTAGACCATTGGCGCTTAAGGAAATCATGTCCTCCCAGCCCTGAAGAAAACCGAGCTTCCGAAAACTCGGAATTACCATTCCACGAAAAACACTTTTCTCTTCCTTGTCGCTATAAAGACTGAGAATGGCATCCCGCTGCGAGTCACGATTAAGAGGGGTCTGTCCGAAAAGTATTAATGCTCGTAGAATTCGGTCCGCGTTTACTTCTTTAATGAGCGGGAACTCTTTGCCGCCTTCCGCTGAAGTTTTCATCATGTTATTTTTAATCCTTGATCCTGGCACACACTTAGAAACTTACAGGTAGGACAACGCGATTTATCTTCAGGAAGGGGCGGGGCGTTCTTTTCAAGGAGTGTAGTGTATGCTGAATTCCGTAGGAGCAGAAATCGCCGCCGAAGCTGGTCATCAATGACAAAGAGATAGACCTGCGCAAAAGAGACGGCGCTCCTTTGGGTCGGAAAAAAATAAACTATCCCAAAATCAATAGGTTTCTTTTCCTGGCTTTCATACGCTAATGCGTAGCCTGCACACGTCAGTAGATGATATTCTTCCAGCTCGCGACCGGTCTTCATATCTCCTACGGCTCGCAAGCTTGGAAAGATAAAGTCAGGAGTGTTTTTCTTGCTCAGCCCCAGATGCTCTGCAGGAGTCAGCTCGGTTTCTTTTGGTTGAGATCTCCGTTCAGTTGCCGCACGAAGAGTGAAGTCCAGTTCTTGGGACGCTAACTCATGGATTGCCGCATTACACAAAATGGTCCCGAAGAAAGACCGGTTGCCCACGGCGGTCGTCTTATATTTATCGAGAAGCGCAAAGTCATCCTTGCGTTCATTGATGAACTTGCGAAGCCTCCGTTCAATCACCCCTCGAACGGCGGGATAGCTTTTCTGGCGGCTCGATAACTTCCGGTTAAAGCGATCAGCGACAAGATTGCCGAGAAATCTTTCTGCAAGTCTGCCAGCGATGCGGCCCCACGTTTGATCCCCTTCACGACTTTCCTTAACGCTGAAATATAAATCTCGCCGAGTGGGACAGTGTTGAAAAGAAATCATCCCAACTGAGAGCGGTTTTGGAACTTTCTTAGTTCTTATCGCTGATAAAATTTCAGGTGAGACGGCGACAGGATTATCTGGTAGCCAACCACGCAGTTCAATGCCTGAAACTTCTGTCTTAAAATTCAGTGCCGGCTCTACGACGTTCCAGCTGTAGTGTAATTGAAGCATATCGTTAGCGTTGCAAGATTAGAACGAACTCATCTTCTATGCGACCGCCCGTGCTATGACGACCAATCCACATGCCCCGACTTCGAATCGGATCACGCAACACCAATGCCACCCTAAAGCCGACCTCTTCCGCGAATTTTGCCAAGTATTTATGCGTTGCGAATGGACGGCCATTTACCTTACTATCGCCCAGCACGATAACTGCATATGCATCGTCTTTTAAGACTCGATGCATCTCTCCGAGGACGCTTCGCATCTTTAGGAAGTATTGACCCACTTCAAGAGCCCGATCGAGCGATAACTTCTTGATCTCATTTAGGGCATAACACAAGAGGGGCATCTTGTCTGTGTATTCCTCCAACAAGTCAGACTTATCGCCTTTACGGTTTCCCATATTGTGCTTAAAGTTCGTCCGCTCACTCCCTATAGTCATTCGATCAAGATGAGGAAGTGTAAAATTGTCGGCCATACCAAGCCAAAAGAGCTCAAGTTTTGTGGAACGCACATACTTCTGTGCTGTTAGATACGGTGGCGAAGTAATAATAGCCCCTATGCTCTTATCTGGGAGTACTCCCGCGCCCCGTTTATTGATCGCACCATTACCAGAATATCGCCCGAGACCGATCTTTTGGGCATCATCCCATATAACCTGGGCTTCTACTTGAACATCATTCTTGTCCAACGTCTCCACCAACCTCTGGAGTCGCGCACAGTTTGACGATACCGCTTTCTGAAACAATGCTTGAACGTCGGGATAACGGCTGTGCTCAAGAAACTCCTTCATCTCAAGATAGTGGGAGGGGTTCTCCCTGTACTTCGACGGCTTCAACTTTACAGGCGGTGGTATATTGGGGTCGGCAAGGGAACAAGTGCGGACGATCCTAGAGAAACAGACAAGGAAAAAATCTCGATACTTTCCGGGCTCAAGCTCAAGGATTCGACCGAGCAAGATTCCAAGACGATTGCAAGCCGCCGTGGAAAACCAGGCTTCGATATTTTTGATGGCTGGTTTAACAGGACTGATACTCCGAGTTTTGTCGACAATCTCAGAATTAAGTTTTTGCAGTCTGCTTATGGATAGCGGGGTAGTCTTCACTCGTGAAATCAAACGAGCCAGCGGGTTAATCTCGACTCCAACTACAGGGCGTGAGAAGTAAGGATTAACAAGAGCTTCCAGGAGTACGGTCCCCGAGCCGGCAAACGGATCTAGAACCTTCGCTTTTCTATCAATCAACGCTTCGTCTGAAAGAAAAAAGGCAGGAATATATGGAAGAAGCTTGGCTGGATAGGGATGCAGGTAATGAGTAAAAACATCAGAACGTTTAATTCCGATATTCTTTTGGCAAAATTCCCTAAAATCAAAATTAATTGCCTCGTTCTTAGTAGAGAATCTATTACGCAGTTGCTTGAGTCGTAGACTAGGTGTTTCAATTTTCCGTTGCATGGTATTATTCAGCCTGTCTCGAAAGAATGGCCGAAAGGTCTGCCGTATTCTTCGAGACATCCCAGACCCATTGGCCGAAGCCGCCGTGCGCATTAACAGCCTCGACCCACTCCTTCAGGAACTCGCGCTTGGTGCGGTTTTCTTGGGAGTCCTGGCCTTTGACTTCGAGGATCAACATCTTGCCGCCCTTGAGCCGAATTAAAAAATCAGGGTAATACTTCTTCACGATCCCATTAAAAATATAAAGGACATAGAATCCAAGGTGGTCGTTTTTGGCCCAGGCTTCGACGTTTTTGTCGTGATCTAGCTTGAATGACTCGCTGGCTTCCCAGGTGCTGTCGTAGACGCAGTGGCTGATGTGAGAATGCTGCGTGTGCTCGCAGGGTTTGCCAGTGAACCAAGCGCGCATGTCGCCGGTTGATCGGATGGGGCACTCGGTGTCGAAAACTGGAACTAATGCCTCTGTGTTAGAAAAACGAATTGCCTCCCAGATATGCTGGACAATCTTGGACATATTAAGGGTCAACAGAATCCGCCGACGCAGATCATCCTGATTAAACAGTGGCGGCTCAATTTCGATCTTATCGCTGTTAAGGAATTGATCGACCAATCTAATGAGCTGAGCTAATAGAAACTCCCGATTTGCCTTCCAACCAGGTCTCATCTGGTCGTAGATGTCACCGGCCACTTCGAAGATAACCTTTTGCATCCTGAACTTGCGCCCGAGACCCTCGAGGTCAATCTCGGCAATCTTTGTAGCGTCGGGTTTGCCCTCGACTATAGGCGCTAGTTCGGCCAGCGTACGAGTCTCGTTGGCATTGATCGTAAGCCGCTTGACCTTCGACCACTCTAACGCAATCTGCGGCCGGTATTCATGGTCGATACGCACGATGTTGGGCCATGAAATCTGAAATTGCGACTTCTCTGGCAATGCCTCTATACGGGTCTTGGGTGGAGGAGGGGGCGGGGGTGGACCATCGCCTCCCTCGTGGGGCAGGAAGGTGAACGGGACCCCGAAAATGTTGACGTACTCCGGCTCGAAAAGTCCGGTTGCGGGATTCACGTCGTAGGACGTGCGTCGCAGACCGCGGCCGACCACCTGCTCGCATAGAAGCTGGCTGGTGAAGGCGCGCAGCCCCATGATATGCGTCACGGTTTTGGCGTCCCATCCTTCCGATAACATCCCGACCGAAATAACCTTCTGAATTTGTTCACCTGGCTGACCAGTCTTGCCAACGGTGTCCACCTTGCGCCGCAGCAACTCCGCCTGTTCCTTCTTGGAAAGTTTCCTGATGGGAGCTTCGCCATCGTCTTCCTCATCGGATGTGCCATTGATGCGTATCTCCACAGGCTCTTCAAGGGCTTCGGCCTCGTCGAGAACTTTGGAGTCGATGTGCAAAGTCTTGTCGGGAGCCTTGAGCTCATCAATACGGATTTTACCGCGCGTGATAGAGTATTGGATGCGGGCGGCCGTTTCAGTACGATTGGCCACGGAAATCATGACCGGAGGCGTTGGGAACCCTCTCTTTTTCCAGTCATTAGCTGTCTCCAGCCAGTCTTTCCCCAGGAGATAGTATCCATTGATCACCAGGTCAGGCAGCTTTTCGTGCGGCTCGGCCTTGCGGTTGAGATCATCTTTAACCTCCGGGTCCACATAGATGTGGTAAAGCCGAGACTTGTATGTTTTGGCGTCGGGAACACCATCGTCACGGATCACGACGCGCGGTGTCTTGACCAGACCTGATTCAATGGCATCGTTAAGCCCGAAATCGCTGACGATCCAATCGAATAAAGTCTCCTCGCCGCTTCTTTTGCCAGTGGGAGCAAAGGGCGTGGCTGTCAAATCAAAACACCGAAGGATACCCCGCGTCTTATGTATGCGGTCGAGCCCGCCGATCCAGCGGGTCGCTTCCTCGATATCTTCCCTGCGAACCCCCTTGATAGTGGATTTTGGAGGAACCCGCCAAGCATGGTGAGCTTCGTCGTTGATCACCACGAGGTTACTGGCGGATGCCATATCACATAAAACACGCTGGGTGAATGCCTCGTCACTTTCCTCGCCCTTCTTCATCACCCTCGGTCCTGATTCTGGATCTAAAGGCATCAGGGCATGCCAGTTGTGAATGAAAACTTTTCCAGTGCGGAGCTTATCGTGAAGTCCCGGCGGAATGAGCCTGAACTCCTCGTAATAATTGCCGGGACCGGCAGGGATTAATACCTGCAGACGGCTTTTTACCGTCAATCCTGGCGCAATGATAAAAATGTTTTTAGAGTAGCGCTTGTCCTGAGGATAAGTCGTCTTATTGAGAACCTGCCAGGCTATGATCATGCCCATGACCGTGGTCTTTCCTGAACCAGTAGCCATTTTTGAACAGATGCGGGAGAACGCACCGCCGTCGCTCGGTATATTAATGCCCTGGCGCTCCGAGGGTGGGGCTTCGGTCAGCCAAATTAAAGTCTCGATAGCCTCCATCTGGCAAAAAAAGAGGCGTTGATTGGAATCTCTCTGCGCGGGATCGCGCCAATGCTCAAGAAGCCTGCGTGTTATCCCGGTCGTACCGGCGTAAGGTGTATGAGGATGCTCGCGCCAGGCCTTTACCCGCTCGCGGATTTTGTTGACCAGGGGCAACTCGATAAACTCCCCTGGGTCATCGAAGGATCGGGAACTCTCAGAGGCGCGGATGTATCCGGCCGGCCGCCTCTTGCCCTCTATCAGGGCGAACGAGCGCGTGTCCCTGTCGTAGGACCAATAGCGCAGAGGCTCATCGTAGGGAGAATTGATAATAAGCCGGTCGATCTTATCAGCCATCAACCAACCTCGATCACCTTAAGGCTCTCAATGCCTCGGTCATCCACAATTTTAACGGCCACCCGCTTATGCTTGCCAAGTTCAAAGGGAAGAGACACTGTTCCGCGATAGGCTTCAATGAGTTCTTGGTCAATCTCGGCCTTCAGATTCTTCGCTAGACGCGCCCACCCCTCATCTTGGCCGACCATCGGAAAAAAGACCTGGCGAGGGTACAAGCTTCGACTATCGTAATCCGTGTCTAGCATCCAGACGGCAATCTTGGAAGTGTCGCCCGATTCTATAGCACCGGTCTTAGTGTTGTAGTAATCAAAGCCGTGGATCTCGACCTGATACTTGCCCTTGTCCTCACCTTTCTTGATTTCACGAACAGCAACGTCGGGTTGCCCCATAAGCCAAAAAGATTGGTTACTCGACCGCTGTTTTTTGAGATCCTCCGTTAACAAATCGTTATTCATCTTAATTTTTAGAAAGGTCATCCCTGTTTTTTCTTGGGTAAGTTCGTCGATATCCTTAGCAGCTTCGGGGTCAAATTCAAACGACGCAAAAAGAATCATGGTCGGCTTCGGGCTAAGCGTGCGTGCTTCTTCCCACGCCAATTCGACTTGCTTCTGCTCTAGGGGCGCATGTTCGGGGCCAAACGAGATCACGACTCGTTCGGGGTTGACACCTTTTGTCTCTCCATCAGCATGTAGCCACTTTGTCCCAGGAAGCGGCTCAATCCGTGCGAATTCAATTAGCTGTTTGCCCTTTCCACGAATGCCCGTCTTAACCAGTTCCGCTCGCCATTCTGACTGGCGAGATGTAGTTCCTGTTCGCGCCACTGAGGAATCTGCTTCCCTGCTCTCTTCGACTGTAGAATCTAGTGGCCGGACGGTCGGCGCTGGAACAGCTTCAACTGTAAACGGCCCAGAGATACGGACTTTCCCGCGATCAATAGCAGGCCGATCGTAGAGTACCTCCTGCCCCGACGGCTCGTTCTGCGCAATCGACCGGAGGGTAACGTGAGGGACGGTTTTGTATTTGAACCCACTCGAGATGCCTTCATGAGGATGCGCTAACTCGTAATAATCATACAGAGCGGTCATCAGCCGCTGCTTAGCCAATGTGGTGGCGACACGCGAAGTATCGCACACGATCCAGCGTCGCCCCCACTGCTCCGCGACTACGGCCGTGGTTCCGCTACCACAGGTCGGATCAATCACTAAATCACCTGGATCGGTGCACATCAACAAACATCTCTCGATTACCTTGGTCGCAGTCTGCACCACATACGTCTTGCCCATTTCCCCTCGGGTATCAGCCCATAGGTTGGTCAGTTCCGTTACTGGATAATCATCAAAGTACATCACCTGGTAAATCGAATCGCCCAGAGAGATCAGACGTTTGGCCGCAATCAATCGCTGCATACCCTCCTTGTTGGTTCGCCAACTTGTGCCCGCTTTGGGTGTAAATTTTTTACCCTCATATTCAAACGCATAGACGCAACTAGGCGTTAAACCTGCCGCTGTCAGCTTGGTGGGAGCGAAAAGTTTCCATTCGCTTGGCAATTTTTCGATGGTAGCGAACTCCTCTGCCGTCAATCGGCGACGCTTGCCATTCGGAAGTTCTACCCAAGCATAGCCCGTGACCCCTTCACTGCCCAACTGTTTTTCCAACAGAAGACGATGAAACTTGTAGTTGTCCTTGTCTCGAGCATACCAGACGAGATAATCAGAGACGACACCAAGCCCCTTGGCTCCAAGTGGGTTCGTTTTCTTGAATGTGACCTGGCTGACAAAATTGGTCGGGCCGAAAACCTCATCCATCAAGTTTCTGACAAGGTGCACATTTTCATCGGAAATTTGAACGAAACAGGAACCACTATCGACAAGAAGTTCCCTGGCCAGCAGAAGACGATCTCGAAGGTAGGTCAAGTATGAGTGTATTCCAAGTTCCCACGTATCTCGAAAGGCGCGGATCATCTCCGGTTCCTGGGTAAGGTCTTCGTCCTTGCCATCCTTGACTACTCGATTATTCACAAATGGCTGAAAGTTCGAGCCGTAGCTGATCCCATAGGGAGGGTCGATATAGACCATCTGCACCTGCCCCGCCATGCCCTCTTTCTCAATTAGGGAGTTCATGACCAACAGGGAATCGCCAGCGATTAGGCGATTGGACCAATTGTGTGAATGCTTATAAAAATCCAGCGCCTCACGAAGTGGAGGATTTTCCTTCAAAGATTCGAATAAAGGGAGATAACCTTCATCCCAGCCACCATTTCTCTTGCGAACGGCTTCGATAATAGTCTTGGGGTCAATGCGTTCGTGGACGTGGAGAGAAACAGTGGGCACCTCGAAGGAGGTGTGTTCTTTTTTTCCGGCCCATTCTAAGCGCGGGTCCAGGTGTGGATCGTAGGCATAGGTTTTCTTGTCAGCATCCTTTTCAGTATCGGCCGTGACCAAACCGACCGGAGGATTATTTTTTCTCTTCTTGTCCGAGTGATCGTACTGCTCGATAGGCTTTTTGTCGGTCAAAAATACGGATTTTCGTTTAAGAGCCATTGCGCATCTTCCTCCAAATTCCGATGATCATTTTCCTTTTGCCAACTGTTTCAAAAATAAATTCAATTCTGACTTCTGGTACAACCGATAGCCGCTTATAGGCTGTTTCCTTGCCTTAAGTTTACCGGTTCTATCCCAATTTCTGAGCGTGCTGGAACTGACACCCAAAAAGGCCGCTGCTTTGCTAACGGTCAAATAATTTTTTAGATTTGGCAAGGCCATAGAATTAAGAGAATACCAAACTATGGGAACCCCTTACAAACCTTGCATTTATTTTTGTCAGAAATTGGTCCTGATGCCCAGCCCAAGACGCGTTTTACCGGACCAACTTAGCCCAATCACTCCAAGAATCTCCAAATTGTAAAATGGCAACGCATCATCCACATGGCGAGTAAGTCCCATCCCGCCAAATTGAGGATTGACCTCGGCTATGATTCCATAGCGATTCCAATAAACCCACTTGAAATCAATCGCGGGCAAAATTTTTCCCGAATAAATTACCCCGCCGCCCCAACGTTTTGTGAAGCCCCGATTTTTAATGATGATTTCCGGCGAGGCTTCTGGACTATTATCCTTGATTTCGACATCAACGCGCCCTTCTGGTGGCAGGTAGCGGTCCCGGTAAACAATTTTTGCTCCATCGCGCCATTTAGTGATGACGCGGTCTTTATAAATGGTGATTGTCTGCCTGGTCCCTGGCGGCAGGCCTTCGATTTTGGCGGTCAGTTCGTGCGATCTAGTTTTTTCTCTGTTGAGCCTCCACCCCGCCAGCACAAGAAGAAAAATGAGCAGAATGATGGCGGCGTCTTTTGGTCTGCGGATTGCAAAAGAGGCGGCCGACTTAAGGGCCGATAGGAATTTAATCGCCAGTCTCACCCTCTTCCTCCAGGGGGGCCGTCGCAGGCGGACGGCCGTGGCCGTTTTTGACTTTCTCGTAAGTCTTGGTGCAGACGTAGCCTGTGAAAATGACGGACACGACGCCGCCTGTCACAGTGATCGCGGTGGGGATGGTTTCGGGGTGGTGAAGGATGGCGTAAACGCAGATCCAAACGTAAAGGCTCATATAAATCCAGTTCCAAAGGGCGCGCAAGGACTTCATGTCTCGCGCCAGATTTTGGGCGAAATCCATCTTGACCGCTTTGCTGGCCGCGCTGACGGCGAATTGAACCAACCGCATCTTTACAACTCGCTCCTGAACAAATCCATATCCCAGCGGCTACCGGGACAGCTTTTTTGACGCGGCACGCCCAGCTTGTCGAAAACTTCCCTGTGGCCGATGACGTGGCTGGCTGGAATTTGAAACGCCTCCATAAAAGTTTTGGTAAGGCGCAGATTGAAGTCCCAATGCTCCGGCGTTGGCGGCTCAATATCGAAATTGCCGATCGCGCAGAGCCCAAGGTATTGCTCATTGAACTGATTGGATGCGCCCTTGACCCCAGCATGGGCTCCGATCATGCTAAGCGGCCGACCCCAATGAAAAACAACCTGCCCATTGGCCCACTCGGTGCCTCCGTGGTAACCCACGTCTTTCCAGGGCTTAAGGAATGATTTGCCTTGATTGAGACGCAGCCTTTTTTCAAATTCTTCGGCGGTTACAATCTGTCCGTCTATACGGTAAGAAGTATGGAAACGGACGATGGCTTGCCAGTTGAGACCGGGGCCATCTGGTGTTGCGGAGTGGTGCAAGACGATTCCCTTCCAATGACGCGATTTGGCAAGGTCTATGGGGATATCGAGCTTTAATTTATCCGGCATGATTACCTCATCAGGGCATAGACAATAGCCAGTACGGAGCCGAGGCCAATAAGTCCCAACAGCGGCGCGAATATCCACGCCCCAACTGTTTTGAAAAAATTAAGCTCCACTTTCATAGCTGCTATGTCCTTGGCGTGGTTGCCCATGTATTTTTCAAGCTCCACAAAGGAGCTCCGCAAAATGGAAATTTCCTCAAGGACCCTGTCGGTCTTGGCCTCGAGAGAGGAGAGGCGTTCCGGTGTTGTGTACCCATCTTCACTCATGAGATTCAAACCTCCAGGTAGTTGACGACGTAGAAAGCTCTTTCGCTTCCCTGAAAGGCGACGTTCTGCACTTCGAGTTTCTCTCCGACAGCACCCTCCTGGCGCATGGGAACGTAGCCGGACTGGTCATTGACCCAGACTTTATGGATTACGCGCCCGCCCAAAAGTACTTGGGCCCCCTGGGTGGTATCCGGCTGTTGGGCAATAGCCACGCCTTTAACGATCAATCTCTTGCCTAAGGCGGGCACAACCAAGTCTTCTTTTCCGCCGCCCATTTTTTCCCTGGCCGCTGTCAAAAAATGCTCTCCTGCTGG
This sequence comes from Elusimicrobiota bacterium, assembly GCA_016205025.1. Taxonomy (GTDB): domain Bacteria; phylum Elusimicrobiota; class Elusimicrobia; order JACQPE01; family JACQPE01; genus JACQJO01. Next base: position 49,801 of record JACQJO010000029.1, read on the forward strand.
CAGGGGCTTAAGGACTGAAACGCGCCGCACCTCTCCATTTTCCTCATAGAGAACCGTCGGGGTCCTGTTATCGTCTCGCAATGCTTGTTCGTTTGGCATTTTGCATTCCCTCCTAAACTTCAGTCATTTCCGATTCCAATGTGTGGCCCGCGCCTTTGACGACGTCCGTATAGGGGAAGGTTATCTCTTCCACCCTCCAGGCAACGTCAAAGAAGTCGCGGGTCATAAATTTGGGCTCAGGCCAGAAAGTGACCAGGGGGTTCTCGCGGAATACCTTAAGGATTTGGTCTTTAAGTTCCTGGGGCAACTGAGTCGCCTGCCAGCGGCTTGAGTATTTATCCCTGCCCCTGAATACAATCAGCTTGCCTCCCAGCGCCCTCATCTGGCCGGATTCCACCAGCTCCCTTTTGGGTTCATAGCGGTCAAAGCCTGGGAGAGCCAAAAGCAGACTGCCTGCAAGAATCTCTCCGATCTTTTTCTTTTCATTGGGCACCTGGCTTGAGAAAATCTGTATTTCGATGAGGGCGACCGGGAAAGGATCGAAGCGGATGATCGCGTCCGGTGTGAGAATTTCTCCCTTAAAAACCACCTTGCTTTGGGAAAAACCCAGCCGGTGCAGTTCCACTTGGATGCTGCCGATGTTGGTGTTAAGGAAAATCAGACTGTCTATGGTTTCCTCAAACGGCTGACCGTTCTTTTTAAGATGCAGGGTGTAAAACCAGATGACGTTAAAGCCTTCCTGCCCGCTTGTAGATTCCCATTGCGTGGTTGGGTCTCCGTCAAAGGCAAGCGGGGCACTCGCTTGCCCTTCGGAGGTATTGCCTGTGTTAATCCCCGAAGCCACTGCCTGGGCTTCAGACGTGATGGGATCAAGGGAGAAAATGACGGGATTGTCCTCGATCAAGGGCTCGATCTCCCAGGACAAAAACTGAATCTCCGGCCCAGGCGAGGCGGAAAACATCACAAGTTCAACCTCGATGAGGGAGCCCGGGGCAACAGCTAGGCTGACATCGTTGCCATTGACGTTCGGAACGAAACGCGAGGTTTCCTTGAAAGATGAGGCAAGCAACTCTTCCAGCGTATCTCCCGACCTGGCTTTAAGGATGACTTCGCCGGGATCGAACTGGATGTTAACCGTTGGGAGAACCTTTATCTTTCCCAGCCTTCCCTTGGCTCCCAGGCTATCACGGAAGCGGATGAATCCGCTCGAGGCGCCAGTGACCGGAATATCCGTTTCAACGGAATCGTAGAGCTGGGTGGTGTTGGCGGGCATGAATGACGAGTCGCTATCTCCCAACACCATCCAGGGCTGGCTATCGAAGATTTTTATGGGAAGTGAGGATGTTTGGAATCTAATCGCGCCTTCATCATCCTTGGCCTTGATGACAAGTCCTCCGCCTGCAACCTCAACCTCAAAGGTCCACAATGTCGCTTCCTTGCCTGATGGAATGATCTGGTCGCCGGCTGCCGGGCTCCACTGCCCAGTCGCCTGATTCCACCCAACGAATGTTCCATCGTTTCTTAAAGCCACCAGCCCCAAGCGATGTTGGCCGTCGCCTGTTCTTGACCAGCGGATGATGATGGTGTGGTGGGTATCGGATGAGGGGCTGCCTCCAAAGCGGATATCGAAAGTGGTGGGCAGGCTGGGTTTGTTATAAATAGCGAAGACGTTAAAAAAGAAATTCGTTCCCACTGGCAGAGCAAAGGGATTGTCCACCTTCCAGCGGACCGTGGCCTTGAAGCTCGTGGGGATTGATGATTTTTTAACAAGGATCGCGTCCGAGTCCGTAGAGAGGATCTCCATCCTCAAAAATCCCAAAGAGGCAAAGGCGTTAGCGTTTCTCTGGTAAACCTCCCAATGCGGCTCGATCACGAACTGGTCAAAAAGGTCTTGAAATACTGGGGCAATCTTGGCCGTTCCATCCTCGATACGGATTGAGGCGGATTTCTCCACCGCCTGCGCCCAGTCATCGTTGGACTGGATATGCCGCCTATAGGTTAAAGTCGGCTTTTTCTCCTCAACAATAACCTGTTGCTCTCCAACGGAAAACTCCAGAAAGTAGCCCTCCAGTATCGGCGATGGAGAGGCCGCGATCAGCGTGAGCTTGGTTTCAAAAAACTTGGCCTGGGGGATATTAAGAAGAGCCTTCTCAAATTGATTTTGCGGATTTCCCGGATCAAAGGAACCGGATTGGGTGGCGATGGATGATCCGAAGGAGGCCGCCTCAAGCTCAGCCACCGTGTTTCCTGATCTTAAGCGCACCTCAATCCTGTCTCCTGCCGCTGGCAGGGAACGCTTCATTTCAAAGTTTGAAAGCGTGGTGGGCACGCCAAAGGAATGCCTAAGCCTAAGGAATCCCTGGGAAACCGCAATGGGCAGGAAGAGATTAAAGTAATCAAAACGCAACTCGGCTGTCTTAAGTAAGCCGCCATTGATCAAGTCGCTTCTCTGGGGTCCCAGCTCAAGGAAGTAGCTGCCTGATAGGGTTCTGATTGCGGGGCTTTCCGTGGACTCAAACAAAACTTCCTGGGTGTTGAAAGGATTGGTCGCCTTGACGATGATCCCGCCGCTTACGCCTTTTTTGACGCTGATGATGGCATCCACCTCAAAGGTGATATTGCTCGCGTCCCTGACCAGGCTTCCACTTAAAAGCGGCCAGCTTGCGCTACCCAAGACATGGGTGTTGCCGTCAGCGCCATAAACCACGGGCTTAAACGCGGCCGGCCTATTGGATGATGAGTTTTCCCACTGGATGATCAACTCCCAGATGGCCTTATTCTTCCAAGCGGTGTCTTCAGTTAAAATCTTGTCGCCCTGGAGAATCCCCAGCGCGAACTCTCCTGTACCGGTCTGCAAGGTGCCTTCCGTAAAAAGCCGCAGGTTGAGCCTGAACTCCGCCTCGATGTCGGTTAGATCCTGGTTGTAGAGGGCATGCTTATGCCCCGGCGCTGAAGGGCTGTAGCGGAACACGAGACGCCCTTCGGTTTCGAAGGGATGAGGATCTGGAACGACCTCGGCCGTATAAATCTTGAAATAGAAATCGGTGACGGGAATGAGGGTGTCCCGCCATTCATTGGCTCCCTTGTCAAAACGCCAGGCCTTCCCTCCTGCGTAGGAATTATCCGTGGCTCCTCCCCAGGAGGCGAATCTAAACGGGCTCTCAGGATAAATGGCGCGAAGCACTAAAGCGTATTGACCGGCATTGAGATTGACGGGGCTAGGTAAGGTGAATTTCAGCCAATACCAGCCTCCGCCGATAGCCTGGGCATCATCCCACCAACTCTGAATTTCGCCAGCAGGCGGGTGTATCCATTTGGTTTTAGAGGCAAGAACCGTTCCCGAAGGCTTGCCGTTGACATCCAAGGTCTGAATCTCCAGACGCACTCCGGTTCCAGGGCCCACGTCATAGAGATTGATCTCCTGCATGGGAAGCCAGATGGTGCTGACATTGGCTTGGCTCGCCAGGGTAATGGCTTGGGCCAGATCGCCGAACAAAGATGAGACATTGAGATTGGCGTAGTTGAAGGTGGCCAGGGAATCGAAAGACTCCGCGGCCGAGTAAGACTCGCTCGTGGTGTTTAGATGGGTCACCCATTTGGCGTCTCTGACCCCATCCTGAAAGTCATCTGCCAGCTGGAATTGCCCGGTGCCCACCCGCACCCCGTCTGGGGCGATGCTGATTCCAGATTGCTCGATAGCCTGCTGCCAGTCTGACGGGGTTTGGAAATTTAACCTTGGCATCAAACCTCCAGGAGATCCAACTCCGTCTTAAATCCCATGAGGTCATGGGCGATGCCTAGCACCCTTGCGTCAAAGACCTGCGCGATCCTGCGGGGATCGCTGATATCAAAACGCACTCGATCCCCGAGCTCCATCTCCGGCAAAAAACGGACAACGGCTGTAGCCCTTCTTTTGGGCTCCTTGTACCGGCTGAAATAACGCTTGGCCAGAACCTTGGAGAGATCAACGTCCGTTTCAAAGACAAGACTGCCGCCGCCGACATTCAAGGCCCTGACTCCGAACCTCGCGTTTGAGCTTGGCGCAGAATCTCCCTCGCTTTGGGAATCCGCGATGGCAACAAATTGCCCGAAGCTGGCCCGGATGCTATTGAAAATCCTGTCCCAGCCTGGGGAGAATGATTGAACGGAGAGAACGTTCGAGGAATCCAAAACAAGGGCGGCCTGCGCGAATGTGCTCTTGTTCCTGAAGAAGAATCTGCCCTCGCCGTCTAATCCGATCTCAAAATCAGCAAGTCTCGCCATTTCCTTGATCACGTCCAAGACCGATCTGCCCCCATAATTAGCCATTGAAAGAAGAACCGTGCTTGTGGAAACAATGAATGTGCTTGAGTTGTGCGCGGGAGCGTTGGGGCCGGATGTGTTAAGGAGAGTGATAAAAATCAGACGGGTAGGCATGGCGAACCCCTGCGTCACCGCGAAATCATCCGTCCTGATCGTGTCGCCTGGTCCTCTCGCTTGATAAAAGCTGAAACCAGAAATTGAAGGCGCTTCCGCAGCGCTAAAAAAAGAAATGCCGCCGTCATTGCTGGCAAAAGAGGCAAGCCAGGTGTCCCAGGAGAGAACATCCGCACCACCGTCAACCAAGGGTGAGATGGCCAAGGCGGGAAGCCAGAGTTTCTTTAAGACGAAAGGCTGGGATTCCCCGGCATCTAAGAGCGCAATCCTCATTTTGATGAACCGGGGCGCATTTACATTAGTCCAACTGCCGACATTGCCTCCGATCGCAATCTCGGTTTCTCCCGAGTAGCTAAAATCATCCGCGCTCCAGCTCCAGAAAAATCTGGCTCCCGAGCTTGCGCCTTGAAGCTCGGCAAAGAAGGGGCCCATCGTGGGGATGAGGTTAAAAAGGACTATGCCAGCCAGATGTGTCGAGTAATCAACCTTGAGCGTTATCTCTCCTGCGGCAGGCCCAGAGCCGTTGGCGTTAAACCTAATGAAATCAACAAAGAGCCTGTTGTGGCCGATTGATTCCATGCGCATACCGCCCAGTTGGGTGTCCGTGTGGGTTTGAAGAGTGCCGCTGGCCCGCTCCACGCCATCAATGTAGAGCCGCCAAATTCCGATGCTTAAAGAAGTCAAAACAAAATCAAGCCTGTAGACGTGGAATTGGGAAACGTCAACACTTATGCTCGGGCTTTCCGAGCTTCCGCTGACCACTTTACAGGAGGTGAGGTTCGGAAATTTCACCACAGCTCCCAGATTAGGACTGTCCGGCATGCCGCAGCCGAACCTGATCTCTCCGCTGATAACATCAGCCCTGAACCGCGTAAAAATGCTTCTTGAACCAGAAAATGAAATAGTCCCCTCGTTCCTCTGAGTGTTTAAGGCGTAGTAGCTCGCGTCAAACTGCCCTGTGTGCTGGATTCTTAAGACTCCGTTATCCAGGGTTCTCTCCGGCAGGGCGCTGCCCGTGAAAAACTCCTGCCAGGGCATCGTCGCGTCGCCTTCCGCCTGGAAATATTCCTCGGCAGGTAGAAAGTCCGCTTCATACTGGGACGTCCATTTGGGATGGACTGCGTTGGGTACACGCTTTAAGTTGACGCGGCTCTTGATTAACGCGGTATTCCATTCTGTCTCTGTCTCAAATGGTTTAAGGGTGACGCGGCCATTGCCGGAGGGGCCGGAAGGCTCGGCCACGGCCTGGGCTCTCCTTAGGTCATAGCCTTGAAAATCCGTCAACAGCGTATGCGCGATCTCCCGCTGGGCGGCCGGATCAAAGCGCACGATCTCAATGATTTGTTTTTCTATTTGCGGTACGGTAGCCAGGAGATCATTGACCGCCTCGTGAATTCTTAAATCTGTTTTCCATTTAAGATATACGGCGCGTATCTCGGCTCCGGAGGCTGGCGGCCCGCTTTTGAACTTGATGACCGCGCTCTGGGTGGGGTCATTTAAGCCTGTCACCGTGTAATCCAAGCCTGGTCTTGATACGTTGCCGCCGACTTTGACTTCAATCACCCGGCCAACCGGCTTTTGGGCCAAAGGAAAATCCGTCTTGTTTCCGTCTCCTGTGCCGATTAGTTCATTGGAAACGATAACGCCCGCCTTCTCCGCGTCAGCATCCTCAAGGATTTGGTCTAAAGAACGGATATTGAGCTCCAGGGTTGGCTTTCTGGAATCCTCGTTGATATCCTCGATGAGCCCGGTGAATACCGGGAAAATCTCGTCAACGCCGTTTGTTTCAAGCCCCAGGGAGATTCTGATCTTGGAGTGGAACCGCAGGAAGCCCTGGAAGCGTTCCGATGAGCCTTCGTCCCAGCGCCTGTCCGAGTTGTCCGTTTCAAACCTGATGTTAGAGGCCTTGAACTCGTTTAAGCTGTCGGTGTCGAGCTTCCAGGAGAGCCGATCCAAGCGGATGATCTCGGAGGTGATATTGATGGGTGAGGTTTCCCATCCTGAACCATCGGGGAGTCTGCGGAAAAGCTCCACTTTTCTTGCTGGCCTGAAGAAATTAGATTTTTGAACAGCCTGGTACTGCTGGGATATGCTTCTCACACCGACTCCCTGACAAAACGCCCCTGCCTGGCCAGTATGGATTTAACGAGTTCCGCGCCCTCGGACGCCCCTGATCTCGTGATCTCGGAAATTCTGCGCATGATTTCCCGCGCCTGGTCATCGCCAAAGCCGGAAACCGTGATGTTGTTGGTTTGGGTGATGTTGATTTCGATGTTGGATGGCGCAGCACCTCCTAAACGGTTAAGCGGAATAACCGCCTCAGGGCCCGCCTCGCCGATCAAGCCGAGCGTGGGCCGGGTGACCACTCCTCCTTCCTGGAACTTGATCCCCTTAAAAATGGAGGCGGCTACTCCGGCAAAAACCCCGACCGCGCCGGCGGCTCCCAAGCCTGCGGCGGCCCCCGCCACTCCCTGGGCCGCGCTTCTGGCTATCGCGGCTTCAATGGCCACGCGGGTGAAAGTTTCAATGGCGGTCCTAAGCACGGTATTAAACACCGATTTCATGGCCGCCTCGAATGTCTTGCCATCCAAAATCATGTCCGCCACCGCGTCTCCCACGGCATTAGCCATTGATTGCGAAACCTGCTTGGCTGCCTGTTCTATTTCTGAAAGCTGTTTCTTCTGCTCCTCGGCGGCCTCGTTGAATTTAAGAATCGCGGCTTCAGTGGCGTTGAGCTTGGCTTGCAGAAGCTCATCCTCCGTGATCAAACTCTTGGCTTTGAGTTCATCCAGTGCTCTAAATCTCTCCTCTTTCTCCAGCTCGATCAAAAGCCTTTTTGATTCTAGAGTTTCACCTTCAAGCTCCAGCCTCTCGGCATCCAGGCGCACCAAAACCTCATGAGCATCCTCCGCCGCCTTCTTTTTCTCCTCGGCCTCTTTTCTAGACTTCTCGATGGAGTCCTCCGTGACACGGGCTTTGATCGTTCCTTCGTTCTGGATGGTTCTTATTCTTTGTTTGGAAAATCTTTCTTCCAGCTCAACAATCTGGTTACCTGTCTCCTCCGCGATGGCCGCAATCTGATCTTCTGCCTGGCGGCTGATTTCCGGCAACTTCCCAAAGTTAAGAGTGAATACCGCCTTAACCTCCTCGCCCAAAGCCTTAATGTGGACAAGCGATCGCGCCGCAAAATCAGCGATCACGATTCCCAAAAACTCGAAAACTTTAGCCCCCTGCTCCACGATGCCCAACAGAAAACGAAAAGCCGGCAGGACCCCTGTCCCCACGGTTTCTTGAAAGTCGGAAAGCCTGTTTCTTGTGACAGCCAGTTCTTTGGCAAAACCTTTTTCTGTTTCCGCAGCTCCCAGGAATCTTTTAGAGAGAGCGTCAATGACTTCCTGGGCTGTTTTGGCATCTCCAATGAAAGCGCCGAATTCGAGCTTCAAAGAGCGCAGCCTCGTGGCGTCGCCATTTAAGATGGGGCCCAGCAGGTCGAGAATCGAGTTTAAGTCCTTGCCTGATGCCGATGCCAGGCCGAAGGCCAAACGCGCGGCTTGCATGGACTGTCCTAAATCTCCTGTCACGCGGGTCAATCTTCCCAGAGCCTCGAAGGTCTGGGTATCGGAAAATCTGGTCAGGGCCTGCTGCTCTTGGGCGAAAGCGACGATGCGCTCTTTTTCTTTTGCGAATGAGCTTCCCGTGGCATCCACCGCAAAGCCCAGACGTCTTAAAGCCTCTTCTTCCTCAAGGGCTGCCTGTGCAGATTCTTTGAAAAAAGCGACTACGCCGGCAACGGTTGCGAACCCCAAGAGCTGCTGGGTCAACTGCTGGCTGGCTTGCTGGAGCGCAGTTACAGAATCCGCCGCTTGCTTGGCTTTTGGAGGGATTTTTTTGAAACCTTCCTCTGCCTTGTTGGTGGCATCGAAAATGTCCTTGGCGAAGCGGTCCGATTTGAGTGCGGCCTCCAGCATCTCTTTGGAAAGCCTCTGAATGGTGGGCGATGCTTTATCTACCGCCTCAAAAGTTAATTCAAGTCCTGGCAATGGTTATGCCTCCAAAGAAAAATTAACGACCGCTAAAAATAATCCCGTTGATAGCTCGGAGTCAGCCATAATGAGATCAACGCAGACTGATTCCTCTTCATGGATTACGGAAAGCTTTGGCTGGGCGACTCCCGCCAAAAGCACGCGCCTTATTCTGGATAGACTTGGGCTTGCGATCAGATCCTTGATCTTTCCAGCCAAGACGTCTTTGCCCTGCCTGGCCAAGCCCCAGAGATCATCAGATTCCTCGGCTAAAAGCAGAAGCGGAACTTTTCTGATGCGGAAATGGATGCCCCCAACCTCAATGGTCTTTTCTTTTTTGAGCCTTTCCTTGAGAGTTTGAGCCGTAATAGGTTCCATCTAATTCTCAATAACCCGACATCGCATTGGTGAGCGTGGCCATGATGCTGTAACCCAACGCGGGATCGAGTTCCGCCTGGAAGGTAACCGCGGCTCCAAGCAGTCCCTCAATGGCTCCTAATGGATAGGCCGTGTATTTGGCCTTGGGGATGGAAAGCTCGAGTTTGTATTTGAAGGCGTCCTCGATGATGTCGCCTGTCAAGATGATGTCCAAGGCTTGGGGCAGGCTGTCTAAGAACTTCTGGCGATTGGCTTCTGTCTCAAAGAAGATTTCGTAACCGCCTTCAATGACGAATCGGCCGGTTGAGACGATGTCTCTCACGTCCCTTGATTGGCTTAATGTCCTATGGGCTCTTGAGACATTGTCAATGGCAAGGCTCCAGCTTCTCACGTCCTGGTTTAACACCCCATCCAACTTGATCTCTGTCTGGAAGAACATCAGAGGCTTGGGCGTTCCGAAAGTCGCTGTGAAAGCGGACGCTGATTCCTCGGTCTTAAAAAGAATATCCGCCACGGCCTGCGCCTTGCCGTCCACCGCGCCTGATAGCGCCAGCTTTTTAATCACGGTCAGGGGATAGCGCTTAACGGAAAGGGCCCTGTCCACGAAGAAGGTGAACGAGGGAAACTGCGTCTTTGCGCCATCCGGCTTGAACGTGTGCTTAAACACGGTCGGGGAATTCGTTGCGTCCGGCTGAGTGGTGGTCACTTTGCCCAGGCACCCCAAGAGCAGATCCCCTATGGTGTCCGCCTCGAGGTCAATGGCGGGGAGGCTGCCTGCCCCTTCCTTAATACCTGCCGCTGATGGGAAGGACTCTTTGGTCCCCCTGATCTTGTCGTCCGCAATAAGGCTTGATTTGTAATCAAGGAGCGCCTCCGCGCCAACGGCTAGGAACTTGGCTGGGGCGGATTCCGCTACCCCTCTGCTCGCCTCTTTTTTGAATCCGTACTTCGCGTGTTCTATGGCAAATGGCATGGTCTGTTTTCCTCCTTAATCATTTTCTGCTCGTGGCCTCGACAGCGAATACCAGGGCTGCCGCCGTCATGTCCGCGTTGATCTGCGCCACAAGATTGTCCTCGGGCGGCTCCCACTCGATTGTTTTTAAGTTTGAGAACAAAATCTGTCCATTGGGCAAGGCCAAGCCGCCCAAGTTCACGTTGTCAATTAAAAGCTCCGCGATCTTCTGTGCCTCTAGGGTTTTAGCCTTGACGATTTCTTCGTTAGGGCCGAAAAGCTTCACGAACACGATTCTGAAGTTGTAGACGATCCGATAGGTTTGGCCCGTGGTGATTCTCTCCAGCGCGGTGGAAGGAGAGGGCTTGACGAACACAGCCGGGACGTTATCGGCAAGGCTATCGAGCGCAGGGAAAAACTCAAGAGCCCCGATAGTGACCACCTTGAGCCCCATTGGTCCGGAAAGATTCTGGTCAATGAGATCAACCACCTTTCCCGCGATCAAGGTTTCATGGAGCCTTGGAGCAGGCATCAGGCTTCTCCTCCCTCTGCCTGGATCGCCTCAGCCAAACGAGACTGAAAAATAATCTCAACCCTGGGTCTTGCTGATTCCAAGGCAGGCAAAAGATACGGCTGTTTTCTAAATCCCCTTGTTTTAATGGCCCGGCCAACAACGAAAGCCTTGCGCTCATCGCCCAGCTTTCTCCTGGCCCAGACTTTAAGCTCCGAAACATTGGGGAACCAGCCCGTGGTCCTGCCGAACTCAACCACCGATGCATACGCCAATGCCGAGCCGACATGGCCTACGATGCGGTTGCCTTCCAAAGAAACGCCTTGAAGGATTGAAACCCGCAAGAGTCCTCTAAACACAGGCGCGTTGGTTTTGGTCAGGCTCTGAACCAGGATCGCTGAATCCCTCATGCCCTTGACCAAGGCAAGGATCAATCTTTGTGGCAAGCGCTCAAGGAGCTTAAGAGTTTCATCCTTGCCTTTGATGGTTATGGTGATCACTTCTTTTCCTCAAGCGCGGCTTCAAGGTGATGTCCGAATAAATTCTTAACCTCGGTCACCAAAAAAATCTCCCCGTCCGATTCCCGGATAACCTCGTCGTTTTCCCTTAGATCAACTGGATTTATAAAAAGCCTGAAGTTTTTCTTTGGCGTATGGCCCAGGACGTTTCTGTTAATCGACGTGCTCACTGGGTTGAATCTTGCCCTGACTCCGGTTGTGATTGTTTTGAACTCAAATACCGGCTTTTTAGTGGAGGAGACGAAGCTCTGCGATGACCGGCGGATCGTGATCGTTTCCATGAGGAGCCGCGCGGGAATATTGCTCATACGAAATCAATGGGAAATTTTCTTCCCCATGCTCCCCAAGCCCGGTCCAGTTCGTCATTTAATTTCTTGAAGCCCCTCGTCTGCGAGAAATCCCCAATTGATTCGCTGTCAACCAAGGGTCCGTTCTTGGCCGATAAAATGGTCTTGGCCACAATCAGGGAAGCGATCTTTTGAATCAGAGGCGGGATTTTCTTGTGGCCGTGGAGCCCGGTGATGACGATATTTTTAACTCCTTCGGGAAATACCGCGCCGTTTTTAAGCCGTATACTCCCAGTTCTTTTGTTCAAAACATAAGCTGAGGCGGGTAATAAGACGCCGTCCATAGTGACGCTGAAAATCTCAAAGATCGGGAAGCAGTGAGCGAACACAGTGGAGAGATCATTGCCGTCCACCTCGTCCGTAAAAGCCACGATCCTAAAGCACATGCCGGTGCGCCGCTCGATCTCCTCCGTGGCGGCCGAAATCAATTCGCTCAGCACTTCCGCCGTTAAAATCTCGCCGCCCGTGATCGCGCTGACTAAACTCGGTGTGGTGTAGGCAGGAGACACCGTGACTGTTATGGAAAGGGATAGGGTGGAGACCAGGGCGCTCATGGCGCGGGCCTCCCGCCCTCACTGCTGCGAGGACTGCCCTCTCTGATGAGAGGACCCGCAAGCTGGCCTGCTGGACTGATGCGCTCATCGTAGGCCTTGAGCTTCTCCTCGAATTTACGGGATAGCTCATCGAGCGTATCCCCATTGATCTTCTTGATGGTTTCAATCCGTTCTTGGGACAACCCGAAAGACGCGGCAAACAACTCAATAAAGGCCAACGAATCTTTAGCCTTCTGAAATTGATCTCTGAGGTTAAAAACAAACCGAGCGCGTTTTGCCTGGGCAGGGGTTAATTGCTTGTTAACGTCTACAAAGACAACGGCCCTGGGAACGGAATCCCCAAGGTTCTTTTGAATAACGGGAACCTCATAGCCATTGCCGAGATTCATGAGTGATTCCCATTGCCCTATCTCCCACCCGTTCCATCTCCTGCGCCTGCTGTCTTTGATGCTGATGTGTCGAGGGTTGGAATGTTGGATGTGCCGTCAGACCAGAAGGTAACCGTGTCTTCCGTCTCGATCTTATAGGCGAAAGTCTGGCCGTCCTGCGGGAAGGGAACCTCGGCTCCCGATCTCCTGTTGGCAACGTTGTCGGCGGAGTCATCAAAGCTCACTCTTCCCGTTCCCTTGGGAATCAATGTGGAGTTCACCTTGAGCGCCTGCAAGGGATCGAAGGTTAGGCCTGGCGAGCGGAAGATGTTGTAACCGTTGGCATTGGGGTCTCCCGCCGCGTCCCAGGATACGACCACTTTGTTGGAGGAAACCTCGGTTGAAAGGTTCTGGACGATGGCGGGGACGAGCTCCACCATGACCAAGTGAAGATTCTGGGTCATTACCTCGCTGGAGAGATTTGATGCGTTGCCCTGGGAATCCACCGCAAAAAGGTAATAGCTGAAATCCTTCCCATCGTCCGATTCCAAAGGAGTTTGGTCCTGGAATGATGTGGCCGCGGCGGAAATGGATGCGTTCACCGTCGCCACGCCGGAAGCCGCAAGAACATTGGCCTTGGTGGGAACCGATACTGGGGCGTTGGAGGGAACCCTGTAAAGCTCATAATGATCCAGGTCTTGAAGCGTGGTCTGATAGCGGATCACGATTCTGTTTCCTGCGGTGAATCCTCCGGCGGCTTCCGTTAAAACGCCGGTGGCCAAATCTAGGGTGTAGTGGCTGCCGGTCACCTTGGTTAGAAAGGTGACCTCTTTGACCGACGCGCCGCTTGCGTGGGAGAAGAACAGCCCGTCTTGAAGCACCACCTCGCCCGTCGCCGTGTTGACTGACTTGACCTGAGCGTACTCCTCCTTGCCCGCCACGCCGTCGTCAATCACCAAATAGGCGAGGGCCGCGATCTCCGCTGGCACGGGCGTTCCGATGTTTATTACGCGCTGACCGTGGACTACGCTCGCGGTCAATGTCTTTACATTGGATGATGCCGCCGTTCTCTCATAAACCGAGAACGATCCAGATACTATCGGGTCAAACTGGGTCTCATGGCTGGCTCCCGCCACGCCTTCGGCTGTGTCCGCCGTGCCGTCTGGATTTATAAACAGTTCGCCGCCGATAAATTCGTTTCTTGTGGGCGCGGTCCAGTTGAGAGTGATTCTTGTCTTGCCGCGCGGGGTAAGCCCATCCACGAACTGGGTCGCCTGGATCAGGCCCAAGATCGCCGGCTCGGCGGCCAGAATGTCAGCCGCCAAACTGCCGATTACTTGCTGGGATAATAGAGATTCAAGAATTGCCATGTTAATCCTCCATCGTTAAGCCGGTTTCCAAATGATCACCCTGGAGCCGGCTTTAATATTGTTCAAGTCGGAAGCCACGCGAAGCGAAGTGACGTTGGTGATGCCGTAGCCGATCGCTCCGTTAGAAAAAGCAAGCAAGCCGGACGCTTTTGACCCGGATGCTCCTTCCCACCGGAACTCCACTCCGCCGTTTACCGTCTGGCTTCTGGATAGAAAACCTTTAATGGAATAACCGTCGTTAGCGAATCCACCTGTAAAAATAAAAGGCCCGTTGCCGGACTCCACCTGAGTCGTGTTGTCAAAATTGACCCGATACCATCGGCGGAGGTAGTTCACGTTTAGAGCGTCTCCGTTCATTTCCAAACGCAAGGGATCTCCAGAAACGCCTTCACCCGCGATCCAGATCAGATACATCTTGTCCGTGTCGAGGTTGAGGCCGCTTATCGTTGGAAAGGCCAAGCCGTCGGCGGCTAAAGTTAAATCCGCCACTTTGGCCCAGCCGCCGCCTCCGCCTGCTGCGGCGATCGTTATCTTGTTGCCGGGGGCATCCTGCGTAAGAGTGATATTTGTGCCTGCCTCGAGCTTCACATCTCCTGTTAGAGGGGAGGCCTCACCCAGCTTTCTCACTCCAGCTACAAAACTGGATGCTATGGTGTTGCCACTGCCCGTGTCCGTGATCGCGGTTTCCACCTTATTGGCAATCAAATGGTTGTTGCTTCCTAAAACAGCAATGCTGGCCGGTCCCTTTACGAGATTGTCGTTGATGGTGTTTTCGTTGTATTGGATCTCCATCGCCTTCTGGACGGAGCTATCCGAGATAAAGAGGTTATTAGCGATGATGTTTTTGCCATTGGGAACTGTGTTGGCTCCGATGGAAAACCCGCGCGGGGTTCCGCTGCCAGCTCCCGTCAAATCAATAATGTTGTCGGTGATGGTTCCCTGGAGGATTCTCCACATCATGGCCCAGGGACCGCCTGTGGGAACTTTCAAAAACAAGCAGTTAGTGATCGTGAATTGTGTATCGGAATCAAAGCCAAGGCTGGGATTAAGCTCCATGCGAAAGTTGCAATCAAAAATGCAGTTTTTGACCAGCCAATTTTTTGCGGAGGCGCGGCATAGCTCAAAAGGATTACCGGAGGTCTGCTCATTGAAAATCCGGCATCTTAAAATTTGGGTGTCTATTATCGTTTCCCCGGATTGCCCGAAGATTCCCTTATGGCTTTGAATCACATCGAAAAGATCAAAGCCCACGTCTTCAAATGAAAGCCCTGAAGCGGAGGCGTTTGCGCCTGAAGCTCCGGCCACGAAAACGCCTGAGGTCAGGCCGCTCAACGGCGGGAGTCTTAAAATAGTGGCAAACATTCCCTGGCCCATGATCCTGGTTTTTGATTTAACTGTGGCCTGGCCAGTCATGACGTAAGTTCCTTCGCGCAAAATGACAGTGCCGCCATTGGAGCCAATGGCATCTAAGGCCGCCTGGATACTGGCCTGATCGGTTGCGCCCACGCCGGTGGGAGCCGCCACAACGGCAGTCGCGTAAGAACCGCCGCTAGGAGCCGCCTGGGGAGCCCATTGGGTTCCATCGAACTTCAAAATCTGTCCGCTGGAGGGAGGAGTGGCCGCCACAGCTGTTCCCTGGAGCTTGGCCACAGCCGGGTTGGGGTAGGTTCCGCCAAGATCGCCACCGGCAGCTCCTGTGGGTGTCCGGGCGTTGGTCATTCTCGAATCATTGTCTCCAGCCGCTATGGGATCAGTGGCGACAACTGGAGCAACCGATAGCTTTGTTATTCCTTTTACGGTGGCGGAAGCGTCCGCAGGGGAAGCCCCACCGGAAGCATTGATCGTCACGTCGCCCGTGCCGTCTGGTGGATCAATGGTTACATTGGTGCCGGCTACGATTTTGGAAACTGCCGCCCTAGCCATGTTCTGGGTTGGAACCGAAATCGCGCCATTGGTCGCCGTGTTGCCAGTGTCGGTATAAGTTAAAGTGGATTCGCCGGTGACCTCGGCTAAAAACTTTTCTTGTCCCGTGACGGTTGATTTATAAATCCTGTATCCGGAAGCTCCCTTGACCGTTTCCCATTGGAGAATAACGGGAACCGGGGTTGACGGCTCAGTGACCTGCGTTTCGACAACGGAGGGAATCTGATTTTCCGTGGTCTCGCCAGCCGCGTTAAAAGCCGTGACCTTATAAAAATAAGTGGCGCTGCCCAAGATCTCCGCGCCTACGGCTCCAGAACCCAGGCTGGCCAACAATGTGCGCGGGGGTCTCAGCGTGGCCAGTTGAATGTGCCGGTCGATCAAATCCTTGTTGGCGTTCTCTCCCGAGCCCCAGTTCAAATCACCAGTGTCGCGCTTGGAGAGCTTGAGCTTGTCTGTAAATGTTTCAGCCATTTTTTATTTCCTCAAAATCCGTAAGCTTCAACTCCGTAGGGAGCCTCGCCCCATCCCCTGAGTGGCGATCCAAAAGGACGGCTGTTGTAAGGCAAAAGACTAAATCCATTGGTATCAGGCTGCCCGAACTGGCTCTCCCCATAAGGCACACGCCCGAAACCTGCTTCCTCAACGGCCACAACGAGATAGTGGCGGTCCGGCCCTGCCTGAGGATCGGTGTCGTCAAATTGGAAAATGCCTGGCCCTAGAACAGACTCGTCTGCGATTCTTTTTCCCAGTTCGTTCTTGCTGTCCGACCTATAGACGCGGAATCCAACAATCCTATGTCCCTGCTTGGTTTCAATCGGATAATCCGCCCAGTTGAGTCGCACCAATCCCGGCTCGCCGCTTGTCACGCGGAAATTGGGAACCGGAGGCAAAGGGAAAGTCGGCATATCAGATCCTCATCTCCTGGCCTTGCCCTTGGATTTTGGCTTGGGGCTTGGCTTCTGCTTTTGTTCCTCGCTCGCTGTTACGGCGACAGGTTCTTTTTCTTTGATTTCCTCGCCCCCGCCTTCGGCAGGGACTGCTTCGCTGTAACCCATCTTGAGAAGATAATCCCTGCTCGTTGGGTCCTGAACTTCGCAGATGCCGTCCACAACCTTAACCTCCTCTGCGTAGGCGTGCTCCCACAGGGGATCTTGCTCTGTGCCGAAGGGAGGCTCGGTTTTCCTTAAGCGGAACACCCTATGTCTCCTTACACCAACACGCCAGCCAGCCTTGAAACCTTTATGTCGTTAGCAAAAACAAGCGCGATGTCCTCATAGAGATCAAACTCGCTGCCTTGAGAAGATTTCTGAGACAGACGGAGCATCTTAAGAGGGGTCAACTCGCCAACCCAAACCGCGCTCGTATCCAGAATGAAGATGTCAGTCGCGTTGTTTGCCGTCCCCTGTGTCTGGGCGTCCGAGATCCAGATGGACCTGAAGATGGGGATGCCGTTATAAACCTGCACCCTGAATCCGCCTTTGACTTCCATTGTGTCCACAAAGCGCTGTTGCGCCTGCAGAAGCGCGTTTAACTTGCGGTTCGCCTTTTTGCTCATGACGATCATGTTGGGAGTGCCGCGATTAAGATCAAGCGCGGCGTCCAGTAGATCGAGAGTGAGCGCAGCTCCATTGACTCCGGCCACAACTGCTTGGCCCGATGGAGTCAGTTTCCTCAAACCGTTAAACTGCTTGGGATTGACGGTCGAGTCCCCATTGATCAAGGCGTTTTCCTCAGCGTCACGCACGTTCTGAAGGCCGTTTTCCACTTCCTCGGCTTCAATGTCCAGAAGGGACTTGCCCACCGCTTGAAGTTTGCGGGTCACCTTTCTGCGGTCCACGATAGTCTGATAGGGGAAGGATTTGGGAACATAGTCGCCCTTTGTCTCCACGGGTTCCTCCGTGTCGTTGACGAATGCGGCTCCCGCGCCCCGGGAAGTCCTTTGGTTTAATATCCATGCGGATCCGGAACCCGGTTTCCTGGGCAGATTAACCCGCAGGGGGTTGTTAACCTCGATGAGTTCCTGAAGAACCCGGTCAACCAAGGGCTGCTGCAGGGCTCCCCCTGCGCTCGCCATGTCTAACGCTTTTTTGAGCTGTTCTAGATCGGTCATTTCACTTGCCTCCTTTTCCTATCAGCCGTGATTCATCGCCAAGACGGTTCTCAACTTTTTGTCTGGCGATAGGCTTTCAAATTGCTTTTTAACGTCTTGCGGATCGGCTTCCTGCTGGATGAGCCCTTTCCGCAAGGTAGGAAGATTCTTCAAGGCTGCTTCAACCTGCTTTTGAACCTCCCCGGAAACCATCTGCGCCAATTCCTCTTTGAGAATCGCGTGCAGGTTCTTTTGGATCTCTGTTACTGATTGTGGTAAGAGAGAGCCTTTGTTATCGGGTTGGGCGGCCGCCGGGGCTACAACAGCCGGCGGCTTGGAAGGTTCCGGTTTCGCGGGCTCCGCGCTGGCGACCACTGGAGCGGATCCGTTGGGTTGCGGTTCATTTTTTTTATTCACCGCAGTTGCCTCCGGTTTCGCTGGCGGCGCGGCGGATGCGCCCTCTTCTTTGTTAGAAATTTCCTCTACCACCACTTCTTCTCCTGGCATTGGATTACCTCCTTCGCTTTTCTGATCTGATTCTTCCAGGGCCTTGGACATGTACCACCCGATGGCCCTGGCTTCGGGATTGGCGGGGACGGAAACGAGCGAAACTTCAACAAGCGACATGCGCTTGATGACATTGACCACGCGATCCAGTTCAGGCATGAACTTTCTTTCGCGTTCCAGCACCTGACCCCGAATGGAAAACTTGTTTAAGATGCCCTCTTTAATTTTCTGGATGATCTCAGCCTCGGTCTTTGATATGAGGGCGTCAATCAAAAGGCCGCGCTTGTCGAACTGGACTTTGGTTACCCGGCCGATGGGTTGCTTCAAATCGTGGTTCAAAAGGACGGTGGAATTTTTGAGAAGGTCGGCCGCCGAGTCTTTAAGCGCCTCCTCGGTGATGATGTCTCCTTGGAGGTCGAAATCCGTGGTGGCGGCGTAGCCCACGACGTGGAACTCGCCGTTTTCCTCAGTCTGTTTGACTAGATCAAGGGGAAAAGAAAAAGAAATTTCCTTCTCTAGAACCGCCCCCGCTGCTGCAGGGACTGCCTGCTGGACTGCCGCGTTTTCCGTTTCCATATTCCTTTGCTCAACAAAAAAGGCGCTACCAGCTTTTTAGGCTGATAACGCCTCGATTTTTTCGATAGCGCTTAAGCTATTCCGCTGTTAAGCGGCAAAAATCTTTAGGTAAAAAGGATTCCTTTTTTTCGATTCTGACGACTTGACCCTCTTGAACGAAAGCTTCGATGGTCCCATAAGCCTTCTTGCCAATAAGCCGATCGAGTAAATTCCACATGGCTTTTTTAGCATCAAGTTCGCGCTCTTCCTCCACCTGGGTCATCCTGCTTAATATTTAGCTCATCTTGGAAGGCTTTGTCCATAAACAATCGAACTGTTTATGCGCCTCAACCTCATGAGATAATGATCTCCAAGGATTTCTCGACATAGAGATCGTTTGGCTTAAGAGAAAAGTTAGAAACGAGCAGCTCATACTTAGAGCGCACGCCTAACTGATGCATCCCGGTCCATAAGGTTTTGACGCGGTAGGTCTTGAAGCCCTTGAAGATGCCTACCTTTTCAAGCTCATAGCTCAAGACGAATTTTCCTTTGATGTTTTTTAGAACCGGCAGCATCTCCTCTTCCTTGAAAAACTTCGAGCCATGCCCGCCGCCTTCCTTGGGCCAATGAAGCGGATAAGGTGGATCGAGATAGAAAAAAGTTTCACTTGAGTCATATTCCTTGATGACTTCCTTCCAGTCCCAAGAATGTAATTTGACTCCCTTCAGCCTTTCCTGAATTTCAGGCAAGCGATCTACCATCTTAATGCGATAGCCTTCCCCCTTGGGACCGGTGCGCACGCCTTCCCAAACATCCGTTCTTCCCCAGTAGGTGGACTTGTTGAGATAGGCGAAGCGGTAAAACCGCTCCTTGGGCGTCGCTGGTTTCATCTCGAATACTTTTCTCGCCCTGCCTCTTGAGATGACCCAGTTCTGCTTCTTAAGCCACTCTAAATCCTTGGGCTCCATGCTTTTGATGAAACGATAGGCAAAGATAAGATCAGAATTGACGTCGTTGATCGCCTCGATGTCGGAACGCTTCTTATGGAAGAAAACCTGCGCTCCGCCGCAGAAGCCTTCGACGAATGTTTTGTGCTCCGGCATGAGAGCGATGATCTTTTTATAAAGTCGGTATTTGCCGCCAGGGCTTTTGAAAGCGGCTTGGACTTTTTCCAGGTCCGCGCCGTCCTCAACGTGGGGACAGAAAGGCGGGGCCTCGATTTCCATCCCTTCCGGCTCATGCCCCAGCTCCTTTTCGATATAAAGATTCAAAGGCTTGAGAGGAAAATTGGAGACGAGCAGCTCGGTGACCCATTCTTGGTTCCCGCCAGGGCCTTTCATCTGGTTTCTGCGCTTAACGCGGTAGACGTTGTATTCTTTGAGGGCACTGGCTCCTTCTAGCGGATAGGAAACAATCCACTGGGCCTTGAGCCCTTTAAGAGCCTTGAGGAATTTTTCCTCCTTAAAGCCAAAATCGAATAAGTTGAACTTGCCCGGATAGGGAGGGTCCATGTAAAAGAAGGTTTCTGGATCGTCATATTCCTTGAGGATATCCAAGTAATCCTTGTTGCTGACCGTGACATTCTTCAGCCGCGCCTGTGCCCTCTCGATGTTGGCCGGAAAGTCGATGCGGACCCCGGCGTTGGCGGGGTTAAACGAGCCGCCGCGCTGTTTGCCATAGGAGGATCGGGTCAGGTAAAAGGACTTATAAAAGCGGTCCCGGTCGCTGTCGGGCTTCATCTCCTTCAAGCGTTCGTGGGTCTCTTTGCGGATCATCCACTCACGCTTGGCCAGAGATGCTCGATCCTCTGCGCTGTGGTCGCGGATGAAACGGTGCATGAAGGCAATCTCCCCATCACGGTCGTTCAATACCTCCTGCGGCGAAGGGTCCTTGGCGTAGAGCACAGCCGCGCCGCCCGCAAAAGGCTCGACATAAGTGCGATGGTGCGGGATGTAGGAGGCGATCCTATGGGCCAGGAATCGCTTGCCGCCGTAGGAGCCGAAGGCCTGGCGCACGCCCTTTCCAAAATCATCTTCATCGAAATAAAAGCTCATATCTTTCTGCGCCTTGGCCTCCTGTGTTTCTTTAACCCACAGGCGAATCCACCCCGAGTTCTCTGGATCGTCAATATCAACGAGAATGATTCCATCCTCTTCCTGTTTGACAAAGACGTTCTTTTTGTCCAGCCTGAGTTTCCCCGACGGGTTCCAAAGGGCGACTTCTTTCTCGCCCCATCCGTCAAAATCTGATTCCACCTTGTAATGGGCGAATACCTGGGCAACGGGAACCGTGACCTTGATAATCACCCCTTTTGATTTTCCTTTGCGCTGGGGAGTCGTGGTGTAATCCTCGGCGATCTTGCGGTTTTCGGAAAAGGAGGAAATGCTGCGCAGGGCGACTTCCACGGGCTTGCCTTCTTTGACTGCTTTCTTGATCTCCTCAGCCTGCTGGCCGTTGATCCCCCTGTAGAGGGTGACCTCCTTGACGCCCTTCTGCCGCAGAAGCTCCTGGGTCACGGCGTAGCGGTCCACGACGTACTCCTCGGCGTTCTTGCCGATTCTCTTTCTAAACTGCCCCATTTCGGCTTCACTCGCCGTGCCCGCCAGGACTTTTCCGGCCAAGGAGTTGACTTCATCCGGGCCGTCGTTTTTGAAATCATCGATAAATTTATTGTTCTCCTTGGACAAGGATTGCTTAGCGTTTTTTTCGCCGACATAGCGGAAGGCGACGTCCTGTTCCTCCTCAAGCTTAATTCCACGCGCCTCCTTAAGCGCCCGGTCGATTTTGGCCTGGGAAGATGGGCTGACCCCGCCCTCCGCGCCTCCTCCTGCGCTACCGCCTGAACCACCACCAGAGCTACCGCTGGAGCCGGAAGAAAAACGGCCCTGCTCGTCATGAAAAGGGTTAAAGAAGGCCACACCCACATCCTCATTGCCTTCCCCGGCCGCATCAACCGAATTTTCTTTTAAGAAACCGATAACGGCCTGGACGCCCTCGGTGAGCTGTATAGTCCTAAACCGTTCGCCCTGGCCAAAGCCGTCCGGGTCGAAGTCATCGGGATTGCTCTGCCTAAAACGAAAGGAGTTTTCTGTCTCATCGA
The DNA here is from genome assembly GCA_016205025.1 of Elusimicrobiota bacterium. GTDB lineage: Bacteria > Elusimicrobiota > Elusimicrobia > JACQPE01 > JACQPE01 > JACQJO01. The sequence continues at coordinate 71,411 of JACQJO010000029.1, forward strand.
CCTTATCGGTCCGGAAACCGTGATCCTCGGCCCAGCGCCTTGCCTCAGCCTCAGGGGAGAAGACCTTTTTGTCCAGGATAATGGTCTGCACGATTGTTCCTGCCCGCCCCTCTTGCTTCTGCGCGTCCTCGCGGATCAGGAGCTGAGTCTGGTCGTCCAGCTCGTCCTGAATTAGATGCCGCAGGGCGCGCTTGTTCATTTCTTGCCGGACCTCGGCGTGAGACGCGGCTATATCCTCAAAATCCCAGTCTTCGCCATCCAAGAAGACCCTGTGCCCTTTTCTTTTGAACTCCCATGCCCGGTGCAGGATAAAATCCATTGACAAAAGCTCCTGGTCGGAGAGTTTGTCCAGGTTGTCCACCCGGAAGAGATCCCCGTGCTCCGCTAAATTTATTTTTAACGTTTCTGTCGCGCTCATCTTTCCACCTCCGTAATCCAAGTGCAGCGGCAATTAGGATGCACTGGAATTTGTCCCGACGCCTCGTCAATGGAGAGAACCTTGCCCAGTTTGTTTCCGGCTAATATTTCAGCCGCCGCCACGCATTGAGGGCATGCATCCGAGGCAAGAAGCCATTGCACGCGTTGAATTTCAGCTTGACTCAAAGCGTCCAGGTTGCCTTCGTTAAAAGCGCGGTTGGCCTCGGTGCGGGCGATGATCTCTGCGGCAGTCGAACGTTCCATTTGACGCGTGTGCCCGGCCCTCAAAACATTGCCCTGGGCGTCCAACGTAGGTCTGACGCTGACAGTTGCCACGGAATCTAACTGATCTTCTATCCGGCGCATGAGCTGGGGGATGGTTTCACTGGCCGCGATGCCTTCGATTAGGGCTTGCCGCAAGCTGGCCTTCAAGGCTTCGGAGACATGGCCGGCCAAAATTGCGGCGTTGCTTCTCAAGCTCTCTTCGAGAGCCCGCGTCAAATCCTCCACATTTTCCAGTTTAGCCCTCCGTGCCGAGAGATTAAGGCCTTTGCGCGCGGCCTCAAGGGAAAACTTCTCCAAGAGCCTGGCTATTTTTTCTTGATCGATAAGCTCAAGCAAAACTTCAAGCTCATCCAGTTGCTTGGCCTCCTCCGGGAGCTCGTCGAATCTCAAAAATATGCCTTCGAGACCTTCGAGAAAAACAGAAACCGTTCTGTTTTTAATCGGGAGGTTTAGACTGCTGATTTTGGGGCGGATAATTTCTAGGCGCAGATCGGGGAGCTTTGAGGCAACGGCGCTCTTGATCTCACGAAAGAGTCGTCCCAGAGCGTCTACAAATCTGTTTTCAATAGCCACAACCTCCTTGGTTGCGTTGACAATGGTTTCACTGGGCTTGAGTTTCCCTTTCCCAATCTCATGAGAGCCGTTGCCACTTAATGATTTCTGTATCTCCGGCATCCTTGGGGCCACGAGACGGCGCACTTCTTCCGGGCTGAACACACCGTTTTGAAGGTAGATGTTGAAAATCTCGGCCTGATCTTTTTCATCAATGGAACGCTTATTAAACTGGAAGGCCCAGTCGGTTATGCCGAATCCCTGTCTGATGACGTGCTTGGTTATTTTTTCGGCCACCCGCATCTGGAAGGGCAGAATGGTTTCCTCGTAAAAGGTCTGGGTTTGATGCTCGCCTGTGCCCGCCCCGATATTGCCGGTTTCAATAATTGAAACTTTGCCGGGCGGCACGCCATAAACGGCCAGGATTTCATTGCGCGTGAACTCCCGCAGCTCCAAGAACTCCATGTCTTTTTGATTAGTGCTGATTTGCTTAAACTCGATGTCGCCTTCAAGCACCAGATCAGAATGGGATAAGTCCGGGTTTTGGGCCCGGGCTTTCATGTACTCCCTGTTTCTTTCCACCTGCTCGGGAGTGGCGTCTTTCATGATGAAGGCTCCTCGAATCTTCGCGCCGTTAATAAAAAAAGCGCGATTATAAACCTGGGCAAACTTATCCACCGTGATAGGCAGAATGAGAGAAGCCAAAGGGGAAAGGCCGTATAGGGTAGCGCCCTTCGTTCCCAGCTTGAAGTGAATAACTTCTTTGGGCTCAAACTCGACCTTTCCCGTTTGGTTTCTTGTGCTGGAAAATCTTGGCATCTGGATGTAGCCCATGATGGAGCCGTGATCGTCCGCCTTGACCCTTACCGTTGTGGCGTCAAGGTTCCAAAGCTCCCTGGGCTTGCCATCCGAGCCATAAACCACCTCAAGAAACCCGCTTCCGAAAACATAAACGTCGCGCGCCACGTCGTCTAAGATTTCCAAAAAAGTGTCGTTAGGATTGCAGTTGGAGAAAAACTCCTGGAGCGTTTCGGCGTTTTTTGGATCGGCATTAGGCTTAGACGGGACCAAGGCGTAGCCCCTTGCTGTCACCGCCTTGCAAATGACGCCGACCACGGCCCGCACCCAGGATGTCTGCTCGTACATTTGGTTGAAAATCTCAAAATCTATCTCAGGCAGGATTCCCTCGGTGAGCGACAAGCCCGGCACATGGGTAACGACCTGTTTGGAGGATTTCTGGATTTCCTCTTGGATCAGTCCGCCGAAAAGGGCTTTGACGATGCGCTCTCGAATATTCATGATTCGCACCTCAAGCAGTAGCCACAGTTCTGGCATTTGCTCGCCTGCTCAGAGTTAATCTGGCCGCAGGCCTGGCACTCAACGTAAACCGCGTCCTCCGAATGTCCTTGTGTTGCTTGGTTCACTCAATGTCCTCCGCATAAGTTATTTTTGGCTCTACCCTCTGCATCTGGACTCCCTGGAGCGCCAGCCATAAAGCGTCCAAGAGATCGTCCGTTGTGTGAGGAAACTGCAACAACTCCTGCTCCATCTGGCTAACCCAAGATCCTATTTCTGGGCGCGGCAAGCGGATGGCTCCGCTCTCAAAAAGCGGAGTGAGCCCTCGAAGCCTAGCTTGCTTATCTCCCTGGGTCGTCACCCCGCGCAAAGGCAAAAGTCTCGTCTCCGGGTCGGTCCGCAGGGATTCCGGGAAAGCCGCTTGGAACCCGTTCGTCTCCACCGTGATCAAACGAGGATGAAAATAACGGTTCATCCGCTTGACGGATTTAAGCTGCTCGTCAAAAGAAATCCTGTTTCTGTAGGCATCCATGATGTAAGCGGTTCCCGCTCGATCAAGCCCAATGACGCAGTAAGCGAAACGGGAGTTTCGGTCATGTTTTCCTATGGCCGGATCAATGCCGCTAAAAACAGTCATATCCTCCGGCGGCCTGTCGTAACGGCCCGACTCTATCCAAGCCAGTTTGAAATCCGCGCCCTCTTGCCCGGAAGGGTCGTTAAGGTAAAGGCAGTTATAGGCCGCGGTTCCCATCTGCGCCTTGAGCTTGGCGAGCTTTTCCGCACTGAATTTCTCAGGGAACAGGATGTGCCGGTTGCCAGCATCGTCAGTCCGTTCTGCGGCCAAATCAATCACCTTCCAGTGGGCAAACCCAGGATCGGACTTAATGAAGCCGGCTATGTCCTCGGTATGCCAGCGGGTCATGACCACCACGATCTGCCCGCCGTCGTCTAGCCTGGGAAACAAATCCTTCTGGAACCAAGTGATCACTTTCATCCGCTGATGCGGGGTCATCGTGTTACGATTGGAGCAAGGGTCATCCACCACAATCAAGTCTGGATGCTGGCTTACAACGGTGCCCAATACCGAAGCCACCGACATGGATGGCTCTTTCCTGATCTCGGTCCTTGGAATTTGAATGCGCTCCTCGGTCCAGGTATCGGCCGACAAGTCCCAGTGGCCGTAGCGCTCGCGGAATTTTTCGCTCTGGGTCAAATGCCCCTTGATCTCGCGCAGGAATCCCTTGGCGTTGTCTAAAATTTCGTTGACCAGGAGAATCCGCATATTGTGGTCCTCGGTCAAGCGGAAAAGCGGGTAGGCGATAGTGCAGGCCGTGGTTTTAAGATGGCCGACCGGAGCGAGCAATAAAACGAATTGCTCTCTCAGCAAAACGTCGAACCAAGAGAGGTGCAGCTCGGTCAACTGGTTGTATCCCAGCACCTCTTTAGCGAAAAAATACAGGTCTTCCAGGCGCTGCGCGTGGTCTTTCATAAGCCCTCAAGTCCCGTACGAAAAAAACGCCCCTTTGGGCGAAAAGCGAACAGCCCTATTTTCCGAGGAGGGTTTCGTACAAATAAAAAATGCCAAAAGCTCCTCAAGGCGTTCGAAATAAAAACGTAGGGGGAGTGTGTCGGCTTTGGCTTCTGATTTTTACGCAAAATTTCCAGGACCCAGATCGCAGCCGTTTTCCCTCGGAGAATGTCCTGACATAATCCATGATTAGGTCTAGCGAACTGCCCCCTAAGTTGCACCGTTTGCTCCGCTTTTCCCGTCTTCAGCCGCGACCGGCTGCGCCCCGGCGTTTTGCTCTTTATTTGATTCGAGGGTGGCGTCGCTCTGGCTGGTTTCAGACTCCTGCGCGGTTGATTTCTTTTTCAAATAACTCTGCACCGTGATCCGCAACTCTTCCGACTTCTCAAACATTTTCTCTGGTATCGCTCTCGCGGCGAGGGAGCCAAATTGAGCCTGCCTATCAAAAAGCTCCGAGATCACGGCGACCAGATCGCGCACCGTAGCCTCCGAGAGTTTCTCTTTCAAAACTTTAAGCGAGGCAAAAATGATGTCCCAGGTTTCCCGCGTGAGCCGTTTTTGCAGGCGCGCGGCCACGATGCTTTGGCCGCGATCCTCGGGGAGATGTTTATTGGCGTGATCGAGCCAGTATTTGACCGTATTCTTGGGAACGCCCAGCTCCCTGGCGATGTCGGTCAAGCGCGCCCCGCTCTCCAGCTTTACGATGGCTGACTGAATCGTTTCCTTGGAATATTTCTGTGGGCCCTTACGTTTCATCGCTCCTGAATCCCTCCCAGACTTGCTTCATCTGACGCCGCACCTTGCGCTGATAATTTCTTTGATACCTTCTTCTCCAAAGCTTCCAGCATTTAGGGTGATAATCCCTATTGCAGTACCACGGCCAAATAGCCTTCTTGCAATGACGGCAAAATCTAGCCGAACCGCCCGCTTCTATTTTTTTACCCTTTGCTGCCATCAAAAGTCCATAAACAGTCGAACTGTTTACGCCCTCGAAGCCTCCAGCCTGCGATCTTCCCCCTGCAGCTTGAAGGGTCTGCACATGCCGATAATGCGGCTGGCTAGGCGATCCTCCAGGTGCTTGGAAAGTTGTTCTATGTCGTTGTTGCTCGTGATGACGAGATGGCTTTTCTTGTTTCTATACCAGCGGTCAATGAGAAGATAAAGGCCCTCCAACACCATCGGCGTTGGCCGCTCAACGCCGAGATCGTCTAGAACCAGGGCTTGAGCTGAGGAAATCTCATCTAAAAGCTCGTCATCCCTGCGGTCTTTAATGGCCCGGCGCAGTTCGATCATCAATTCCGGCACTATTCTAAAAACGCCGCGCTCCGCCTTTTGACCGATAAAAAGCTTAAGCAGCCCAACGGCTATGTGGGTTTTGCCTGTTCCGGGCGGCCCTGCGATAAAAATATTTTCCCCGGCCTCCCATCCCTTCTGAATCCTGGCGAACGCTTCAATGCAAAAGAGGGGGTCGAAGGTTTCAAGAGTCATGTGCTCATGGGCTTTAGAAAAGCCCGCCGTGGCGGTGAGCTGCTGGATTTTGCGGGATCTCTCCTTGGCTTCCTGCTCCGCTTTCGCCTTCTGCGCCTCTACTTTTTTTTCTGTCTCGCAGGCAGAGCACAGGGAAGGGAATGCCCATCTTCCTGTGCCAAACGCCGGACGGCCGCTCCAAAAAACGGGCTCAATGAATTGAGGGTGAATGACGCCGTTGCAAGAAGGGCAACTGCCAGGCAATGGCTCCGGAGGTTCTGTCCAGTTTTCAGGCTTCCTAAGCTGATCGCTAACCCTGGTTATATTTGATTCCTGCATACTTGCCTCCCGCCGGCGTTTGGGAAATCTCATCTTCCCATCGCTTGCCGTTGATCCACGTGGCAGGGTGCGGGATAAATCGCCCGCCTTCTCTCTGCCACTGCTCGGATTGCTTTTGCCTTTCCAATGCCTCCAGAATTTTTTTAAGCGGCTCCGGCGCTGGTTTTAACTTGCCCCAAGCCTTGATGGCTGATTGCTTTCCAACATGCCTTGGGTATGCCTGCCAAAATACGTCAAAACCATTCCCCTTCAACCCCCCGCTATCCCCCGTAGGGGGTGTATGGTTGGGTAAGGTAAGGTTAGGTACGGTGGGTAGGGTAGGGTTGGTTGGGTTGGTAGCTCCAGATTGACGGCGTTTTACGGCGTTTTGCGCCGTTATGCTGCGACTCTTTGCGCTGCCTTGCGCCGTTTTACGGCGTTTTTCGTTATAGAGGCGGTCGGTGACGAGCCTGCCGGCGCAATCCATCCAGTCGTGGACCTGGAGCCCCTCCAGAAAACCCGCGCTCTGCAGCGCTTTAATGAACTCCTTGGGATCTCCCTCCCACTTCGCTCCCCTGGCCACAGCCATCTCGCCGAATCTATCCAGGTTTCCATCCCTCCAGGCGTATTTCATGGTGAAATGCCATAAGAGATGGATAGCTCCGACCGCTTTCTGCGCGTCTATGCTTAAAAGCTCCATGAGCTTGAAGATTTTCGGGTGCTCCCCGATCTCAACGTGGCTCTCAATCCATGCCATGCTTTCCTCCCATAAATTTCAACTGTGCAATCACTCTGGCTTTCCAGATAATCCAGCGCTCGGCAAAAAAGACCTCCTGGCCTTCGTATTCCTGCTCAAAACCATGGGCCGCTTTTTGCGCCGATGACTCGTCAAATCCCAAGCCAATGAGTTTCTTCTCAAGCAGCCTTCTCGCCTCTTTAAGATTCATCGCTAATCAATCCGTACCAGGGGCGGTCCGTCGGGATGAACTTCACAGATTTCCTCGATGCTTCCATCGGGTGTCTTGATCTCAACAAAGTCACAGAGGCAAAAATCCCAGTCAATGCCAAAGGGGGCGTTACAGCAAGCGCAGTATTTTATGTCCCCGGACGAAGGAGGCGGGGCATGGGAGTTCATCCTACGCCCCGCCCCACGCGGATCGGCTTCATGCCAGCACTCTCCGGCACAACTCTATCCACCACGATCCTCGGCTTCATTGTCTAATCACGACAAGACACAACACGCCTCTACGCCACTCGACTTCATTCCAATGCAATTAACATCACGTCTAACCACATCACAATCTCGGCTTCGTCTCACTTCACGACACAACACTGCGCGCCCCGACACCACTCGACTTCACTTCATGCCCGTACGAAACAATTCGCAGCACCTCAAAACCCCGCACGTCGATGCGCTCCACCCCTCGACGTCAGAATACAACGCGACGCGTCGCCTCCTTTCGCAACACTTCAGACCTCGACGTCGGCTCGCGCCCCTACGCATCAAGACACTGCTCGGCTTCAAGGCATCGCGGTCTCGCTACTTAGCCCAACGTTTAGCCACGCGACCCTACTCGACTCCACGCCGTCACACACGACTCACCATTACGCTACTCGCCTTCACTTGGTTTCTTGTTCGGATTCGTTTCGAGCCCAATCAAGACGCTACGAATCTCGGCTTCTCGTCAGTCCATTACCAGCCACCTCAGTGCTCGGCGACCCAACGCATCACGTCGACCCTCTTCACGCCACGGCTTTACGCGACTCGACTTCATCGCATCCCGGTTCTTTTCACGTCAACACTAAGCTCGACTTCAGGACACTTCACGACGCACTTCGACATGACACTACTCGACTTCATTTCTCCACGCTTCAGGCACTGCAGTACACGACTCGGCTCCAGCCCGCTACGCGACACGGCGCTCCTCCTCACGACACTTCACGACACACCTCGTCTTCACAACAGGGCTTACGCAACAATGCACGACGGTTCACTACTCGGATTCAGGACAGTTCATGTTCACGACAATGCTCCCCGATTCACAACTCGACGGCAGATCAAGTCAAACCAAGACACAGCAGTCCTTTCCCCACGGCGCTTCTCGCCTTCACTTTGTTTCTTGTGAGGGAGGGCTAAATTCCAGTTTTACTAGACCGTCGAGCTCCTTAACGCGAGCCCCTCGGATAGCGAGTTTCGCGTAATCCATCGCCAAACGGTAAAGTCCAACAAAGGCTTTAACAGCCCCGATGCGGGCATTGCCTCTTGCGATGGAGGTCGAACTCTCCTCGACCTCATTGATGGATTTTTCAACCCACCTCTGGCCATCGGCCAAAGATTTAAGCGGGATAAACGGCTTGTTCATCTTTTTTCTTCGCCTCCTTTTCTGCTGAGATTGCTATTTGAAAGGCGTACTGGCCTTCTTGTTGTGATCGTTCACCTCCGTAACCATGAACAGCCCCGTAGCGTAGAATGACGGCCATATCCTCCGACTTAACGGAATTTCCCAAAAGAAACGCCGTGAAGCTGATCGTAGGTTGGATGACGTACTCGAAGCGCTTGATGGCGTTGATCTGGCCCTGGGGCGTCTTGGCGTGGACCAGCCTTTCCTGGAAGCCATCGGCTTCTGTAACGGGCTGTCCGCCTTTGAGAAGAAACAGCATCTCGGTGCCATTTTGGTCGCGGAATCCGCCTCCGATATAGAGCCCGTTTTTAACGCGGGTGGTGAAGTTTCTCTCGCCTTTAATGCGGCCTACCAGCTGATTTTGAACCTGCGAGCAGCAATCCTTAAGATGGGCGCGTATGGTCGCCGCTCTGACGGCGAGCCTGCCTTCCACTCTTTCGAATACGATCATGGTCCTCTGCTCGATCTCGGCGTTTTCCTGCCCCATGTCCGGGAGGCGGTTGATCACCTCTTCGGCGGTTTCAGGAATTGTCTTGGCTGACGGTGGTTTGACCGACGGCTCTCTTGAGCGAAGCCAGGCCTCGATCAAGTCCTTGCTTGCCGGAACAGACCCGCAAAGCCTGCCGACGAAGTTTAAGGTCACCTGATACGGCGTCCACATGGACGGGTCATGAAGCCCGCCTGTAATCACCCCAGCTTTCTCCTCTTTTCTCTCTGTTGGTCCTATCGTTGCTGATTGCATTTTGTTCTCCTTTTTTTATTTATGGTTTTTCATCAACGCCGAGGACGGTAATGGCCACTCCGACCTTGCCGTCCCTGGCGTAAAACTTTTTCGCCTCAAGCCAGACCACGCGCGAATCATCCACGAAGAATCCGGCGGTTTGGAGAGCATCAAGCGTGCCTTTGATGAAATTGTCGAGGTCCGGTCTCGCGCAGGCCCAGACTGTATCCTTCGCTCCCTTCGGACGTGGAATATAAAAGTCCAGATACGCCCGCACCGGAACGTCAATAGGCTCCTTCGGCCCGTGCGGCAGGGAGTGTAGGCGCACGCGCTCCTTCCAGTCCTCCGATTTCCTCGGATTCATGGTGATGAACCTTCCGGCGGCTTTATGCCAGAAGGTTCTCGGCCGCGCCTGTGCGACCGGGTTGCCAGGAACGAAGAAACGGATCAAAAATTAATCTCCTCTGTTGCCTCGCCGTTATCGGCCGGCTCGCCGCCTGGCGTTTCGCAAGGCTCCACGTTCTTGACCACATTCCTGGGAGTGCCGTTTAGATCTGGCTCCTCCTCCACATGGCCATAGAGAAGCTTGCCGATCCAACGCTCGGGCGCGATTTCCAGGCGGCCCTCGTAGGACTCGCCGATAGTTTTAAGGAAGTGGATGCTAATTCCAGCGCCCTTGGATTCCGGCGGGAGGAAGGTGACGTTATGGAACCTGATCCTGCGGCCTTGATACTGGCCTTCGGCCACCGTAAAGTCGACGACCACCATAGGGTCGCCGTTTCTGGAACGCTTCTGGGTTGCGGATTCGACCCTGAGGAGATACTTCCCCTTTGGAATCGGCGTGAACCCGCCCATCGGTTGAACATTCGTCGCGTCGTAATAGAAGCTCATTTATTTTTACCTCCTACGGGCTCCGCGAGGAGCTTTTTGATTTTCTTGCGGACGGCATCCAAGCCATCGCGCAGTTTGGAAATCTCAAGGTCGGCCACCGCAGTCCATGACCTTGTTCCAAAAGCCTCGAAGATGAGATCGGTTTTGATCTTTTTATCCTCAGCCGACTGGCCGGGAAATGCGGATACGAGATCGCCTTGGATCTCCTCAAGCAGAACTTCCTTCTGCCTTCTCTGCTCGTAGAAGTTCTCCTCGGAATCCTTGGCGAAGAGCTTGGTCGAGTCCTTGTCCGTTTTAACCCCGACGTGCTCGCCGCCGATGTTGAGATAGTCAAAGACCGGCTTAAAGTTTTCGAAGGTGGGATTAATGAACCTTTGGCCCTCGATCCGCGAGGTTCTATCTTTAAGCACGATGGCGACGTGATCCCAGAGCTTGGCTTCCACGGCCTTATCTTGGTTCTCCCGCCGGTCGCGCAGCATTTCGATGAGCAAAGAGGGCTCATAGCCCATGTCAGTCTCCGCTTTCATCTTGGTGCCCGTTTTCTCGAGGACCTTGGCTCCGGCTTCGTCAGTGAAGTAGGCGTAATCGTAGCCGGCCCGGCCGCACATGACGATGTGGACGCGGCTGTTGAGATAGAGGTCGGTGAATTGGCCCCAAGTCTCCTTGAGAGGCCCCCAGTCCTGGAAGAGCAATCGTTTGCGGTTATGGGCCTTCATGTAGGCTCTTTGGAGCTCGGTCCAGAAGTGGCTGATGCTGTCGATGATGAGAACCGCTGCGTTCCCCTCGGCGGCTTTAACCCCGTCTACCAGATCGGTGAAAGCCCTGCTCTTGGAAACGTAAAGCCGGATATCCCACTCCTTGAACTTCGGGACCAAGAAATCCGAGCCCGTTTCTGTATCGAGGAAAAAGACAGGCTTTTTAATCTTAAGCCTCTCTGCAATTCCCTTGGCGATAAGAGCCGCGGTGTAAGTTTTACCCGCGCCGGCGAATCCAAGAAGCCCGGCTTTAAGGTACGCCTGCTGATTGACCGCCTCCTGAAACGGCCCGAACACTCCCGCGTTTTTTGTTTCGTTTGTTTCCTTGTGCATATTCGTGTTCTCCTTTTTTTATTTTTGGGAAAGCGCTGTTTCCCTTTTTCGTTGCCGATACTGACGAAGCCATTCGCAATGGCACTTTCGACAAGATCGTTTTCCGTCCCTTGTTTTGTAAGTGTTCTTTTCATCGTATAGGTGCCCCCGGATACAATGTGTCTGCTTTGCCGCTTTTGCGGTCCATGTGTCGCCGCGCAATTGATTTTCACGAGGGGTCACGGCCTCGAGATGATCGGGGTTAACGCAAGCTCGATTGCGGCATAAATGGTCAATCTCCAACTCATTTGGAATGGGGCCTTTATAAACTTGATAAGCGATGCGGTGGGCGTAATCAGGCTGACCGCTCTTTAGAGCAAACCGTCCGTAACCATTTTTAGTGCGATAGGCGATCCATTCCCAACATCCATTACTACCAACGATAAACTTGCCCTTAAAATGACGGATAAACTTTGAGAGTTTTTTTGGATTTAGCGGTAAGCTCATGGTTGTTTCTCTCGCCACTCGCTGATCCAATCAGCGATTTCGTTCCATTTTTTTCCAAGCGCTGTTTTAAGATCGATTTGCTCTTGGGAAGTTTCCAGGACTTTCCCGCCACCCACCTTGACTCGTTTGGGGATGGTTGCTTGGCCAGTCAAAAATGCTTTTGCTAAGGGGGTTAATTGATAAATCCCAGCATGCCAATGCCCCGGTTCTTGCTGGAGAAGCCCCCAGTACTTGAGGTCCCCGATCCTCGCATAGCGCGTGGCGAATCCCGCCTCGCGCAAATCCTTGGAGAAAACAACATCGCGCAGGAAAGCCTTTTTTAATTCACTCCTGGCGTCGGCCCGGTCAGCCCGCCACTCAACGGTCGCATCCTTCGAAAGCCTGACCGCCTGCACAAACAGCCGGGCCATAAATCCTTCAAAAACCTTAACCCCGGCTTGGAACTTATGCCCACAGGTTGGGCAGACTTCCATTTGCTCTTTCACGGCCTGCCCCTCTTGGCAAGCCTCTCCACCCTGAACCCTTGCTCTCCGAATTTTTTAAGAAGAAATCCCGTGAATAGCTTGGCGAGGTGCTCACCGCATTCAGTGCCACCATCAATGCTGCAGACAGGACCTTTGGGCGAAACTTTATAGGCAGTTTCCAGCTTGACCTTGGCTGTTCCAAAAATGACTATAGTTTCGGCCACAGCCAAGTCGAGGAGCATCGCAAGCAGCTGAGGCGAACGCGACTTGAGGATCCGAAACCTGTAAGTAACTCCGTTTTCCAACATGAGCTTTGCCTCTCACCAATAGAGAGTCCCAAAGCTCAAAAACGTCAAAATTGCGCCCGGTGCTAAGACGAGAAGCCGCGCCCCGTAAGAATCCGTCTCAACTTCTGAATATGATAATCCACAGCCTGTTTTTGTTTCCCAAGCTGCCTCGCCACCTCGCTCGTGCTGCCGCCATGCTTAAGGAGCAAATCCCAGAGCTGCTGCATTTTGGGATCAAGTTCCTCATAGAGTTTGAGCAACCGATCCAATTCGTCAGCTTCCTCGATTGCCTCAAGCGGACCTTGTCCAGCGGCCAAGGGCTCCTGCGCGAAAGATTCATCTAAAGAGAGCACTTGTCCCAAGGTTCTCTTTTTGGGTTTCAGCAGCTTTCGGGCGCGGTTGAGGAGACTGCTGGCCAAGTAAGCTTTCCAGTCTTTGACTTTCGACTTGTGCCGCTTCTTGATTCGGAGAGCATGCTCTAGAAGTTCTGCGGCGATTTCATCGGGATCTCCGTCGCCACTAAAACGAAAAGCGACTTTCCTGGCAAGATCCGCCTCCCACGGCTCAATAGGGAAAGATAAAGACTCGTCATTGTCACCATCAGCCACCGTAGCACCTCGCATGAAGGGCACGTTCCACGCGAGTTAGGCGGCTGAAGACAAAAAAATAGCCTGATCGCTAAACCGGGAACGTGTCCCGAATTAACGACCAGGCTCAAGTCGGCGCTGGCCCTCAAGGGGCTCGGGCCGAACTACGGCGGCTCTGTTAGGGTCGCCGGATCATTGCGGCCTTGGCCGCACGTCCGTATTTTTTTATCTTCGGCTAGGGATGCCGACCTTGGTCGGGCATCACCCGCTGGCAGGGCGAAAACCTTGGCTTTCGCCCTTTGTTTTATTCTGAGTCTTTGTTGGCGGAGCCGCGCTATCGTAAGGCGCCGTTTCTTCGCGGACCATCAACGCCCGCGACGATCCGATAAAGACTTCAAATTCATGCCCGCACTGTCGGCATTTAATCTGCATATCGCAAGTGCGGACCAAAGCTACTTTATGCCCGCATCGGGGACAATGAATCCATGTGTTTCTTTTTGAGGAAATGGTTCCCAAGACGTTGCTCCTTCAGTTATTTGCTCTCCTCTCCCCAAATTTGCGAACCAAACTTATAACCTTGCCGGCCACTTCAAAAGGAGAAGAAATCGGAGGGTAGGCGGGATTGGCGGCTTCCAAAAAAAATAGACCGCCCTTTTGGCGCAAAAACTTTACCGTTCCTTCGCCCTCTGGGGTAACGGCGACCACAATGCTCCCGGTCTCAACTACTTTTTGAGGTCTCACAACGAGCAAATCTCCGTCAAAAATTCCCGCGCCGGTCATGGAGTCGCCCTTAACTCGGCATAAATAAGAATCTTTTGAACGCCCAAGCCGCTCATCCAGCCAGAGGGTGTCTTCAACTTCATCTTCCAACAGATTAGGCCGACCAGCCGGAACCTTTCCCAGGATCGGATAGCCCCTGCATCCAAGACCAGATAAGCCATAGGTCGCCAACGGGGAGGCCAGTCTTAAATCCCTTGCTCTTGAGGAACCTCTTTCCAGTTTTCCTTTTTTGATGAGCACCTTAATGTAATAGGCCACCGTGGATGACTTTATGCCGCCCAGGGCCGCCCCTATTTCCCTGACGGAAGGAGGGAACCCCTTCTCCCTGGCAAAATCTGCAATATACCGCAGGACCTTCTCCTGGCTTTTCGTTAATGGTTTCATGGTTACCATATTATCTAACAATCGTTAGTTATGTCAAGAATACGCCTGTTTTTTGATACTGGCAGTAATTGCCAATTTAAGGTAAAAAATTTTCATGGCTATTTCGGGTCCTGCTCGCCACCCGCCGTCGCATCGGACGAGTCGGCCACAGTGCTGTTGACTTTCCCCGCATGATCATCGGAACCGCCAATCGCAAGCGCCGCCTCTGTTGCTCTTGGCGCTTCCTCGTCTTCGCCAAATAAATCGGCCTCCAGCTTGATGATGCTGCTTGAAAGCAGGCTCTCTATTTCTTTGGAATTTCCCTTGAGGCGCTTGAGCATTTCATTTCTTAAGTCCTCGAGGCGTTCGAGTTGTTTTGAGCTTAAATTGGGGCCGTCATTGCCGGCTTCGCACTGGATAATCTCGTTGTTTTCGTATTCGAGATATTCTTGCAGGAGGCTGGCAAGGGCGTTGACCGGGTGGATATGGATAAAACCTTCTGTTTTCTCGTCGATGCCGCGACAGATTTTCTCCAAGCCTTCCGTTTTCTTGATGATCCGGCGGACCTCGCTTAAAAGGAAATTAAACTTACGATTGAGAATCTCAACGGTCCGTATGTAATCGAAAATAAGCTGCCTGTTGTAATAAGCCTCGCGGCCAAAATGGGCTGGATCGGGAATAAGCCCGGAGGTGGAATACCAACGGATCGCCCGCGGGGTGAGGCGGCCGCCGAATTTTCTCGGTCTTTGGGCCCATTGGTAAACTTCGGAAACGGGGATAGCCCATCCTGGGATCTCGTTCTTCCTAGGCCTGTCATTATTCATCTTGGCAATTACTGTCAGTATTTAATCCTATCAAATCGAAAACCAATTCTTGAGAAGAGCGGGCATTGTCAGGTGTGGGCGTGAAGCAAGTGGTCAACTTTCCTGGTCAACAAGTGCATGCTGAATGGCTTAAAAAGAAAATCATCAGCCCCTATATCCAGGCTCTGATTTAGGAAATCCGGGTCTCTCTTGCCCGTGATGACGATGATGGGTCGGTCGGCTATATCCTGGCTTTCTCTAATTCCTTTTACAATTCCCGCGCCCGAAAGTTCCGGGATCGTCCAGTCCACGATGATCAAATCAAAGTCGCCGCCTCTGGCAGCCTTCAATCCCTTGTCGCCTTTGGTCAGGCATTGGACGTGATAGCCGTGCCGGACAAGGCTTCGGGCGACGATGTCGCAGATATCTTTTTCATCATCTATCACGAGAATCTTATACATCGCCTTTTCCATTTTTGCCTTTCAGCATCGAACTTCTATTTAAGCCTATCTTGACACGAAAATAAACCAACCCAATGTTTTGACGTTTTGGGCATTTGGGGCTCTCTATGTATGGAGAGGCCTCATGAATTTCGAGTTGCAAGAACCCAAGGAAATGACGCCGGACGAACGGCTTGGCCGGGTCATCGAGCTTTTAGCGGCATCCTGCGTGCGAACAATTCAGAATAGAAAAGGGCTCCCCTTGTCCGAAGAGCCAAGACCCCTTGACTCTAGGGCGGAAGGAAGGTAGGAGTCCTTGACCGACAGTGTAGAAGCGAATCGGCTCTTGACGGTGAATGAAGTGGCTGAAAAATTACGTTTAACCCCTTATACCATCCGCGAGTGGGCGAGACTGGGCAGGCTGCCATCAATCCGCTTAACCCATAGGATTCGGTTTGATCCTAAAGATTTAGAAAAGTGGCTCAAGGAAAGGAGATGGTTAATCGATGTCTAATTTAATCAAAAGAGGGCGAACATGGTATGGCCGATGGCGCGAAGGGGAAAGAGAAATATGGAAGGCACTGGGCGATAATCGCGTCACTGCTCAACAAAAGATGGCTGAAATTCTGCACAACAAGCGGGTAATACAAAATGGCAGCGGACCCAAAGAGATAGGCTGGAAGGATTTTGAGGAAAAATACTTATCCTACAGCAAAACCAATAAAGCGCCGACATCTCTTTGCCGGGATAAAATTATTTTCAAAAACTTTGATGAGGCGATCCCTATCGGCCGTCTCAATGAAGTCACTCCTGAAGTCCTGGAGCGATTCAAACAGATTCGCAAAGAAGCGGGCATTCAAAGCTCAACCATAAACCGGGAGGTCAACATCCTTCGATCGGCGCTCAAGCGGGCGAAAGAATGGGGCTACCGCGCCTGCGACGTCAGCACCGTAGGCAAGCTTCCGGAGCCCAAGAAACGGCCGCAATTCTTCTCAAAGGAAGAAATCGAGCTTATGCTGGAGAAGGCGGATCCGTTCTGGAAAGCCATCATCCACCTCGGGCTTTACGCCGGGCTAAGGTTAGGAGAGATGCTCGCTTTGGAATGGAGAGATATTGATTGGGAACGGCGAATCCTGAGGGTAACTCCTAAGCCGCACTGGCATCCAAAAGATTACGACGCGCGGGACATTCCCCTACACCCCACGCTGGAGGAGTATCTTAAAAACTGGCTGGCCGTATCGGGTAAAAGGGCCAAGGTCATCCCCTGGTCCGCGCCTTCATGCCAGATGTCGAGCCGATTCAATTTCTTTTTAAGAAAACGATGCGCAATCATGCAGGGATCAATGCATTCGCTGCGCCATTCCTTCGCTTCCTATTTGGCGATGGCGGATGTGAGCCCTTACAAGATCGCCAGACTTATGGGTCATTCTGACGTAAGAACCACAGAGATTTATTCCCACCTATTCCCCTCCAGCCTTCAGGAAGCCATAGATCGTCTAACCCTGCTAAGCGCCAATACCCCCTCGCGGGCTTAAACCGGCTCAAAAACCTTGCTACGACCCCTCTGGCACCGTGTCATTTCTGCGTAGCAAACTTGCTACGCGCTTTGCTACGCATTTGACCAACAATCCCCCACATTCGCTAACATTCGCCCACATGGGCCAGGGCTACTTTGGCCCCATTAAATTGGGCACTTGGGGGTTTTGTTTTTGAAAAAGTTCCTGAACCTGGGGGTTATTAAAGGGCGGTTTCCCCTCGAAGGTTCGCAATTCTCCCTCGACAACTTCGGGGTTTGTAAAAATGGCGTGATCGTGGGTGAGTTGGCTGTCTAAACTGGTTTTGTGGTCCTTGATCGAATCCGTCGGAACCATCCTGATGGTGTCCCACGCAGGTTAAAGGCATCCCAAAGGTCGTCCTTTGATGACTTTATAGGCGATAGGCCCATTTCAACCCCAAGGCCTGTATACCCTTACTGGGATTAAAATAGGTAAAACTTAAATCCCACGGATCGTAAGTTAATTCAAGGCCATGAAGAGAATCGACATAATCGTTTATTTTTGGGTGCTCACCTCTGGCGATTACGCCTCGTAATTGTTCATGGGTGTCTTTAATATGACGATTTAACAAGGGCAAAGTAGCCGACACCGGTCCATAACGAAATTGAGGCACGAAACCGGTGATATAGCCGGAATCCTTCCATAAATCAGGGTAACCTCCCTTCTGCCCTTGGGCATTGTTATCGGCACTGGCCCACAGGGTGGTTGCCCCAACGATGATGGAAAACTGAAAATGTTTGCGGCGAACCGCATATAAAGAAACAGCGGCGGCGCTTGTATAGCCTTTAGCCGTGACATCAGATTGGGCGCCCGAAGGAAATCTTGGATCTAAGGGTTCTGGACCAGAGGCTTTTAGGACGGATCCGGAAACACCGATGGCCAATCTGTTAAAAATCATCCATGTGGCTCCGGCCGACGCGGAATTTCCCTTGATATCACTATTTTCAAAAACAAGATCGGTGTTTGCGCCTTCGGTCCAACTATAAATACCGGCAATCCTGAATTCTCTGTCACCCTTGGAAATCCCATAAGATGGGATCAGCGTGTAGAGCCCGTAAGCAGTAAACGCTCTAGTGACGTAAATGCCACCATGACCGAAAGCTTTCCCGGACGTTAACGCAAAAAGATACATAGGAATGGCTAAAGCTCGGATAAAGGTCTTCACTTTTTTTTAGTACACACCTCGCTTGTTAGCCAGGCTAACACTCCAAAAAGTCCTCTCGAAGCTCGCCAGAAATAGGCAATCTTTTCAGCTCTCTAATCAAACTAATGTAACTCTTGATAAGTACTTCATTGCTTATTGCTGTATTAAACTTATTGGGGGCGCAACCAGCTTCCGCCACCGCATCACCCCAGCGTAACCAAAGGTCCGGATACCAGTCGTGACGCCTAATACCCGTCTCGCTCTCAAAAGCCATCGAACCGGGTGCTTTCCCGCCATTTGCACTGGCAAGACGTTTGATTTCGTCAAGAATACGGCGCTTCAGCTTTTCCAAATTTTTCACAATTAACTCATTATCTCAAACCAAGCGAACAATAAGGTACTTTCTAGGATTGCGCACTACTACCGCTGCCAGATGGTTTACGGCGGATTATGCTCTAAGTCTCATACCCACACAATTTTTATATCGCCTTCCACTTCCTTAAACTCTTTGTCTCCTGTAATCAATTCTGCTTTCTTATTTTTTGCCAAAGCCGCAGCGAAGCAGTCCGCGTAGGACATTTTGCGGGACGCCTTAAATTCGGCGGCCAGTTTGGTCATGGCGCGATCTACTCCAACGATTTCGATGGGTAGGGTATCCAAATTTTTGATGGTTTCTTCGGCGGCCGCCTTTCCGGCAGTCCTGGAAACGATGTAATACACTTCCCCCCAATTCACTACGCTCAAAAAGAGAGGCTTATCCTTGTCCCTGGCCTCTTTTATTAGGTCCGCTACCCTGTCCGCCCCGGGTTCGTTCTCAAAGAAAGCGATCAAACCATAGGAATCTAAAACCTTGCGAGCGCTCACAGCTCACGTTCCCGCTTCTTTTCCTCCCGCAGCTCCTTTAAGACAGCTCCTTTGGTGTGTAGCGAGCCCTTCATTTTGTCGATATATTCATCAGTAACAGGCATGAGAACTATCTCGTCTCCTTTCTCAACAAAGCATACCCTGGTACCCTTCTTAATATTATGCCGATGGCGGATCTTGGACGGGATCACCACTTGCCCTTTCACGGTAACCACTCCTGTTTCCATGTATATTCACCTCACTTACTGTTCGTATTAAGTATACCTATACAAATAGTGTAAGTCAATAGTTAATAAGTACTACCCTTGTGTAGTAGTGTGCCATTTTAACCATTACACCTGGCCACTCCCGCCCATTCCTCCCGTAGCATTTGTGCACTTTTAGCCCTCCTGCACTCTACATTGGTAAATGGCAAAACAGAAAGTTCGCCATTTTCATGCCCCTCATTCGTCGTTTAGGGTAGAGGACAATTTTGCGCTTTTTAACCTTTTTGACTCTTTATACATGATGGCTCATGACATCGCAGCAAATTCGCCATTTTGGCACCCCTCAGTTGTCTTTATAAGTGAGGGTCCATAGTGGACTTCACCGTTTTTGGCAAGTCATTCGTCGTTAAGAGTGAGAGGTAATTAACATTGGAGGTAAAAAAATGAAAGACGATAGCACTCAGAAAATGAATCCCGAGGAGCCCCCCTTGACTCTTCTGGGGAACGAAGGTAGGAGTCCCGTGATCGAGGCTGAGCCAGAGGGCAAAGTTGGCCGGCTTCTGACTGTAAAGGAGGTGGCGCAGATACTGCAGTTTGCCCCCTACACCATAAGGCGGTGGATCCGAATGGGCAAGCTGCCCGCCGTACGATTCAGCCAGAAAACCATTAGGGTGGAGGCTGAATTCATCGACCGGCTGATTAGGTTGAACGAAGAATAATTGGAGGCGACAATAAAATGGCTGCATTAAGAAAACGAGGAAAGAGCTGGTATGGCTATTGGCGGGAAAACGGCAAGGTGGTGCAAAGGTCGCTGGGCACCGACGCGCGGATAGCTCACATTAAACTTGGCGAAATTGAGAAGCGGCTGATAGCAGAGCGTTGCGGCGTGGACAAAGAAATCTCCTGGGACGAATACATCGAAAAATACATCAGGTACTGTCAGGCGAATCAGGCCAAAGACAGCGTGGCGCGCAATGAGGTGATCTACAGGCACATCAAAAGGATTCTGCCAATCAGAAACCTTACCGACCTAACACCCCAGGCGTTGGAGGAATATAAACTGGTCCGAAAAAACGCGGGCATTCAGAGCAGCACCATTAACCGGGAAATTATCGCTGTAAAAACCGCGATGAAGAAGGCGGCTGAATGGGGATACCTGACTCAGAATGTTTGGGGAGTCCGTCAGTTGCCGGAGGTTAAAAAACGTCCGGTCTTTTACACGATCGAAGAAATCGAGAAGCTCTTGGCGCATTCCGATCCCTTTATGAAAACGATTATCTACCTGGGGTTCTACGCTGGGTTAAGAAAGGGTGAAATGCTGGCCTTAGAGTGGCCCGATATAGACTTTGAGGGCCAACAGGTACGGGTAACGCCAAAGAAGCATTGGCACCCCAAGGATTATGACCCACGGGAAATCCCCATGCACCCCACCCTGTTGGAACACCTAAAGAATTGGAAAACCGTTATGGAAGGCAGCGAGAAAGTACTTCTTTGGGACCGGCCATCGAATTATCTTTCAACGTGGTTCAGCAAGCTGTTAAGTCGGACGGGGATCAACAAAGGTTCGCTTCATACCTTGAGGCATTCTTTTGCCTCGCACCTGGCAATAAAAGGCGTGGATCTTTACCGAATCTCCAAGCTGATGGGCCACAGCTCGGTAGTCACGACGCAAATTTATGCCCACCTGCTCCCGTCCGACATGCACGATGCCGTAAAGACCATCGCCAAATTGGACTGGAAGAAGTCAAATCAAGCCATCGAACGTACGGACGAGGCAGCCTAAGGGGATGGATGGCCATGCATCCAGGTCGAAACTCGAAAAAAAGCAAGAATAAAAATGGCGCCAAAAAAGCTGGCCAACATTGCCACGGAGAGGCAGATATAGGTTTTACGAGCCCGCTTAGCCCATTGTTCGTTTGTACCGATTTCATTCAGAGCCCCTATATGCTCTTTGGTGGTTTGATCGGTACGAAAAATTGCCTCTTTGGCCATCAAAAGCATTCCCTGAGCGCCTAAATAATGAAATGCCATATAAATCAGTTCAAGGAGGGCGCCGGATAAAACGGCTGCGAGCAATAGCAAAAGAAGAAATTCCTGCCAGCATTGCTGACCATTAACCGTCTTAGGCAACAAGGCATAAAGACCACCCGAAAGCCCAACAAACCATCGAACGGCTTTTTGTTGATCCTCTACGAAAACTTTTTTCTGATCAAAATATTGCTGCCGCCAACGCTCGACTTCCTGCATTCGCGCTGAATTTTCCATTTAGAGAATTATAGCCCAATGATCCCTACTGTCTGCTAAAACTCCCAATAAAATGAAAATTTTGGCTTGGCATCACCCACCCCCCTTTGTATGCCAACTTTGGTGGAGGTTGGCATACAAATTGGCATACGTGAGGGCATAAAATCGCCATAAATCGCAACGAATAGTGATATTGGCCGGGTTTACTTTGGTCCCATTAAGTTCGGGACTTGAGGGTTTTGTTTTTGAAAAACTTCTTTGTGAATGGGGTTATCGGAAGGCCCTTTCCCGACGAAGGTACGCAGTTCGGGCTCTAAAACCTCAGGGTTTTGGAACACCGCATGAGCATGGGTCGGTTGGCTATCCAAAGAGGTCTTGTGATTTGTTACAGAATCGGTCGGAACCATGCGGATTGTGTCCCACGGACAGTCCTTGACGCAGAGCATGCAGCCGATGCAGATGTCGTAGTTGACGTAGACGCCCCAATTTTGGGGGCTTTCGCCAAATTTCTCGATGCAGGTAGGCACGGGGCAGACCGCGATGCAAACCTCGCAGCCGGTGCAGGCGTTTAAGTTGACCAACGCCTTAATCTTGGCTTTGTAGGCGCCTTTAACCAGTGCCACTCGGCGTTCCGGGTTCATTGGTGCGGGCATGGCGGTAAGTATACAGGATACGGGAAAACAGGGTAAAGAGGGATCGCCGGTTCGGCTCGTTCGTTACGTTCAGATGCTCGTTTGGCTGATGGAATGGGTGGCGCGCAGCATGCCCTGCCATAACTTGCGGGACTCCTGCAGTTCGTCTTTGGCCTGGGCCACCTTGATGTCCCAAAGCCGGCGAACATCGGACGGCCAGGCGTCCTTATCGCGCAGGTATTCGGCGCGGCGGGCGTGGTATTGATGAATCGCTTCGCGCATCCTCTGGCGCCCGATTTCCAATTGGTGGCGCAGCATGTTCCAAAAATCTCCCGACATCCCCGATCGGGCGAACTTCTGCTCCAGGTTTTTTATGTCGCTATTGACGCGAGCCATCACTATTAAGAGTTCAGGCGTTTCCCTTAAGCTATGGGCCAGGCCAAACCAGTTCATGGCTTTAAGCCACCATTTGGTCAAATCAAACTGGTACCAACGAATGCCGTTGCGGTGATCGGCCGGAAAAGCGTGATGAAAATTATGGTAACCCTCTCCGAAGGTCAAGGGCCCCAGCCACCAATTGTCGCGCGCCGAATTGTTCATGGTGTAAGGCCGGGACCCGTAAAGATGCGCCACTGAATTGATTAAAAAAGTCATGTGGTGCACCACCACCACACGCAAAAATCCAGCCCAGAGCAGTCCCCCCATTGGACGGCCGGCGATCAGGCCAATCAAGGTGGGCAGACCGAAAGCGACGGCGACCACCAAAAACAGATACCACCGGTCCTGCCAACGGACCAAGGGGTCTTTTAAAAGATCAGGAACGTTGCGGTAGCGAGCGTGCAGGGCGCGGGTATTTTTGCGGAAAATCCAGCCGATATGAGCGTAAAAACCGCCTCTTAAGATATTGTAAGGGTCTTCCTCTTGATCCACGAACTGATGGTGATAGCGATGGTCCGAGGCCCAGTTTAAAACGGAATTTTCAACAGCGGCCGCGCCAAAGATGAGGTAAAACAACTGCAGGGGCTTGGCCGCTTCATAGCTTTTGTGGGTGTAGTAGCGGTGGTAGCCTCCGGTCACCGCCATGCCGGTCAATAAAAACATCGCCGCGAAATTCACGATCTCAAGCCACATGATGCCGTGAAGGCGGACGTACCAAACGGTTCCGATAACGGCGACAAGCGGGGTTGCCGAAAGGAATAAGATATTGGCCCAATCGAGCGGTTCTTTTCTCATGCTCCCTCCCAGCTTTGCTTGAACCAGCTAAACCGTTGGAGTATTACGAAGAAGCTCAACTATGCCAAGAAGAACCCTGTAGATGAACGGTTAAATACTACAAAAAAGAACGGGGGATTACAGGGGTAAGGGTTTAGCGCAGGGGAGTCACCCTTGAACCCAGTGGAGGCAAAACCCCTCTCCTCCCTTCGGATCCTCTCCCCGCAATGCGGGGAGAGAATGGTTCTCGGGTCTGGGGGCAAGGGTGACTCCCCTGCGCTAAACCTTTTCTTATAACCTGATATCTTTGTAATCAAATGACTTACCCGAATCCTCCAGCCTCAATTTGGGCAGCCACGCGGCCACCGCGGCCGCCAACTCTTGGGGAGATTTGAGCGTGCCGGGGTCTTCCCGGGGATAGGCCGCGGCCCGCATGGCGGTCGCGGTTGCCTCCGGATTTAAACAAACCGAAATAATTCCCTTTTCTTTAAGCTCATTGCTTAACATTTGATTGATGCCTTCCAGCGCGAACTTCGACGCCGCGTACGCTCCCCATCGGGCCTTACCGATGCGGCCGACGCCGCTGGTGATATTAAGAATAACCCCGGAACCCTGTTTTAACATGGCCAAGTTAAGGCAAGTTTTGGTGACGTAAAAAACAGCATTGACATTGACGCTCATGACTTCATCCCAGGCGTCTTTGGGATAATCCGCGATCAAACAGCGCGGTCCCAAGATCGACGCGTTGTTGATCAAAATATCGATGCGGCCCAATTTCTTAACCGTTTCGGCCAGCCAGCGCGAAACCTCGGCCGGTTTGGATATGTCACAGCGCTCAACCAGGCCGCCGGCGGGCTGAAAATCCGGCAGATTCCTGGAACAAAGAGAAAGCTTAGCGCCCCGCTTGGCCATTTCAACGGCCAAGGCCAAACCGATTCCTCGGCTGGCCCCGGTAATTGCCACAACTTTTCCCTGATCTCTACTTCTTCCCATAAGTCGGGTACATTGTGTATCTAAAGTTGATGTGCGCCAAAATCTCGTAGGCGCGGTCATACTTCATGTAGGCCACGTCAAAATTGGTGTGCAAAGCCCGGCCGACCTGAAGATTCACCAAAAATGGGGAGGCCTTAGCTCCCACCGGCCGGATGAACTCGCTGTGCAGGCTTAGCTTGCGGCCAAGGCGCAAAACCATGCCCGCGAACAACCCGGCTTTGGCCTCCGACTCCTTGGTCAAGTATTCGGCTAAATAAATCAATTTTGAAGGGGATTCACCGCGCATATATCCTATCGTGGGATTGATCCATCCCAAATCCTTGCTGACCACCAAAAAAAGCCCGTTAAAAGTCCTATTTTTTTCCTTGGTGGTCAGCGTAATGCCCGGCGCGGCCGAAACATCCGGCGCCGGCGCGTTGTTTAACATCATGGAACCTTCCGCTCCAAGCGCCAATTGCGGAAAATAACGGCCCTCGCGCTCCAAGATCACTTTGGTGTCCACCTGCCAAAACATCACCCCGATGCGGGAAAACAAACTTCTGCGCGTTTTGGTCAGCTCGTCATAGCGGTTATAACTGTAAAGGCGGCCGATATAGTAGCTGGCTGTCACATCCACGTTGATCGGAAATAAAGCGCTCGAGCCGCTGTCGGTGGAACCGTAAAAGGGAATCTGCCGGTAAGCCGACGGCGTCATCATGATGCCGGCGCGCTGAAGGCGCCTGGCTTTCCAGTAATTCCATTCGGGCTCGGAGGCGCCGATCTTACCCCCACGAAGGTCATAGGCCTCGACGCGGTAGGCGAATGTCTTGCCGCGCTCGTTCTCATAAAAATAATCCTTGTACCAATCGTGGTAGTAATTCAGGCGCGCGGCGGTGTCGGTGGAGGCAACGACGCGGCCCTTCTCCACGCCGGAGCGGTAAACCAAAAAGTGGTCGATGCGCCTTTTAATCTCATCCGATGGATAAAAACGCACAACAACGCCGCCCAAAATCGGTTCCATGGTGACGCTGATGGTGGAAATTCGCGGCGGCTCTTGGGCCTGACAGGGCAAGGTGAAAAAGGTGAGAAAGGTGATAAAAGTGAGAAAGATGAGAAAAAAATAGAAGCGACTTTTGTAAATTCTCTTGGCTTTTGACAAAATAATCACCATGACTCTAGTTTATTCTAACAGGCTAATTCCGTCAGCGACAGGGAATCTTTGAAAAATTCATTATCCGAAAAGTTTGCCGCCTTCCTGGCCAGCGGTTTTTTCTTGAGCCATCCGGTCTATGAATTCAGGAAAGGCGCCCGCGCCACCATGCTGACAGGCTGCGGCTTAGTGGGCTCGATCGAGGCCGTGGGATTCTGGCTGGTCCTGCCCCCCATGACCAAAACATCCGGGGCTCTCCTGGCCGCGGCCGTGGCTTTAATCTCCGTCGGCGTCGCCCGCGCGGCCGAAAGCTATTACGACAAAAAAGATGACCCGCGCATCGTCATTGATGAATTTGCCGGATGCCTGGCGGCCGCGGTTTTGGTGCCCAAGGAATTCTACTGCCTGGCCGCAGTTTTCGTTTTGTTTCGCGTCTTTGATGTCGTCAAGCCGCTGGGCATCCGGCGATTAGAGAGCCTGCCCCAAGGATGGGGTTGCGTTTTAGACGATTTAGCCAGCGGAATTTTGGCCGGCCTATTGGTTCTCGCGGCAAGCCGGCTAATCGGTGCAAGAGTTTAGCGCAGCGTCTTTGTACTCGTTTCAAAATTTGGGGAGAATCGTTTAAAATCCAGGCTCGGTAGTGCTCACTTTAAGCAAATTATCTCATTGATACAAACAGGTGGGCATCCAAAGCATTGGCGATTCTCTGAAGTGTCAGCAGGGTTATATTGGGGTGTTTGAAGGTCTCAATGTCGGATATGACCTGCTGGGTTGTGTGGAGTTTTTTGGCCAGCTGGGCCTGGCTGATTTTCTTTTGTTGCCGAAGCTCCGCGATGCGCAGAGCCAGCCTGGCCCTAACGTCTTCTTCCTCGTAAGCTTTTTTTAGCCTGGTGTTCTTGAGCTGCTCCTTTAACCAGTCATCAAAAAATAATCTCTGGGGTTTCATGGTTTAACCACCTCCTTGGAAAGTCACGAGCCAGTCATGGCGATATCTTTTCGCAAGATCGATCTCTTCTCGGGGCACTTTCTTCGTCTTTTTCATAAATCCATGCGTGAGCACAATGCTTTTACCGTGAATGAAGTAGAGAAGACGAATTTCCAGGCGCCCAAAGGAAACCCGCAATTCCCGAACCGGCTCCTCCAGAATATCGGCATACGGTCTATGCAGATTGGGTCCATTTTCTTGTAACAACCTTAGCCAGGCGGCCGCCTTCATTTTGGGGCGATCCGGCAAGGCTTCCGTGAAGTCTTTCGCTGGGTAGTCACCTCGGGGTGTCTGATAAAATTCTAGCTTGTAGATGACGGCCTCCTGTTGATTGTCAATATATTACATGATAAATCATGTATTATCAATACCCACCAGAGGAATTATTTGGGGATCTCAACGATTTCTTTACGGCCACGCCCCTCCACCACCTCTTTGAATTGGCAAGAGTGCCACAGGATCAGGAGGACCCGAAGGGAGGAGAGGGGTTTTGCCTCCTCTACTGGGTTCAAGGGTGACTCCCCTGCGCTAAACTCCTCTAATCGGTTGGGATAGACTGCCAGGCCCGGGCCAAGGCGGTCCGGTGCTTCCAAAAATAAGGCAGTCCGCTCAACAGCGTCATGATCGCGACCGCCCAAAAAAGAACCGAGCAAATCTCTTCAGACGCCATGCGTGGCCCCTCAAAATAACTGCCCCACAGCGCAAAGGTGAAAAAAAGAATCACACCGAATTGAACGGCGGATTTAATCTTGCCGAACCGCTCCGCCGCCAGAGGCCTCGTTTCCGCCAAAGAAGAACGCGCCTTGGTCAGGATCACGATGCGCAAACCCGAAACTCCCATCTCCCTGACGATAATCAAAACCAAAGGAAACAGGGGCAGTCCGAGATAAGGGTGGCAAATCAAAGAAACGAAGGCCGAAATAATGAACGCTTTATCCGCGATGGGATCAAAACAAATCCCGAAACTCGACACCTGCCGCCACAGCCGGGCCAGATAACCGTCCATCCAATCGGAAATCAGCGCGAAAAGAGCCACGGCGCAGGCCAAGGCCAAGCTCCAAGGACGGTCATCTAAAATCAGTAGCCCAAAAACAGGGGCAAGGATTAGGCGCGATAAGGTTAGAGCGTTGGGAATCCCGCTCACTACTATTCTTTTTTGACGCCGAGCGCCGTTTCGATCGCTCCGGGCGTGAACTCAACTTCCAGGGGAGTTTTCTCCAGTTCTTCGGGCGTAAAGGACCACAAGGCGCCATTGGCCCTGGCTTCGATGCTCTTGGGGTTTCCGATGCGCAATTTGATCGAGCCGCGGCCGCGGAATGTTCGCTTTTGAATGGCGGGAAGAATCCCTTGGAATGTCAGGCGTCCGTCCGTTTCCGCTCGAAGCCAGGTCGGCTCCGATTTGGCCGAGATTTCCAAAACGAATTCCTTGACCGGCGCCGCAGGCGCGTTGAGCGAGGCCGCGGCCGGCGTTGCCGACGGCGCGCGCTGTTCGTTGCGGGCGGCCTCCTGGCCGAGCAATCGGGGGATATTTAAAGCCTTTTCAGGAGAATCCTGGAAACTGCGATGTTGTATATAGGAATAAATGCCGTAAAAACCGCCCAAAAACACCGCCGGGAAAACGATGAAGACGATAATCCAATTTTGTCCTTCCGTCACCCAAAGGACAAACTGCTCGCCCCAGCTCAAATCCCTGGCCGCGTCATCTCTAAGGTTGCGGTTTTGCGCCGCCCTTTTTGTTTCACGCGTCTCTTCAACGTGCTGGCCGCTGCGCAGCGGCACGCGGTCCTCGATCTTCTCCCAAAGGTCGAAAGGGTCGGGAATCCCCAAATATTTCGCGTAAGAAAGAAAAAATCCTCTACAATAAATCTTGGCCGGAAAAACATTGTAGCGCCCTTCCTCCAAAGCGGCGATGAACTTAACCGTTATTTTGGTGTCTTCCCGCACCTTCTCCAGAGTCAATCCGCGCTCTTGGCGGCGCTTCTTAAAAAGCTCATGAATGGGAATATCCGCCTGGGCGTCGGCGGGCGGCGTCTCTTTTACGGATGGGCTCTCCGCCGGCCTGGCCGGAGTTTTCTCCATCAAGGAATCCGGAATCTTAATTTGTTCTGGTGTCATGAAATAACTCCCTATTCGCTCCTAGTGCTAGTCATGTCGATCACGGAAACATCTTTCGCAAACTGCCTATCGAATATTTTATCACTGAACTTGGCATTGGGGCGAGCATCGGAAATCCTCAAGCTTGCCTCATAATTGTTGAAAACCAACTTCAAACTCTCGGGCCGGCCGCTCGCCGCCTCGATGCCAAAAAGCAAATGATAGGGCTGCGTCGCGCTCTTCTTGGGATCAGCCCTAAGATAAACAACGCCCTGGGCGGCGCCGGAGGCCTTGGCCAGCGAAAAATGGTAACGATCTTCAAACTTGCCCAAATCAAAAAATACCGGCAAGTCCATGAAGGCCTGTAAGTGCATCTGGCCGAAATCCTCCCACTTCCTGACCACCACCTGTCGCAAAGACTCATCAAAAAGATAGGCGGTATTTTTGTCAATCCAAAGCTTGTATTTGACCCGGCCGGAGTAATCCGCGCGCACGCGAAAATTTTTCCGGTCGAAATAAACCCGGCCGGTCAGCTTCTCTCTCTCGCCCGTGGGCGTCAAAAAAAATTCTTCGGTAAACTTAAACGTGATGCGCTCAATTTTTTCGTCGTAAGCCTTGACCTTGGCCAGGATGGAAGTCGTAGTGAGTTCAACAGAAAGCGACTGTTCTTTTTCTGCGCTACCTGGATCAGCAAAAGTCGCTAAACTCAACATAATGACTAGGCAACAGGCACTAAGGCGATGAGGCGATGAGGCGAAAAGATGTTTTTTACTTAGTGCCTTAGTGCCTTTATGCCTCTGTGCCTTGATCAATCTATCCGCCTTTCTTTTAGATATTCTTCAATTCGATCATATCGAATTTCCCAGCGATTGGTTCCCTCGGGCTTAAAAATATACCCGCCCACTTCAAGACGCGACAAAATATCAGTGGCGCGCGCCGAGGAGCCGAAATGGGCTTTAAGCAAATCCTGGGACACGCGGCGTCTTTCCTGAATTAATTTTAAGGCCTTAAGAAAATTTTCCACCTCCTCGCGCGACTGAACCTGGCCTTGCCCGCCGGAATTTTGGTTGTGGATGCCCATCAGAACCGCCGGTTCCGGGTAATCGGGCCCTCCCTGCTCTTTCCAAAACTGAACCACTTTTTGAATCTCCCCGTCTGAAACGTAAGCTCCCTGAATGCGCGCCGGGCGTTGGGCTCCGGCGGCCAAATACAGCAAGTCGCCCTCGCCCAACAGATCTTCGGCTCCCTGCGCGTCTAAAATGACGCGGGAATCCACCTTGGAAACCACTTGTAAGGCAATGCGCGCGGGCAGGTTGGCTTTGATGACCCCGGTGATAACGTCCACGCTGGGGCGCTGGGTCGCCAAAATCAGATGAATGCCCACCGCGCGGGCCATTTGAGCTAAACGCTGGACATTGTGCTCCACTTCTTTGCCCGCCACCAACATTAAATCCGCCAATTCATCAATGATCACCACGACATAAGGTTCCGGCGCAAAGGCCCCGGCATCAACCGCTCCTGGTGAGCCTTGTCGAACCACCTTGTTGTAGGCCTCGATATTTCTGACATTTTTTTGAGCGAACCGTTCATAGCGGGCTTCCATTAAATCAACCATGGCCGCCAATGTTTTGGACGCCTCTTTGAAATCCGTAATGACGGTGACATCGGAGGCGGATTTTCTGGGGTCAAACAGATGCGGAACGCCTTCGTAAAAAGGGAGCTCCAAGCGCTTGGGATCAATTAATACCAGCTTAAGCTCATCAGGGGTCATCCGGTAGATATAAGAAACGATCATGGCGTGAATCAGCACGCTTTTGCCGGAGTTGGTCGCTCCCGCGACCAGAAGATGGGGCATGTCGGTTAAATCCGCCAGTATGCCTTCGCCGGAAGCCGAACGCCCAATCGCGAAAACAAGACGGTCATCGGCCTCTCGCGCCATTGAAGTTTCCAAAACATCCCTTAAGCGCACCAGGGTGGCTTTAGGATTGGGAACCTCAATGCCGATAGCCCCCTTACCCGCGATGGGGCCCAGCACGCGCACCGAAGCCACGCGCAAGGCCAACGCTATATCATTGGTTAAATTAACGATCTCGGTAACTTTAACGCCGGGTTTTGGAACAACATCATACCGGGTCACCACGGGACCCGGCACAATCCCCTCAAGATCCACCAAAACCTCAAAATTAGCCAGAGCGCGCACCAGATCCTGGCCCCTGCCCTCCAAAACATCGGCCTGGGCCCAAACCTCCGAACCGCCGCTTCCCCGGTTTAATAAATCCAAAGACGGAAGCGTCCATTTGGCTGCGGCGCCCTCGCGTGGCGCGTCAGGCGCCGGGCGCGCTTGACCACGAATCGGCGGTTCCACGGGTGCGACAGTGATCTTAACCGGCCCGATTCGCTCGGTCTCCTCGGATTCGGGCGGCCGCACGCCGTGGCCGTTGCCGTTAGCTGGTTTCTCTATTTTGACTCTCGGCGCGCTTACCGCGCCGCCGGCAGACGCAGACTGCTCGGCAACCGCCGCGCGCCGCAAGCGCCATTCGCGGCGCCACGATTTCCAATCCTCCTGGATCAGCCGGATCGTCCGGCCGGTCAACGCTCCCCACGGCACGTCAAAAGCCATCCAGAGCCAAAAAGCTCCCAACCCCGCCAGCATGGCCCAACTGCCAAAAAAACCGACGCGATAACTCATGGAGCGCGCCAGCCATAAACCCAAACCTCCCGCTATGTCGCTTTGATTGAAAGCCGCCAAGCCCCATCCCAAAGCGGCCAGAAAAAATCCGCCCAGCGGCAAAAATAAGGCGTGCGTCGCAAAAGCGATCTCGCTGGAAAGCGCCTTGCGCGCCGCCCAAGCTCTGGCCGCCATCCAAAACAAAAAAATAGGCGTCCAATAAGCCATCCATCCGAACGCCCCCAACATCAAATGATCCACCCATTGACTTAAAAGCCCCATCGAGGCCGGCCAATAAAGGCAGGGGGTTAAAACGAGTCCGCAAAAAAAAGAAAAGAAAAAAAGAAAAAACCGCCACTTTTTGGAAGACTTAGCGCCCCTTGAGCGTTTCGACATCAAGATGATTCTAGCGCATAGAAAAGAAGCGGTGAAGGCTCGGGCTCGCTTAATTTTCCGGCGGAGCCTTAAATCTCTTGAAAAAATATCTCGGAACCCGTTTCTCTTGAAACGGGTGAGAGCTAAGTGGCGGCTGCTCTGCAGCCGACCACGGTTTTTTCAAGAGATTTAAGGCGGAGCCGTTGCGCGTTATGCCAAAAAAAACGCGTGACGGTCAAAATTTTTAGTTTGACGCCCGCGTTAGTTGTTCTTTTGCCAAGCGAACTTTGTAGCCGTACTCCGAGGCTTCCATTTCCACCTTGCCCTCTTTAAGCATCCAACCCAAAGCCAAAAAAAGTTTGCTCGCCGAAAGTTCCAGTTTCAGTTTAAGATGCGTCGTTTCGGTTGCCCCTTCGGAGTTCAGGATCAACCGAATTTTTTCAGCAATCTCTTCAATAGATTGGCCCATCAAACCTCCAAATCCAAAGGCTCAAAAAGTTCAAAAGTTCAAGAGGTTCAAAAGGCTAACCAAGGATTTCTTCCTTATCCTCTTGAACTTTTTTACCCTCTTAAACCTTTTGAACATTGCTACTCTAACAAAAATACCGCGTCCCCTTTTTTAACGTGCTTGCCGTTGACGCCCAAAACTTTAACCACTTTCCCCGCTTTCGGCGCCCGGATTTCGTTCATCACCTTCATGGCCTCGATGATGCACAAAACATCTCCCGATTTGACCGCCAAACCCTCCTCTACGAAAGGGGCGGCCGACGGCGAGGACGAGCGGTAAAAAACACCGGATAACGGGGCGTTGACAGGGGTGCCTGAAACGGGGATAAGGGGAACCGGGGATGCGGCGATACTCTCCTGCCCGCTTCCCCTCTTACCCGCTTCACCCTCTTTCTTCAGGGCTATCTTTAGCTTTTCCTGCGGGCCCAGTTCAAATTCTAAGGCCGAAACGCCAGCCGCTTTCATGCGTTGATACAAAAGCTCCAGCCGGGTCACAAGCGACATGGGGCTAACTTACCAGATTATGAATTTTTTATCTGGGCCGGCCCCGGAAACGGTCTCTCGGTCCGCCGCCCTGCGGCCCCCTTCCACCGGGCCTTGGGGGGCGCAAACCGAAACCTCTCCTGCCCTCGTTCGGGCCGCCGCCGCGGCCGGCATAATCGCCGCCGCCGCGATTGCCGAAAGACCTGGGGGGAGTGCCCTGGCCCTGCGATTCGCCCTGCGGGGCATCGGCGCGCACCAGCCGGATTTTACCGGAAGGATCAATATCCGCGATTCTGACTTCAACGGGATCTCCCTCTTGGAATAGATCGCTCGGATGATTAATGCGCTGCTGGGACATCTGTGAAATATGCAGAAGGCCGTCGCGTCCGGGCAAAATCTCCACGAACGCGCCAAAGTCGGTTATTGAAACCACTTTGCCCTGGTACACTTTGCCCACCTCGGGCTCCTGGGTCATGCCCTGGATTTCCTGCTTAGCCTGCTCCACCTGGTCCCAATCCTGCGAATGAATGAAAATGCGGCCGTCGTCTTCCACCTCGATCTCAACGCCGAACGTTTCGCTCAATCTTCGGATATTCTTGCCGCCCGGGCCGATCAAGGCTCCGATTTTTTCAACCGGGATCGTCACGACCGATATTTTCGGCGCGTAGATGGATAAGCTCGAACGCGGGAAATTCAGAGCCTGGATCATTTTATCCAGAATCGCCAAGCGCGCGATGCGCGCGGCCTCAACCGCTTCGGTCAAAATTTCAAGCGTAATGCCCGGAATTTTGACATCCATCTGAAAACCGGTCACGCCCGAACGCGTTCCGGCCAATTTAAAGTCCATGTCGCCCAGATGGTCTTCCAGACCCATGATGTCGGTTAAGACAAAATGCTTGCCGCCCTCCACGATCAATCCCATCGCGATTCCGGCCACGTGATCCTGCAAAGGCACGCCGGCGTCAAACATAGCCAAAGAACCGCCGCAGACGCTGGCCATGGAAGTCGAGCCGTTGGACTCCAGAATGTCGGACACCACGCGCACCGTGTAAGGAAAATCTTCCTCTTTGGGCAAAACGGCCACGAGCGATCTTCGCGCCAGCGATCCATGCCCGATTTCGCGCCGCCCCGGGCCGCGGTCCGGTCTTACCTCGCCGACCGAGAAGGCCGGGAAATTGTAATGAAACAGAAAACGCTCCTTAAAATCCCCCTCCTGCTCTTCCATGGACTGCATATCCTTGGGGGAGCCCAGCGTCACGGTAGCTAACGCCTGGGTCTGGCCTCTCTGAAACAAAGCCGAGCCGTGAGTCCGCGGAAGAAGGGACGTCCGGCAGGAAATCGGCCTGATTTCATTGATTTTGCGGCCGTCGGCGCGCGCGCCGTCTCGAACCAGCATGGCGCGCTCCTCGGCGTGAAAAATATCTTCCACGATGCCGCCGATGTGGCCCAAATGATTCGGGAATTTGGCCTCCAGGCGCGCGGTGAAATCTTTTTTCAAGGCTCTTAATTCGACGTCCAATGCTTTCTTGGGAAGAAACTTTTTAACGATCTCCCTGATTTTGGAAGCCGCCTCGTCTTTGATGGCGTTTTTCACGTCTTGATTCCATTGAAATGGCGTGAATGTCATTTTAGGCTTGCCGATCTTTTTGCGGATCTCCTCTTGAATATCGCAAAGCCGGTCCAAAGGTCCCTTGGCCGCTTTCAGGGCCTCAAGAATGGTTTCTTCGGGCACGATTTTGGCGCCGCCTTCCACCATCACATAAGCGTCCTTGGTCGCGGAAATGACCATGTCGATGTCGCTTTCCTGCAGTTCCGCGAATGTCGGATTAAACACGAAGGAACCCCCCACGCGCCCCACGCGAATGCCGGCCACCGGTCCGTTAAACGGAATGTCGGAGATCACCAAGGCCGCGCTCGAGGCCAACAGCGTCACGACATCGGCGTCGTTTTCGCCGTCAACGGAAAGCACCAAGTTTTGAACCATCACTTCGTGGTAAAAACCTTCCGGGAAAAGCGGCCGCAAGGTCCGGTCCGTCAAGCGGGAGGATAAAATTTCGGTTTCCTTGGGGCGGCCTTCCCTGCGAAAAAATCCGCCGGGAATCTTTCCCGTGGCGTAAGTTCGCTCGCGGTAATCCACCGTCAGGGGAAAAAACGCGGCGTCTTTTTTGGGATCCGGGGACGCGCAAACAGAGGAAATGACCACGGTTCCACCGATGGTGGCCATCACCGAGCCGTTGGCCTGCTGGGCCACGTGGCCCGTCTGAAAATTAATGGTTTTGCCGCCGATATCTATGGCGAATTCAATTGGTTCTGACATCATTTACTCCTTGTCCGATTATTCATTACGTTTATTCTAATTACAGGAAGAGTTCAGGTTGGTTATTCAAGCCCAATCCCGTCAAAAAAGACCGGGATTCAGTTTAAATCAAGATCCGAACGCAGCTTTTTTGACGCTGCACGGTCGTTTCTTTCCAAATAAGAAAGCAACGCGCGCCTTCTGCCCACCAGTTTTAAAAGTCCCCTGCGGGAAGAATGGTCGTATTTTTCGGATTTCAGATGCCCATTAATGCTGTTGATTCTATTGGAAAGCATGGCGATCTGAACAACGGTGCCGCCCGTGTCCTTGGGGTTGGCCGCGTACCGTTTAACAATTTCTGACTTCTCTTCTTTTGTAATCACGCTAGAATTATAACATGAAAAATTGAACTAGCCACCTCGCGCTATTTTTACGTCTTTCATAATTTGAGCGCGCAAGTCCTCCAAAGAACCGAACTTTTTCTCACCGCGAATCCGGCTTAAAAGTTCCAGCGTCAATGTCCGGCCGTAGAGGTTGCCCTTAAAATCAAGAACATGGGCCTCAACAACGGGCAAAAGGGGTGAGGGGTGAGGGGTGAGGGGTGAGGTAAAAAAACGATTTTCTTTCTGACCCCTGACCCCTGACCCCTGACCCCTGACTGTTGGCCTAAATCCGATATTAACCACGGCCAGGCGGTCAAGCTCCGGTGCGCGAGCCCGGAACACTCCTAAGGGCAAAATTTTGGCGGGGTCAATGGACAAATTGGCGGTCGCGATCCCCAACAGCCTGCGGCCGATGCCTTCCCCCCGGACTACCCGGCCTCCAATGCGGTATGGCCGGCCCAAGAGGCGATTAGCCCGCGAAACATCGCCCTCGGCCAAAAGGCCCCGAATTCTGGTTGAAGAAACGGCCAATCCGCGCCCGGTTTTCAGCCGCACCATGCGCCAGCGAAGCCCAAGAGGCCGAAGAAACCGCTGGAAACTGGTGCTGTCGCACAAGCGGTCCTTGCCGAGGGCGAAATTCTCGCCGAAAACCAAGGTGTCTGCGCGCCACAAGCCGCAAGCGTAGCGCTTCAAAAATTCCCCGGCCGAAAGATTCAATAGAGAGCGCTTAATGCCCAGCACCGCTACCTTACGAATTCCAAACTCCTCGCGCAAAATCCTGATCCTCTCTTCAACCGTGGTTAGAAGCCGCACGATCCTGGTATTGCCATACAAAAAAACACGCGGCGAGTAGGGAAAAATGGCAACCATGGGTTCCAAATTCTTTTGCCGGGCCACGCGCAAAAGACCCTCCAGCGCCTTGCGATGCCCAAGGTGCAAACCATCAAAAGTGCCGATGGTAAGCGCTCTTTTCCTTGGCTTGGTCATTGGTGCGCCAATCCAAATTTTCTTTGCGCCGAGATGCGGCTGATCACGTCGCCAAACTCCGGATTCTTGTTAAGGAGATACTCAAAATCCTGGGAAAGAAGAGTGAATATCTTGGATTCTTTGCCGGCAACGGCGCTGGCCAGACGAGGAGCTTTTTCCCAAAGCGCCATTTCGCCAAAAATTTGGCCCGGACCAAGGCAGGCGATCTCTCTGGAAAAAAATAGGAACGCTTTTTTTCGAATAACAATTTCTCCTTCATAAACTACGAATAGGGCGTCGCCACCGTCCCCTTCTTTGAATAGGGTGTGGCCGCGGCCGCATCGAAACAGCCCGAACGAGGGAATAACTTTTTCTAATTGCCCGGTCGTCATGCCGCCAAAAAAATGGATTTTCGCGAGGGTGGACAAAAGCCACTTCTGGTCGGAAGGTCCGATATTTAATTGTTCCAGCTTAGGCATAGTTTACGCTAGCCATTAAATTTTTGGATATATCCTGAAGACGTAAACCGTCGTCGCAATGATACGGTCCGACCGAAACCCGCGTTAATGAAGCGAGGTAAGCCCCGGTGCCCAAGGCCCGTCCAAAATCGCGCGCCAACGCCCGAATATAACAACCCTTGCCGACTTTGGCCTCGAATGAGAAAGAAGGTGAACAAAGTGAGAAAGGTGAACAAGGTTCGATTATTTTAAACTCATATACTTGCACCTTACGAGCCAACGGCTGAACCATTTGACCTCTACGGGCAAGCTCATAGAGGCGCTTGCCGCCCCAATGAAGCGCCGAATAAACCGGGGGTTCCTGCTCAATTTCACCTAGAAAACTTTCCGCTATTCTCTGGAAATCATCTTCTCGAACTTTTATCACCTTGTTCACCTTGCTCACCTTTCTCACCTTCCCCGTCAGGTCATCCGTATCTCTTTCCTCCCCCAGCGCGATCGTGCCGCGGTAAACCTTTGGCATATCCATTAGCTGCCCTGACAATTTTGTGGCTTTGCCCAAAAGAATCAACAACACGCCCTCGGCAAAAGGATCCAACGTGCCGGCATGGCCTATTTTCGATAAGGAGATAAGGTCCTCTCGCCTCATCGTTCTTTTAATGTGCCTGATCACGTCATACGACGTGATCCCGGCGGGCTTGTAAACGTTAAGGATGCCATCCATTACCTACTACCTACTTTCTTTTTTTAAGCAGGTTGCCCATTCTCTCCACTAAAGTTTTTTCAATTTTATCCATCGTCATGTCTGCGATTTCGCAGCCGGCCGCGTTTTTATGGCCGCCGCCGCCGAAACTTTGGGCCAATACCGAAACATCAACGCGGCCCCGCGAACGCAAAGAAACGGAAACAACATTTTTCCCGCGAAAAGGCTCCTCTTTCATAAAAAACGCGGCCTCCACCTCCTTGGGGGCCAGCCCGTAATTGACGATATCCTCGGTTTGCGTGGCGTGAAAATCATATTTGGCGAAATCCCCCCGCGACAAGGAAAGCGCCGTGACGCGGCCGCCCAAATGAAACCGCATGCTGCTAAGCGCGGTTGCCAAGAGCCTTAAATGAGCCACCGTCTTGATGGTGAATAAATGCTCCATGATTCTGGTGTGAGGAATTCCGGTTTCCAAAAGTTCCGCCGCCACGCGGTGGGTCGCAGGGCTGGTCAGGGAATATTGGAAGCGCCCCGTGTCCGACACGATCCCCGCGTAAAGCCAGGTGGCTTCCTCCTTGGTCGGAACAAAACCGAACTCCTTGTAAAGCATATAAACCTGCTCCGCGTTCGACGAAGCGTGGGGATTAATCCAATTGACATGAGCGAATCCTTTGCCGGTGATGTGGTGATCAATATTCAAGGTTAACCGGAACTCCTCGAAAGCGGCGATGCCGCCGGCGCGTTCCGGGTTGGCGCACTCCAAATAAATAGCGCAATCCAAGTCTTTAAGATCGGACTTTTGCGCCGGGGCCACAACCGTATCCCAGCGGGGAAGAAATTGCAACTGAGCCGGAATGGGGCTGGCGTTGGCTAAAACGATTCTTCGCCCGCTTTTGACTCTGCGCAAAAGACCCGATAACGCCAGCGAGGAGCCCAGCGTGTCGGCGTCGGGTTTAACGTGGCCCACGATGGCAAAACTCTTGGCCTCCCGCAAAGCCTTCGTTAAATTAGGCGGAACTCTGCCGTTAGAGAAAGGCGTCATGGATAAATGCGGGAAAGGCGGTAGATGCGGGAAAGGCGGTAAAAAAAATGAAAGGAAACTCCTTGCCCTTCACCGCTTTCTCCGCCTTTACCGCTTTTTCCTTTATCATTTTTTATGGCGTTTCCCCTTGGAACTCTTCACCACAGCGCTGCCTTCGTTGGCATGCAGGCTATTGAGTATCTGCAGTACCCTATCCGCCGATTCCATGGAGTTGTCATAAATAAAACTCAAGCGCGGCAACCGCTTGATCGTTAACCGTTTTTTGAGCTCCCGCGTGATTTCAGGCTCCAAATCTTCCAGGGCTTGTTGGGCCAAATCAGCGTTTTGCGGGTCGGATGAAACAGCGGTCCAGGAATATCTGACGATCGCTTTTTCTAAATTTCTGGCCACCTCAACGCGCGTAATGGTGAGCAAAATGGAGCCGGCTGTCTCAAAAATTTTCTCGCGATGATCTTCCAAAATTCTGGAAATCTCATTGCGCATCAAGGCCTCAACGCGAGAAATTCGGTCGGGAAACATTTTAAAAAAATGCGGGAAAGGCGGTAGATGCGGGAAAGGCGGTAAAAAAAATGAAAGGAAATTCCTTGCCCTTCCCCGCCTTCACCGCCTTCCCCGCCTTTCCGTTATCATTTCTGCGTCAATTTCTTCAACTCTTTAACCGTCTCAAAACATTCGATGCGGTCGCCTTTTCTGGGTTCGTTGTAGCCCGAAACCACAATGCCGCACTCGTATCCATGAGTGACCTCGGTGACGTCTTCCTTCACCCTTTTTAAGCTGGTCACCTTGCCGTCAAGAAACTTGGCGTCGCCGCGCCAAACCCGGGCTTGAGTTCCCCTGTTGATTTTGCCCTGGGTCACGAAACAGCCCG
Source organism: Elusimicrobiota bacterium (assembly GCA_016205025.1). Classification (GTDB taxonomy): domain Bacteria; phylum Elusimicrobiota; class Elusimicrobia; order JACQPE01; family JACQPE01; genus JACQJO01. The sequence goes on from JACQJO010000029.1 coordinate 110,394, forward strand.
CCACCGGCCCGACTCCGGAGACTCGAAAAGCGGCCCGCACATCCGCCGCGCCCAAAACGTTTTCCTTGATAATCGGGGCCAAAAGCCCTTCCAAAGCGGCCCGCACGTCCCCCACCAATTCATAAATAACGGAATAAACCCGGCATTCAACCTTCTCTTTTTGCGCCTCCTCTTGGGCGCGGACGTCCATCGGCACGTGAAAACCTAAAATGACCGCTTCCGAAGCCGCGGCCAACAGAACGTCCGAAAGGCTGACGGGGCCCACGCCCGCGTGCAGAACCTTGATCGCCACCTCCTCATGGTGAAGCTTGGACAACTCCCCCACAATGGCTTCCAAAGAGCCCTGCATATCGGTTCGCAGTATGATCTTAAATTCCTTCATCAGGCCCTGCGAAATTTTTTCATGAATATCTTCAAGCATCAAATGTTTCGTCGACTTATTGCCGTGCACCAACTGAAATTCAGCCGCCCGGGTCGTGGCGTGCTCCTTAGCCTTGCGCTCGTTGTCCACCGCGATCAATCGATCACCCGCCTGCGGCACATCGGACAAGCCCATCAGAAGAGCCGGCGTGGCCGGACCGGCCTGCTGCATCTTGGCATTACGATCGTCAATCAGGGCGCGAACTTTGCCCCAAGTAATGCCGCAAACAAAGGGATCCCCGATGCGCAGTGTTCCGTCTTGAATCAAAATGGAGGCCACGTTGCCTCGCTTAGAGTCTTTTCTGGCCTCCAGGACGGCGCCGACCGCCGGACGCTTGGGATCGGCCTTTAACTCCATCAACTCCGCTTCCAGCGCGATCATCTCCAATAGTTTATCCAGGTTAATTTTTTTCTTGGCCGAAACCTCCACCATCACCGTTTTGCCGCCCCAGTCTTCGGCCATAAGGTCATGATTGGCCAATTCTTGTTTGATTCTATTGACATTGGCTTCAGGCTTGTCAATTTTATTGATGGCCACAACAATCTTGACGCCGCCCGCTTTGGCGTGGTCAATGGCTTCCACGGTCTGGGGCATCACCTTGTCATCCGCCGCCACCACCAAGACAACCATATCCGTCACCTTGGCTCCGCGGGCGCGCATCGCGGTAAAAGCCTCATGACCCGGGGTGTCCAGAAATACAATTTCCCCCCTGGACGTTTTAACCTTATAAGCGCCGATATGCTGCGTGATGCCGCCGGCTTCCTGCTCCGCCACGCGGGTTTCGCGGATTGCGTCCAACAGGGTGGTTTTGCCGTGATCCACGTGTCCCATGATGGTCACGATGGGGGCGCGCGCGGACAAATCTTTCGGGTCAGCCGCAGGCGCCGCCCGCAGCAAAGCTTCTTCCTGCTCAAAAACTTGGGGAACTTCGGCCTCAAAGCCGAATTCATTAGCCACCAAAGTAGCGGTTTCCGGCTCCAGCTTTTGATTGATGGTGGCCCAAACGCCCAAGGCCATCAGCTTTTTGATAATTTCGGGCACGCCCACGCCCAAAAGACCGGCCAAATCCTTGACCGTTGTTCGAGGGGTAAGCGTGATTTTTCTTTTTACCGGCGCGGGCGGCTCTTTGGTCTCAACCACCGCGGTGGCCGCCGCCTTTTCTTTGGCCTCTGCGCCGGGAGACGGCGGCGCGATTTCCTCTTTTTGATCCGGCGCCTTGACCGGTGCCTGGGACCGGTGCGGCGCGAGCGGCGCGCTCACGACGGGGCTTTCTGCCTGGCGGTCTAAAACATCGCTCTCGATCTTTACAGTTTTTGAAATCTTGGCCGCTTTGCTTTCCGATTTGCGCGGCGATTTCTTATGAACCGCCTCAATCAGCTTCGCCGGTCGGCCGGCAGGCAAGGCCTTTTTCGCCTTTTTCGCTTCAGTTTTTATTTTAGCGGGCTTAGCCGCCTTTTCTTTGGTTGTTTTAGTCGTCTTTTTTTGCGCCACGTTATGCGGTCTGTCCTTCTTCCGAAATTTTTTCTTTCTCCTCAACGGCCGCTTTAATTTTTTTCGCCTTAACTTTCTTTTTCCCTTCGGAAGCCGCCGCCGTTTCTGCTTGCGCCGCCTCTTCTTGTTTGGATTTCTCCTGTTCTCCCCCAGCATCCAGCATCGAGCATCCAGCATCCTCTTCTTTTTTCTCCACCCCTCCAGCATCCAGCATCGAGCATCCAGCATCTTCTTTCTTCACCGCTTCCACCGTGATGTTCCATCCGGTCAACTCCGAGGTCAGCTTCAAATTCAAACCATCTTTGCCGATCGCTCCCGCCAGCTGGTCCTGCTCAACAAAAACGCGCGCCGTCTTTTTTTCGGTATCCTCGACCTCCACCTTAGACACCTTGGCCGGCGCCAAGGCCGCCGCGATCATGCCTTCGGTGTTGTCTCCCGACAAAACAAGGTCAATCTTCTCTCCATGCAGCTCGTTGATCACCGGGCGGATGCGCGTTCCCTTGATGCCCACGCAGGCGCCGACAGGATCAACCCTGGGATCGTTGGATTTGATCAGCACCTTGCTTCGAAACGCCGGCTCGCGAACCACTTTCAAGATCTCGACCGTCCCGTCATGAACTTCCGGAACCTCAAGGCGCAAAAGGCCCTGCACGAACCCGGGAGCGCTTCGGGAAAGATAAACCTGCGGCCCCCTAAGATCCAGCTCCACCGAATGCACCAGGGCTTTCAAAGGCTGGCCGATGGAAAACCTTTCGCCCGGAATTTGTTCCTCTTTTTTTAAAATGGCCTCGATTTTGCCCAAACTGACATAAACAGTTTTGTCATGGCCGACGCGATAAACGGAACCCGTAATCACCAGGTTCTCCTTCTTTTTGAAATCCTTGAAAAGATTTTCTTTTTCAACCTCGCGTAGTTTCTGCAGGATCACCTGCTTGGCGGTTTGGGCCGCGATTCTGGAAAACTCCATGGTGTCAACCGCCACCGGCACGTCTTCATCAACCTTCACCGCCGGATTGATTTTTTTAGCCGCCTCAAGAGAAATTTCGGCCAAAGGATCGCTGACCTGTTCCACCGCTTTTTTCAAAATAGCGGCTTTGGTTTCTCCGGTCTCGCCATCCATCGTAGCTTGAACCGGAATCTCGCGGCCCATGTGCTTGACCAGCGCGGAAGCCACCGCCCCTTCGATCAAGCGTAAAATCTCCTGGCGGGGAATGCCCTTGTCCCGCTCGATGGTCTCTAAAAGCAAAACAAACTCGGTTTTGGAAGTCATAAATAGTGAGGCACTGAGGCACTGAGGCACTGAGGCACTGAGTGAAAAAGAACAATTCTTCTTAGTGCCTTAGTGCCTAAGTGCCTATTTGCCTCTCTCTGTGCCTTGCTCATACATTTATTTCCGGATCCAAATTCGCTTTGGCGATTTCACTTAACGCCAACGACCACCTTCTTTGATTGTCGTCGTCAACAAGTAAAACAAACCCCTCGGCAACAGCCTCCAGCGTGCCCCTAAACACCCTTTGGTTTGTGCCCGGAAACGGATTCTTAAGCTCGATTTTCGCCCTCTCCCCCAAAAAGCGATGGTAATCCTTCTCCTTGCGCAGAACCCGCCTTAATCCCGGCGATGAAACTTCCAAACTGTAATGGCGTTCGATCAGGCCCGATTGGTCCAGGTGGGCTTCCACCCTGCGGCTGACCTCCTCACAATCCGAAAGAGTGATCGGCTTGGTGTCATGATCCAGCACCAACTGCAAGGTCCAGCCGTTGGGTCCCGGCCGCCATTCCAGTTCAAGCAATTCAAACCCCTCCCTTTCAATCAAAGGCCGCAACGCAGTCTCCAATTTATCCCGAAGTTCCATCATAACCAAAAAAGATGAAAAAAGCGAAAAAGACCGGGCCTTTTTCGCCTCTTCCTTAATATATTGTACCAAACTGCTCTTTTTATTGCGCCGACAGGCGCGCGCGATCCATCGGGTGGGGCAGAGTATTTTGAAGAATCATCTCTTCGGCAAGTTTTAAAATCTTATTTTGGGCCTGCAAAATCCGTTCAACGGGCGGCCGCCCCACGGTGACGAGGTACTCCTGCAAAATCTGGCTTGTTTTCTTGGGCAGGGAGTGAAAAATTTTATCCTTTAAGCCGGGGTCCGACAGGCCGTCTGAAATCGCTATGGCCAATTCATGAATCTGCACGCGCGAGAGAAGCATGTTTAACTCCTGCTCCGACCAATAGGTTATATCCCCAAAAAGCAAAACCTTGCCGCGCACGATCCGGTAAAGATTGGCGTCTTGGCTTTCGATCGTTTTAAGCATTTTCTCGCGCAACAGCAGATCAACGGCGTTTAACGTGTTGACAATTTCCTGCGCGCCGCCGACGACCCCGGCGATGCGGTGCTCCAGTTCCTCTTTCAGGCGCTCCATTAATTCCGTTTCCACCATTTGAGGCTCAGCCATCGCCTTGATGACCTCTCCCAAGCGCTCGGATGGGAACTGCTCCAAGAACGCCTTTTTAGTGGCGACCGGAAGGCGGGCTACCACCAGGGCGATGTGGTTCGGATTTTCCTGCCCGATCAAGTGATAAAGGTCGGCCACGCGCGCCGGCGCGATCTTAATCTCCGCTTCGCCCGGCGCTTCGCTTTTTTGAGCGGCCATTTCGATTAATTTTTCATCTCCGGCGCCGCCCGGCAACTCGTCTTCCCCCTCCTTGTCCTTGGCCATCCTTCCCTCAAGGTAAGCCCGCAGTTTATCCGGAAACTCAAATTTCACCTCGATGCTTTTTTGCCTGGCGGCTGAAAAAGCCACCACCCATTGCGCCAAAACTCCCACCAAGGAACGCCAAGTAATCAAAGCCAAAAACGTGGTGGCAACCAAGCCGATGATCAGAATAATCCCGATCGTGCCCCACTGAAGCACGGTGCCCAAAACCTTGGAATCCTTCAATAACTCCATGAAAGGATTGGGCATGCTGAATCGCGTCACGACCAAACGGTCCCCCCGAGCCGCGTCCAGCGTTAAAAATGACCCGATCAAGGTCTGCACCTTCGCCTCGGCGTCCGCCGGCAAAGAATAATCCAGGGCGACCTTGACGAAAACGGATTTAACCTCCAGGCCCACCGCGTAAAGAAAATTGGGGTCCGAGAAAGGGTAACGCCCATCCGCCGCCTTCCTGGAACCCGGCGGCGCGCCGCCGGTTGGAACCGAAACCCCGGTCCCCACGGCCGAAAACCCGGGCAGGATAAAGGTGTCGGTTCCGGAGGCCTGGGGATCGCCGCTGTCCGCTATGCCCGGAAAAAGCCATTTATAACTGGAAGGATTTTCAGCTCCGGCATCGTCTGCCGGCGCGTCCTTGGCTGTCCGGCCTAACTGGCCGGACAAATAAGCCGAAAGGCTGTTTTGCAATTCTTCCTTGAGTTTTAACGAAAACCCGACGTCCACATGCACGAAAACCTCGGCGTTTCCGGTGCCGAACGTTTTATCCAGGTGCTCCTGAATTTTATTCTTAAGATCACGCGACAGGTAGCTGGAAGCCTGAACAATCGCGCCTCCGGGCTCCAGGGGAAAGGCGAATGGAGGAAAGGCACTAAGGCACAAAGGCACTAAGGCACTAAGAATAACAGCTCTTCTTAGCTTAGCGCCTAAGTGCCTTTTTGCCCCAGTGCCCAAGTGCCTAAGTGCCTCTATGCCTATCTTGCCCTTTATCACTTTTTCCCCTTTTAGATTAATCCCAAAACCCCCCCCGCGCAACCCCCAACACCAAAAAGTAGGGACAGACACTGCTTTTTTTAAAAAAAGCAGTGTCTGTCCCTACTTTTTGGTAACCGTTTACAATCCACACCTGGCTTTTATAAGTACATGTGGTACAGTATGTACATGAATAAAAAAATGGGTGATTGGCCCAGCGAACTAAACGTTTCTGAAGCGCGGCGCCTTCTGCCCAGCTTAATCCATTTTCTGGAACGCCATCCTGATCGGATATTTAAAATTAAACAGCGCCAGCGCATGGTCGCGCAGCTGCAGGCGCCGCCGCGGCTGGCTAAAAGCGGACTGGCGGCCGAACGGTTGCTTCGTTTGGCTAAAAAACGCCGCTCAAAAAAAATTTCAACCACCATAAAGCCATTAAATGGCTCGAGCGATCAAAAGAAAGCAAAAGTTCTTTCCACGCGACCTGGGAAATTTTAAGTGAAACGGTTACGCTTCTAAGAATTAAATCCGGCTATGTGCCGGCGGCCCGTTTTGCCCAAGACATTATTCCAGCGCTGCATATCGCCGCCATCGATGAATCGCTGCGCCGGGAAGCCTTAAACATATTTCTGCGATTCGCCCGGGATAAGAAGCTTTCTTTTTGCGACTGTCTTTCCTACGCGGCCCTGACAACCATTTTGCGCGGCCTGCCGGCGGCCACCTTTGACCGGCATTTCAAGATGCTCGGCCTACCCCTCCTTGACGGATAAATAGGGACAGACACTATTTATTAGAAAATAAATAGTGTCTGTCCCTATTTATTAAAACGGGACGTCCCCTGATCTTGGGGGTTAAGTCCTTCTGCAGAACCTGCTCCATGCGGCTAATAAACTCTTCTTTTCCCGTGGGGCGGCCACGATGAGTGGCGTGGCGAATGCCGCTTAAAAATCGCGCATCTTCTTCGTCAGTCAAATAATCTGACCAGTTTGGTATCTCCTCCAATAAAGGACAATAGGAAAGAATGGGGTTGGGTATTTTGGAAATATGAGCCTTGGCGCTCGACCAAAAATATTCTTCCGCTTTTATAACAAGTCCGGCACGCACCGGATTTCTTTCAACATAACGAACTGCCGCATAGGTATACTGCTCATCTAAAACACTAGAAAAAAATCGGCCTTGCCAGAGATGTCCGCTCCGTTTGGCCTTAGCGTTAAAGTACAAGGCATAGGTAGCGTGAAGAGAAGCCATGGTTTTTGCTATCGAATTTTGATTTTCAGGCACAACAATAAAATGTACGTGATTGGTCATTAAACAGTAAGCCCAAATCTTCAGACCAAACTTCTGCGAGCATTCTTTTAACCCACCAAGATAAAATCTTCTATCCTGATCATCAAGAAAAACATTTTCTTTATTGTTTCCCCTCTGCGTAACATGGTGAGGCAAGTCAGGCACGACAACTCTCGCATCTCTGGGCATGGAAAAATAGTACAAAATAATAAATAGGGACAGACACTATTTATTAGAAAATAAATAGTGTCTGTCCCTATTTATTGGAAGCGGTGCAGGAATTCGGAAAGGGCTTTGTTGTCGGGGTTGATCTCAAGGGATTTTTTCCACATTTCGAAGGCCTTGTCGCGAATGCCGAGCGCGAAGTAGGAAGAACCCAGCCGCTCGTAGGCCAAGGCGTTGTTGGGGTCCAGCTTAATGGCGTCTTCGCAGGCTTTGGTGGCCATTTCGAATCGGCCCTGTCTAAAGAAGCGATCCGCCTCCTGAAGCTTGGCGATGATGTTGACGCGCGGCGGCAACAGCGGCTTGGTTTTTTCCTCCGCGCGGCCGGATTCCTCTACCATGGTTTCGAAGATGCGCCGGGTGATCTCGTCTCCCGGATCCTCCGCCATGGCCTGGCGCATCAATAAAATGGCGCCGTCTAAATTGGCCTCGATATAGTCGGACAACCCGCGCAGCATATAGGTATATTTTCTCTTCAACTCGGAAGGCGCGTCTTCGGACGGCTTTTTCATTTCCTCGGTCGTCAACCGCAGCCAGCCGATCACCTTCTCGGCGCGCGAACGGCGCACCCCGACCACCTGGTCCGTGGGATTGGTGGCCAATGACTTATCCATCAACCGCGCGGCCTCAAGGAACCGCCCGGCCCGGTAAGCTTCCTGCGAATGGTCCAGGTAACCCTGCGACAAGCTCTTTCTCTCGCGCACCTTACTGCCGCCCAGCCACACCCCGACCGAAAACCGGCTGGAGTTGCCCAGTTCATGCATCATCATGGCGTAATCAAGCTGGACGTTGCCGTATCTCATGCCCAGGCCTCCGGAAGCGGCGTTGGTCCCGCCCATGCCCAAGCGCAGAGCGGCCGGCCCCAACCCGTACTCCAAGCCCACCCTGGTCACCGCGCCAACCTGCTCAAACTGGCTCGAAACCTTAAGCGCTCCTTCGAATAGTCCGTAGCTGGCGCCCAAAACAACATTTAAGGGCAGTTCGTCTTCGGTGCCCACTCCGGTAAACAGCACGTCGCGCAGAACCAACCCTATTTCCCCATGTTTAAACGCCTGATAATCCATGGCCATATCAAGAGAGGCCAATGATGACGACGCGCCCGGCAGGCTTCGGGTCAAATACTTTCCGGAGGCGCCAAAAGAAAAGGAGGAGCCGAACCGGTTGCCGTACGATAAACCCAAGCCTTGGCTCATAAAACTGTAATCGCCCACCAAATTGTTATTGTCATCCCTTTGCTCAACAGCCCCGATGCCAAGGCGCACCACCGAAAGCCCCACGGTACCGGCCGACAGCATGGGATAAGCCCACCCCGCGTAATCGTAAGTGGCGCCCTCAAACAAACCCGCGTGCAGGAAGTTAAAATTCATTCTCTCAAGATAAGACAACCGCGCCGGGTTCCAGTAACCGGCCGTGGCGTCTTCGGCCATGACGATGGAGGCGTTGCCGAGACCCAGGGAACGAGCGCCGGCTCCAAAAGTCCAAATATCGCCAGCTCCGCCCCCTAACTCTTTACCAAAAGAGTTAGGGGGAAAGGCGACAGAGGCCAAAAAGGCCACGGAGGCCAAAGACGCTATAATAAAATTGTGGCAAAGACGTTCAAGGATCTTATTGTTTGGAAAGAGGCTAAATTGTTGGTCCACAGCATTTACCGACAAACATCCGGTTTTCCTAAAGAAGAAACTTATGGACTTATCTCCCAAATGCGCAGAGCAGCGCTTTCCGTTCCCAGCAATATTGCCGAAGGCTGGGGTTCGCATTCTACGGACAAACAATTTCTTCAATATCTCAACAACGCCAGCGGCAGTCTTGCGGAACTCGAATCGCATATCGCCATTGCTGCCGATGAAGGTTTTCTTGCTAGCGCGCACAAAAACCAACTTGAAGACCAAGTGAAACGCATAAGCTATCTCATAAACCGTTTTAGAGATCGCCTTAATTAAGATTACCATCGCCTCTATGGCCTCTTTGGCGTCTTTCGCGTCTTTCGCCTTTCTCATTAGTGAATCACTCCCAACTTATAGACTTTCGTGTTCCCCGAACTATTCGCTTTAATCCTCAACAAATACACGCCAAAGGCCGCCTTTTTCCCATCCTCCCTCGTTCCATCCCATGTCACGGTGTTGCCGCCCAGGCGGCCTCCCTCGACGCCGGACGTGTAGTTGAAGGTATTGACCTGCTTGCCGAATAGGTCATAGATCATCAGCTCCACGTCGGAATCGGCTCCCAGCTCGTAAAAGATGTTGCACTTCTTCGTTCTGGTGTCGCAGGGGTTGGGGTAAGCGTTGAGTTTATTGATCGAAGCGTTGCCGCCCGCGATGCCCACCACCACGCGCGACTCCTTGGACGGTTCGCCCCACTGCCGGGCGCCGCTTTTCGCGCGCACGCGAAAGTAATAAGTGCCCATCGGCAAATTCGGACAACTGGCCTGAAAATTGGAGCTTAAGGTGCAGTTAACGTTGATTTTGGCCAGCGGCGCGGGCGGACCCAGAGCCGGATGACCAGCGGCCAGCGAAGAATAGGTCATGGTCGCGATCTTGGTGCCGGCCGTGCCCCAGACCGGTGATTCCGCTGATCTAGCCTCCACCACGTACTCCAGAATTCCGGATTGCCCAGACTGCGGGCCCTGCCAGGTCACAATCACCGCCGCTCCCGCGTCGGTGGCCGCGCCGGGAGATTGGCTGAAGGCGGGCTTGATGGGGTCTGACCGGATCGCGGTGGAAACCGCGATTTCTGACCAGAACCCAAATGACGACTGGGCCTGAACCAAAAGATAGTAAGTGCTGTTCGGATCCAAGGACAGCCCGGTGATCTCGGTCCCGGTATTGACGCCCGCGCTGGTCCAATTGATGCTGGAGGGGCTTGAAGAACTGGCTACCGCGTAGCGGAACTCCGCGACCGTTCCGGCGTCCACCGTCGCGGTCCAGGAGGAAGAAAATCTGGTCACGGACCCAACCCAATTTCCTTCCGGTATCACGATCGGCAGAGACGGCGTGTAGATGTCGCGTATCTTGATTGATTGTGTGGCGAAATTGCCAAAAGCCGTCACGCGGTCGCCGTCCGGGTCGGGAAGCGCTCCCCCCTCCACCCCGACGTAGGGATCGCCCGCCACGCTCAAACTGAAGGTGTTGCCCGGCGTGGCCGCAGCGTTGATATCAACGGTCACAAACAACGTTTTGGCGTAATTGGTGACGGTTTCGGAAAGCGTCAAAATCACCGACCCGGCCGAAAAATTGCCGGAGGCGAGCAACGTTTCGGTGGCGGTGCTGTCCCAAACCGCGTTGCCGTTATCACGCCAAATGGAAACCGCGGCGATGTCCGCGTCCGGCACGGTCCCGGTCTTATCCACGCGAAGCGAAGTGATCTTGACCTCGTCTTCATTGGCCGACGCCGTCATCCGGATCATGGGCGCCCCGATTTTGGCCTGGCCCACCTCGATCGAGGCCGCGTCCGCCAGGGCCACGGTCAGGTAATCCCTCTTGTCGCGGATAGGCGGCGTTGTGGAATCCGCCGGAAATCCGGAATTAACCACGTAATTGGGACTGGACACCTTAACATCCGCCACGGTCTCCAAACGGATGCCCAACGTGTCATTAATCTTGGCCAGATTATTCACGTCCACCGTGATCAAAATCTGCTCGTCCGGAGCGATGCTGTCCACCAAAACCGGCGTAGCTAAAACAATGCCCGCCTTTCCGTTGATAAACTGCCTGGCAATCGCGCTGGTCAAGGGCCCGGTGGCTTCGGTGACGTCTAAAATCCCGTCCCGGTTGTCATCCTTGTAAATGCGGATGTCGGTCACCGAGCCGTCGGCTAAAGTTCCCAATTTCGTCAACGTTAATTCCGTCAAGTTCAAGGTATACTGCGTAGTTTTCAGAGCCAACTTCTCGACAACCACGGAGCTTGAACCCTGCCGGATATAAGTCGGCGCCAAGGAAGCCGGCGTCACCGTCAAACCGGCCATGGTGGGCAGAATGTTGACCAAGCTTGAAGCAACCGGGAACCCCGCGCTTGAAACCGAATTCGGGCTGTCCACGTCAATGTAGCCGGCGTTAACCATGCCAGCGCCCGCTGTTTTATAGCCCGACTGGGACGCCAGGTCATAAGTCACGAAATAGGTCTTGGTCGAAGTGGTGATGGTTTTTAAATTGGGGTCAGTTGGCGCGATCGGGATCAAAACAAATCCGCCGGAAAATGTGTAGGTGTTGGTGGAAGCGAACATCAAGGTATCCGAAACGCTGTAAACGCCGTCCGCGTCAGTGTCATAAAAAACCTTGATCCGGCTGATCTCGCTGTCAGAAGCGGAGCCCGACAGGTCAATCCTTAACCGGTTGAACAGAACCGTAAACTGCTGGGTCCACAGCCGGAGTTTCAGCATCGGCACCGCAGTCATTCCTTGAATGGCCGAAGCCGGCGCCACCGAACTTATGCTCGACACCAGCACCGTGGCCGGCGCCCTGATTTGAACAACGTCGGAGAAAACGCCCGAAGTTCCAAAAGGAGTCGTGGAAATCACGTTAGGCGATTGAACCGTAAAGTAATTCGCGCCGGCCCATCCCAATTGGAAACTGTTGCCCGGAGTGGCGGCGTTGGAAATATCAGCCGTCACAAAAAACAGCGTTCCGCCCGCGCCCGCGTTTCCCGGAATCACGGTTTGGCTGGCCACGCTGAAGTTGGCGCTGGCGCCTGTTAGCGCGGCCGAACCCACAATGATGTCCGAAGTCGCGAAATCCCCCGAAAGGTCGCTGTCGCGATGAACATAAATGCGCGTGACGTCCGCGGGATCGGTTCCGGCGAAATCAATTTTGATCGTGTCCCAACGAACGTTGTTTAAGTCGGAGTAAAGCCGCAATTTCTCCGTCAAAACCTTCTGGACGCCCACCTGCACCTGCTGGGCCGAATAACTGCTTAATTCCACCGTCACCGTGTTGGGGAACTGCTGGATCGAGGTGATCTGAAGCGCGCCGTCGGTGTTGATCGGGAAATAGGTGGTGGTCGGGTAATCCGCCGTTGAGGCCAAAGTCACCGCGTTGGTGGACACCACCGCGATCGAGAAGGTGGAGTTAACCACCGCGTTGGCGCCGATATCCACGGTCACGAAATAATATTTGGTCGCGGCGTCCAGCGTCTGGGCTGACAAAGAAATGTTGGCCACCCCGCCCGAGAAAGAGGGGTTGCCCACCGTGACATTGGTGTCGCCGCAAGTGGAACAGAAAACTGAATCCGCGTCGTTGTCGCGCCAAATCAAAACCTTGGCAAGGTCCGCGTTCGGCGTGGTGCCGATTTTAGCCACCTGCAAAGCCGTCAAAGACGCGGCGTTCGTCTGCGTGTAGCCACGCAAACGCCACACCGGGAAATTCGTTTGACCTTGATAGACACTGCCGACTCCCGGAAGGTTACTGCCGGCCAAAACCACCGCGTCGCTGACCTCCAAAATCGTGGCAGAGCCGCTCATGTAGGGTAAAACGGGAACCGTGGCCAGCGTGGTTTGTGGGGTTAGAACCCGGAAAGAACTTCCCGCTAAAACGCGGACTGTTAAGGTGTTGCCCGGAATGGCGTTGCCGTCAACCTCATAAACCACAAAATAGGTTCGGGTGGATGTCGTAACCGTTTCGGTGGAGAAGGTCAAAATCGCGGTGCCGCCGGCTGAAAACGTGCCGGAAGTCAAAATGGTGTCAGCCAAGGGCTGGAAGCTGCCGTCCAGTGTGGTGTCGTAATACAGCAGGACCCGCTTGGCGTCCGTGTTTAACTCACCGGCTTTCAAGTCCACCTGAATCCGGTCCCATTGTGCCGAACTGACGTCGGTCCAGGCCTCCAGCTTGGTCATCTCCTTGGTTTGCCCCTGAACCACGGTGGCCGGAGCGAAGCTGGTCATCTTGATCGTCAAAATGTTGGGCTGAACAATGGTGGCGAGATTTGACGCCATCGGAAAATTAACGTCTTCCGTCACGTCGGTCATGGAGCTGTTGTAATGCATAAAGGTCGTGGTGGGGATATAAACGCCCACGGTGCGGCCCAGGGTGGCCGCACCCGAGATGTCGTAGGCGATAAAGAATACTCCCGGCGCGGCGCTGGTGACGGTCCGTGTGGAAAGGGACGGGTGCGTGATCGTATAAGTGGAACTGCCGCTGTTGAAACTCTGGTTACCGCCTAAATTTAAATCCGCCGCCGCGTTAAACACGCCGTCGCCGTTGTCGCGGTAAATTCTGATCGCGGAAACATCGGCGTCCGCCATGGTGCCGGAGGAATGAACCACGATCTCTTTAAACTCCGCGGTGCCGCCCGTGGGATTGGTCCCTGCCGGCAGGGAAACGTCCAGGCGCAAAATCGAAACGTTGGTTTGACTCACATTAACCTGCCCCGGCGTCAAAGAAGTGGGAACCACCCGCACCACGCTGGGGCCGTCTAAAACATAGGGGGTCACGGAACTAAATCCTCCCTGGATATTGCCCTTATTGATCACGCCGAAAGTATGGATCAAAGCGGATACGCCCGCGATTTTAGCTCCCGCTGTCTGGCCGGCACCGGGCAGGGCGATATTTCTGATCTTCATGACCGCGTAGAAAGTCTTGGTCGAGAAATCCACCAGCTCGGCCCGGGCTCCGGGCGCCTGTTCGCCCGTATTGATCTGAATCGTGGCCACCCCGACGCTAAAAGACGGCTGGTTGGAAATCAAAATATCCTGCCCCACCTGGAACCCGCCGGTGACGCCGTTTTCGGCGTACACCGCCACGTTTTCGATCTCGCCGTCAGCCAGGGTGCCCAGCTTGTCTAAAACCAAGGTGTTCACGTACCGGGTCGTTCCGGGATCGGTATACATCTCCAGCATAATGTACGCCGAGGTGCCGTTTTGCGCCACCGAGGTGAAAGTGACGGAGGAAATGGTCACATAGACCGCGGACTGCTGGATCGCGGTCGTTTGCAGAGAGCCATCCGTGTTGATCGGGAAATAGGTGGTGGTCGGGTAATCCGCCGTTGACGTCAGCGTAATGGCGCTGGTGGACACCACCGCGATAGAGAACGTGGAGCCCGCCACGGCGTAAGAGCCGATATCCACCGTCACGAAATAGTACTTGGTGGTTTGGTCCAAGGTCTGCGCCGAAAGAGAAACGTTGGCCAATCCGGCGCTGAATGAGGGATTGCCCACTGAAACCTTAACATCCGCGCTGGATTGGTAAACCAAGTCCCCGTTATCCAGCCGGACCTGAACATTGGGCAGGTGGCCGTCCTGCGTCGTGCCGATCTTGGTCAACTGCAGGCCGGTCCACGTTGTGCTGTTGGTTTGGGTATAACCCCGCAGACGCCAAACGGCCAAGTTAATCTTTCCCTGCAAAGCCGAACCCACGCCGGCAATGCCGTCCGGGGCGAACACAACAGGATCAACAACTTCCAGGATCGTGGATGAATTGCTCGCCATCGGAAAAACGGGATCGGTAACCAACGTGGTTTGGCCCGAAAGAATATTAATTGAGCCGCTGTTGACAATTCGGGCCGTCAAGGTATTGCCCGATACCGCGTTTCCTTCAATCTCATAAACCACAAAGTAAGTTTTAGTCGAGGTGTTGATTGTCTGGGCCGAGGTGGTTAAAACCACATTGGCGCCGGCGCCGCCCGAAAATACGCCGGAGGTCAAAAGGAGGTCGCTGGCGATCTGGAAATTGCCATCCCCCGTCTGGTCAAAATACAGCAAAGCGCGCTTGACGTCGGTGTTAACCTCGCTGGCCGCCAAATCCACCCGGATTTGATCCCATTGGGCCGTGCCAACGTCGGTCCACATCTGGTATTTCGCCATGGCTCTGGTTTCAAATTGACTGACGAAGGCGGGAGCCAGATTGGTCATTTTAACCGTCAAGATATTGGGCTGAATAATCGTGCCTAGGTTGCTGGCCAACGGGAAAAACAGGTCTTCCGTGACATCGGCCGCGGAGCTCAAATAGCGCACAAAAGTGGTCGTGGGGATATAAACGCCTACGGTGCGGCCCTCCTGCGCGCCGCCCGCGATGTCATAGGCGATAAAGAAAGTGACCGGCGCCGCGCTGGTGATGGTTCGCGTGGAGATGGACGGGTGCGTGACCGTATAGGTCGCGCTTCCCGCGTTAAAGTTTTGACTGCCGCCGATGTTAACGTCGGAAACCGTACTAAAGTTGCCGTCGCCGTTGTCGCGGTAAACCCGGATCGCGGAAATATCGGCGTCCGTCATAGTGCCGGAGGAAAGCATCACGATCTCTTTTAAATCAGCCGTGCCGCCATTGGGGTTGGTCCCCGCCGGCAACGAAAGAGTCAGTTTCAAAATCCCCACGTTGGCCCCGCCCACCGGAACCAATGACGGCGTCAAAGAGGTGGTGGTGGCTCTCACCACGCTGGGGCCATCTAAAACATAAGGGCTCTTGGAATCAAATCCGCCGGTGATATTGCCCTTGGATTGAAGATTGGCGGTGTAAGTAAACGCGGAGCCCCCCGCGATCCTGGCGCCCAGGGTTTGCGCGGCGCCCGGATAGGCGATGTTTTTGACTTTCATGGCCAGATAAAAAGTTTTGGTTGAGTAATCCACCAGCTCGGCACGGCCGCCCGGCGTCTGCTCACTGCCCAAAATCTGGATCGTGGCCGCGCCGGCGGTGAAAACCACCTGGTTGGAAATTAACGGATCGCCCGGCGGGAACTGGTGTCCGCCCAGCACTCCATTTTCAGCGTAAATCGCCACTGACTCAATGTCCGCGTCCGCCAAAGCGCCCAGCTTGCTGATCGTCAGGTTGTTAAAGTAAGCGGTTGTCCCCTGATCCGCGTACATCTCAAGCTGAATGTACGCCGAGGTGCCATTTTGCGCCACCGAAGTCATGGTAACCGACGACGCCGTCACATATATCGCCCCCGGCACGGTGAACGGCCCGTAACAAGAAAAATAGGGACAGACACCAATTGTGTCACAATTGGTGTCTGTCCCTATTTTTCCCGATTCGTTCCCCTGCGCGTCCCTCGCCTTAAAGCTGGCGTAGTAATCGCCGGCGTTAAGATTGGTGATGGTGGAACCCAAACCGCTAAACCAGTTGGAATTCGCGATTTCGGGCGCGCACCAGGAGTTGGTGGAAAGCGAAACCCAGTGCGGATTGGGGTCCAGCGCGATATTGTCTTGCGCTGCCGCGCCCAAAGTAACAGACAACTGCCTGGCCGCGGTCGCGGTAATGCTGGAAACCGGGATGGTCAGGAAATGAACTTGATCGGACGGCGCGTTGTTCTCCCCGCCAGCTATATAAATCCTGTTATTAACAACCGCGGCGCCAAAGGTGTCCCTGACAGCCGGAAGCGTGGCCGTGGTGGTCCAAACACCCAAAGTTCCGTCCGAGTTGATAGCGGCCTGCTCCACCGTTGTTCCGCCGCTAGTGTCGCCGCCTAATACGAAAAGTTTATTGTTAAAGGAGACTCCTCGCAATCTGTTTCGCGCCACCGAAATCGTTGAATCAGTGTCCTGCGCCCACGGCCCAAGGGAACCATCCGGTCTAATCCGGGCATAATAAGTCCTATTGGAATAAGCCGCGCCATCATAGCCGCCGACAACGTAAACCGTATCGCCTGCCAAACTAATCGCTATCCCGTTCAGGGGTCGCGGTAAAGAATTGGCTGGCTTCCAAGCGCCTAGCGTGCCGTCGCTGTTAACCGAGGCGTAATAAACTTCCGCTCTGGCTGGGCCATCATAGTCTCCCAAAACATAAATATTGCCATTAGAAACGCCAGAGGGTTTAAAGTAAAAAGCGCCGAAGAAGGTTAGAGTGCGCGGCAACGGTGTCAATAATGAAGACCAGGAACTGATGTCCCCGCCGGCATCAATCGTTGCGTAACGAACAATATTGGTGCGACTGTCGAAATCATTCGCATTACTACAGGTCGTGTTGCCGCCCAACGCGTAAAGCCGGGAACCCACCACAACCAACTGCGCGTTGCAGCGCGCCTCCGGCATGGCCGCGCTGACCGCTGACCAAGAGTTGACTCCACCACTGGCGGAAGCGGTGGAAAAATAAACTGTGCTTTGCGCCACCGAGCCGTCATGCCCGCCGACTACATACAGCTTGTCTTTATGGGCCGCCATATTAAAGGAAGCCCTGTTAGCCGGCAGATTGTTAGTAGCGGTCCAACCCCCATATCCCCCCTCCGTCAAACTCGGCGGCACCGGCGGTTGATTATCCTGCGGATAAAACGGCCCATAACAGGAAAAGTAGGGACAGACACCAATTGTTCCACAATTGGTGTCTGTCCCTACTTTTCCTGACTCATTCAACGCCGCATCACGAGCCCGGATGCGCACAAAATAAGCGGTGGAGGTGGATAAAGAAGTGCCGGTGTATGAATTTCCCGCCTGCCACCCGGAGTCTGACGTTGCTGTTCCGGAACAATCCGGGGAAGTTGAAATCTCAATTCTATTGGGCGTGGCATGAAGTCCCGACCCTCCCGCGTCCGTCGGGGCCGCCACCGAAACCTGCAACTGTTGGTGCGCCGGGGAGGTGATGCCGCCTAGCGGAATGTCTGCCGTGTAAATGTCAGCCCGGGACACGCTGCCATCATGCCCGCCCACCGCATAAATCTTGTTTCCATAAACCACCGCGTCGGCTAGGCGCAGAGCGGCTGGACCGCCCACATTAAGAGAGGTGTCTTGAACCCAGGAAGAAAGCGTCCCATTGGCCGCGATGGTGGAGTAATAAACCTCTTCCTGCGCGCCGGCATTGTACCCGCCGATTACATAGAACCGGTTATTAAAAATAACCAAACCGTGCTGGTGGCGGGCGGTGACGGCGGTCTCGGTTCTCCAGGTTCCCAAGTTGCCCTGGGTGTCGATGGGAGCCGCGGAGTAGACGGTGCCCACAACAGCGCTTCCGTCAGCACCCCCGACAACATAAATCCTGTTTCCATGCGCAACGGCGCGACCCTCGGCATTTTTAACAGGAAGTGAAGTCGTGTTTTTCCAAGAACCCAAGGCGCCGTCGCTGTTAATTTTGGCCACAAAAACCGTCGAAGAGATACCGGTGTCATTGCCGCCGCCATCGCCGCCGATGGCGTAAAGATAACCGTTCAAAACTACGCTTCCGGCAAACCCCCGAGGAGCGGGCAAGTCATCGCCGGTTGAACCGTCCCACGCGCCCAGAGCGCCATCCGCGCCCACCAAGGAGTAGGTAACCTGTTTGGAGGGGGCGCCGTTTTCGCTGACCGCGCCGCCGATGACATAAATTCTGTTGTTGTAAAACACCGCCCTGTGATCAGCCTTGGCATTGGTGTCGGGCAAAGCCGTGGTGGTCTGCCAGGGACCAAGGGAGCCGTCCTTGCTAAAAGATGAAAAATGCACCGCAGTCGTGCCATTGCCGCCAATTCGGTAAAGGCGGCCATTGGCGATCACCGCCGAATGCGCGTAATCCGCCACCGGCGCCGTGGAGATGCTGGGCCAGCCGAGGGCATTGCTTTGCGCTAAGGTACCCGGCACCGGCGAGGTAATATCAAGATTAACGGTATAGGCGCTGACCTGCCTGTTGCCCGCCTGGTCAATAGCTGTTACCTGAACTCTGTTGGCCGAGCCTTCCGCAAAAGGCTGGGCGGGTTTTTGGCAGATGTAGGGATACGATCCAGGAACTTCCGCAAACATGAGTCTTGGACTTGGCCAATTGATAGCCCCATAATTTTTACTCGTTCCGCCGCTTGGTTCGCCCCCACCCCAATTGGTGTAATCAAACGGGGTGCCATCGCTCCAGACCCATGTTCCTTCCGTGGCTATGTCGTTAGCTCCGATCCAGGTATAACCAACTCCTCCAATAACCTGAAAGACAAACTCGTTTTCCTCTGCACTGTGGAAAGAAACCAAATCTCCGCCTTCGCTTAAACAAGCTTCGCGGGCATCAGGCCAATTGCGGGTTGTGCTGAAATACTTGTAGCAGTTGCCCGTCACCGCGAACCGGCTCCAGCCGGGGCCGCAGACGGAAGCGGTGACGCTGGATGCTAGAACCTGGATACTGGTAGAACCGTCGGAACCGTCAATGGAAACAGAGGAAGGCTGAATCCTAAAGTAACTGGCGCCCGAATCAGTGGAAATCGCGACTTCACTCGTGCGCCCAACACCCCGGCGAAACTCCGCCTGGATTTCCCCCTGGCTTCGGGCGTAGTTGTAGATTTTGAGTTCGTCAAGGAGGCCGTCGAATAACTGCGCGCCAATATACCTCCCAATCTGAATTGGAGCGGTGTTGTTAAAGGAAATAGTCTGCGCTGCAGAAAGATCTAAAGCCCCATCAATATAAAATTTTGTGGTGGCGCCATCATGAGTAACCGTAACAAAATGCCAACGGTCATCATTTACAACATTTTTAGCGCTTGTATAGCCATTTTGGTAAAAGTAAGGCACACCGGGCCGGGCGCCGGCTTCGTTTAAACCAAAAGCAAAACCTGGGCCAGTGGTCGTTAGCCTCTTGTCTACTATAGGTTTATCACTCCCCGTTGTGTTGGTTTTAATCCATACCTGAATAGTAATGGCGGATAAGCTGTTGACTGCTGTGATAGTTGTCAAATCAACGCGTTGCGCTGAAGCTGAAGCAAACTTCAAGGCATTTCCAAAAACTCCTGGAACCCAAGAAGGACTATTGACCAAGGTTCCGGTCACCCCGCTGGAGGAGAGGTCCAGGGTCGTAGTGCCGAAACCTTCATCGAAAGGAAGATAAAGAAGGGGCTGGATCCCGCCCGGGGGCGGGATGACGGGGGAAGAGAGACCGGAGCCGGTGTCCTGAACATCAAAACGCAGTTCAGGGTTAAAAATATTAGTCCATTGAGAAGCGATGCCGGAAAGCGGGGTTCCCTGGGCATTGGTGATTCTGTCGTTGGACACCGTCGGGCTGGCCACCGCGATATTGACCGTCAAGACCTTCTCCGTGATGTTGCCGATACTATCCATCACCATCATCCTTAACTTGTTGTTGCTGGTGTGTTCCTGAAAGAAGGGGGTCTGGGAGGAAACCAACACGGTAGGGGACCAAGTTTGAAGTTGGAAGTTGGAAGTTGGAAGAAGCTGATGATAATTAGCCGGAGAGGTGGAAACAGATGCAAGCGAACTCCAGGTATTGGAGGTGATATAGGTTACCCCTCCATCTGTCGAGTACTGGAACCGTGTGCCGCTGTACTCCATGTAGATTTCTTCTGAACTCATAGCGCGTTTGACGATTTTGATTTCGTCTAGGGTTGAAATGGCCGCGTTGTAAGGGGCCACTGGGTTATAACCAACATAAAGAGCGTTTGTTGTCGTTAAATCGAAGCCCCCTACGGCGCTATTAACCAACAAGCCATCCACATAAATTCTGGCGGTGGAGCCATCGTAAGTGCCCGCCACAAAATGCCATTTGTTGTCGTTAACAGAAGTGCCCGCTGAATCCACGCCAGTGACCCCTGAATGGTAATTAAGAACACCGGCGCCCGTTCCAGGATTCAGCCGGAATATAAAGCCGGGATCGCCCCCAGAGTACTCGCCAATAACATGGACATTAACACCCATATCCGATGTTTTAATCCAGGCCATGACCGTCATGACTGTTTTATTGAGACTGGGATTTCTAGGAATAACCAAATTATCGGTCGTAGCATCCAAAATAACTCCCTGGCCATTGAATCCTGCGCCCTGCGCTACGCTGTTAAGAATGGTTGGATGATTGCCATACCCCGACTTATCCCTGGGCGGCCATTCCTCGAAATCTAAATAAAGGACAGTATCAGAGGATATAGAAACCGCTGCGCTACTGATGCGCAGCGGAGCGGGGGAGGCGGGGGAGGCGGTAAATTGAATGTTAGGGCTGATGTCGTTAGAGGCGACGGTGGGATCGCCACAGCCTGTGTAAGCGTCGCCATCTTTGGGTTGGCATTGCACGGTGCCCATGGTGGGAGCGGTGTAGGGAATATTAACCGTGGTCAACGGGGTTGTGACCACATTGCCCACCCGGTCGCGGAATAAAGACACGAATTGATTGGTGCCACTGTTATTGGCTTTCCAGAAGGGGATGGTGCCGGAGGCGACTTCAATGCCGGTGGAATACAAAGTGGCGGTGCTGACGATGGGCTGGACCCCGCCTTGGGGCGGGGTGACGGAGGGGGTGGACGGATCGATTATCCAAGTCGCGCCCCCATCCCTTGTAAACTTGCGCGCGCCACTGTAGTAGTTGGCCGCGACTTCTTCGGCAGAGAGAATGCGTTTAACTATGCGCACGTCATCCAGGCGGCCGCGGAAGGCATTAACAGGCGGGGAATCCCACGGATCAAGACCTATAAAGAATTCGCGGTTCAAACCTGTTCCCGCGGTCACTGTTTTTCTGGCCACCTCCTTGCCGTCAAGATAAATAATGGCTTCATTGGTAACATCGTTCCAGGTACCTACAAAATAATGCCATCCGGTGTTGGGATTGGAATCAAACTGATCGCGGCCGGCGGCAAAGCTAATCTGGCCGCCTTCATTATTCAACCAGAGACCGCCCGGGACGCCAGCGCCGCCAGCGCCAGTATCAAGACAGGCATGAAGACCGTAACTGTTTAAAACAGTGCCGCTAGAGAAACCAAGGAAACATTGAGGCACGCCATCATACAGTGTCTTATAAAACCAAGCTTCCATGGTGATCTCTGTGGCGCCGATAAGGGCAGAAATGGTGGAAACCTTAATGCCTTGGTCATCCGCGTTTTTGTCCATGGCGTAGCCAAACTTGCCGGAAGCGGTCTGCACTATGCCGAATGAACCAAAAGTGGAAACCGCGTTGTTATACCCCGACTTATCCTTGGGCGGCCACTCCTCGAAGTCGAGATATAGAACGGTGCCGGAGGTGATTCCCAAGGGCTGTTGTCCGGTGGTGATGCCGGAAAGACTGTCTTGAATGTTCATCCTGACTGTAGGCGTTGAAATATCCGCGGTCGTCACCCCGGCGGAAGCCGGGGTCCAGGTTATTTCGTCTTTCTGCCTGGCTGCGACATTCGTCAATACCGGCGCTATCCCGTCAAAATAAAACGGTCCGTAAGTTTTTTGGTTGCCCGCGGTGGAATCCGCGTCGTCGTTGTAGGCCTGGATATGCAGGTACCAGTTATTGCCCGAAACCGTGGCGGTGGTGATCAGCTTGCCACTTTGCCATTTCTCGGCATGGGTTCCCGCCTGCCACGCCGCGCTTTGGGTCCAGCTGGAATGAAAATGGTGCACGCCCTGAACCCCAAAATTGCCGGAGAAAATAAAGAAGGGATCGCCGTACCAAGTGCCGGTTGATCTTTGAGGCGTGGCCTGGCCCAAGGCGGTGCGGACAATGGTGAAACTGGAAATAATCGGAATGGTTGGGCTGGAAACAGTGATATCACTCAATCCTTTCCAACGCAGGTAATAAGTCGCCGGCATCTCAAGCCCAATCGTGGCGTCCGGCGTCGGGGTTCCGTGGATATTAACCGACACGAAATAGGTCACATTGGTTCCTTTCCTGACGGTGCGGGTGGATTGATCCGTGGCCGTGACGGTGTAAGTGGCCCAGGATGCGCTAAACAGCTGATCCGAAGCGCCCAAAAGCACGTCGGTGCCCGTTGAAAAAACAACGTCGCCGTTATCCCGGTACACTTTGACCGCGGTGATGTCCCCATCCACGCTGGTTCCGGTTCTCTTGAAAGTGAAGGAAGAAATCTCGGCCGTGCCGGAATCCGCCGCCACGGTAAATTGAAGCATCGGGACATCGCTCTGGTTCGGGAAAACCTCCACCGGGGCCAAGGTCGCGGTAGAAATAACCGTAATGCCGCTCGGATCATCGGTCACATTGGCCAAAGAGGAGTCAAAAGGCAACGTGATATTGGCGGTGTTCAGGACGTACCCTGGTGGGAATTTGAAATCCGGTATCGCATTGACCCGCAATCCCAGAGTGTTATAGGGCAGGGCGGTGTCCTTGATCTGGGCCGTCACGAAATAGACGCGGGTGGAGGCAAAAATATCCGCTGAACCGGGAGAGGCAAGGCTGACGGTGATAGTGGAAACGCTCCCGGAGAAGACAGCGCCCAGATCGCTGATGGTGTTATCCGTTCCCCCTGACGCCGGAGGGCTCCAAAAGCCATTGCCGTCCGTGTCGTACCAAATGCGCAGTTCTTGAATGTCGCTGTCCGCAACCGTACCCAGCTTCTGAACAGTCAAACCGGAGAAATAAGAGGTGGTCCCTGTATCGCTCCACAATTGAAGCTTGATGTAGGCCGTGGTGCCGTTTTGCGAGGCAAACGCGGGCGCGGTGCTTTGCGCCTGGGCATATACAGCGGAAGGCACAAATTGCGGCACGCAGATGCCGGGCTGGGGAACAACGCCGTCCGTCTCGGGAGGAATTGGAAGCGTTGGCGGCGAAGCATTGCCCACCACGTCCCTGGCTCCCAGCAAAACGTAATAGGTCGCGCCGCCCAAATTGCTGAAGGTGGCGGAAGTTCCGCTGGTCCAACTGGAACTGGTAAACGGCACGCACCAGGGATTAGTGGAAACCGACACAAAGTGCGGCTGGGCGTGCATGGCGCTAAAACCGTCCGAAGCGGCGTTAAACGAAACATTCAGCGTTCTAGCCTGCGGCACCGAGAGGCCGGAAACCGGGATGGTCAGGTAATGCACTTGATTGGAAGGCGCGTTCCGCTCCCCGCCGGCGATATAAATCCTGTTGTTGACAACCGCGGCGCCAAAAGTGTCCCTGACAGCCGGAAGCGTGGCTGTGGTGGTCCAAACACCCAGCGTGCCGTCCGCATTGATCGAGGCCTGTTCCACCGTTGTCCCCCCGCTGGTGTCGCCGCCCAACGCGAAAAGTTTATTGTTAAAGGCAACGGCTCGGAGCTGGCCTCTGGCTATGGATAGAGTGGAATCAATATCCTCCAGCCAAGGACCAAGGGAGCCACCCGGCCTGATGCGCGCATAATAAGTCTTGTTGTAATAACCCGCATCATGGCCGCCGATGACATAAACCGTATCCCCCGCCAAACTAATCGCTATCCCACTCAAAGGTCGCGGTAAAGAATTGGCTGGTTTCCAGTTCCCCAGGGTTCCATCAGCATTTACCGGCGCGTAATAAACCTCCGCCCTATATGCGCTCTCGTAACCTCCCAAAACATAAATATTTCCATTAGAAGCTCCTGCGGGTTTAAAGTAGAAAGCGCCAAAACCATAGCCCATCGCGCGCGGCAAGGGCGTTAACAGCGCAGACCAGGAACTGATGTCTCCACCGGCGTCAATCGTTGCGTAACGAACAATATTGGTAGCGGCGCCAGAATCGGACGCATTACTGCAGGTCGTGTTCCCACCCAGCGCATAAAGCCGGTTGCCAACAACTACCAACTCCGCGTTGCACCGCGCCTCCGGCATGGCCGCGGTGGCGGCGGACCAGGCATTGACTCCGCCGCTGGCGGAAGCGGTGCTGAAATAAACTTCGGCGCGCGCCACACTGCCGTCATGGCCGCCGACCGCATACAGTTTGTCCTTATGGGCCGCCATATTAAAAGAAGCGCGGCTAGCCGGCAAATTGTTCGTTACGGTCCAGCCGCCGTATCCCCCTTCCGTCAAGCTCGGCGGCACCGGCGCTTGATTATCCTGCGGATAATACGGCCCATAACAGGAAAAATAGGGACAGACACCAATTGTGGAACAATTGGTGTCTGTCCCTATTTTTCCTGACTCATTCAACGCCGCATCGCGAGCGCGGACGCGCACAAAGTAAGCGGTGGAGGTGGAAAGCGAGGCCGGGCTAGTATGGCTGTTCCCCGCCTGCCAGCCGGAATCTGACGTTGGCGTGCCGGAGCAATCCGGGGAAGTTGAAATCTCTATTCTATTAGGTGTAGCATGAAGCCCAGAGCCTCCGGCGTCCGTCGGGGCCGCCACCGAAACCTGGAGTTGCTGGTGGGCCGGGGAGGTGACGCCGCCCATCGGGATGTCCGCCATGTAGATGTTGGGCGAAGCGACTCCGCCATTAGCGTAACCTCCCACCGTGTAAATCTTATTTCCAAAAACCAACGTGGAAGTTCTAGGACCTTGGTTGGTGGGACCACCAACGTTAAGCGCGGTATCTGCAACCCAGGGAGATGCCAAACTGCCGTTAGCGGTGATGGTGGTGTAGTAGACCTCCGCCCGCCACACCGCGCCATCTTCACCGCCGATAACATATAACCTGTTGTTAAAAACAACAGCGCCGGGAACGCTTCTATTGCCTGATAAAGGCGTTTCGCTCCTCCAAGAACCAAGATTGCCATTGGCGTCAATTGGGGCGGCGGAATAGACCGTGTTAACCTGGGCGTTGGAGTAGCCTCCGATCACATAGATTCTGTTGCCATAGACAACTACACTATGACCGTGTAGTTTTGCCGGCAGAGACATGGTCTGCCTCCAAAAACCAAGAGAGCCGTCCGAACCAATTTTCGTTATATAAACGCTGGAAGAAACGGCGGTACTATTTGAACTGGCATCGCCGCCAATGGCATAAAGATAACCGTTAAGCACATCGGCTCCTAGGACCCTGCCTACATTATTAGGCAAATAGTAAGAAACATTATTGGTCCAAGACGCGATGTCTCCTGTGGCGGGATCGGGCTGGGCGTACACAACGGTGCTGGTTGATACGCCCGCGCCAGCAGAAGCGCCTCCCACCACATAAATTCTTCCGTTGTAAACAACAGAAGCGTGCTGCGCCTTAGCCGCGGACTGCCATCCGGCGGGGGGTTGGGTTGAAACCGCTTTCCAAAGGCCAAAGGAGCCATCGTGTCTTAAGGGGGCGTAATACACATTGGCATTGGTGTTGCCTCCGATCCAGTAGACCCAGGCCGCGGTGGAGGCGTTGATTGTCGCGGGAACCAAAACAGAGGAGTGGGCGTAATCCGAAACCGACGCCGTGGAGATGCTGGGCCAGCCCAAGGGAGCGCCCTGACTCAAGGTCCCCGACACCGGCGGGGTGATATCCAGGTTAACGTTGTAGGCGCTGACCTGCCGGTTGCCCGCTTGGTCAATGGCTGTCACCTGAACTCTGTTGGCGGAGCCTTCGGCAAACGGCTGGGCGGGTTTTTCGCAGACGCCGTAGCCTACTGCTTGTGTACATGAAATATCTTGCCAGTCGTGAACGCCTGCTAGAGAATGGGCGCAATTCGCAGAACTTCCTCCATCGGGCTGAGAAGCGCCCCAATTAAAATAGGCAGCTACCGATCCATCTGCCCATCTCCAACTGCTTTCAGTGCCATCAGATCCAAAATTGGCTCCATCGCTCAACCCAATGGCAGTATTAGCAATGGGAGCAACAGAAAAGCGATAAAAATTTTGCTCTTCGGGAGTATTGATAGAAATAAGATCAGCGCCAAGGCTAAGACACGTTTCTCTCACGACTGGCCAAGGAGGTCCGCCCCCAAGAACGAAAGAGTAATAACAGCTCCCCGCCATCGGGCTTCCCGCAGGACCGCGGGTCCAACCCAAGGGGCAAACAGAAGCGGTGATGCTGGATGCCAGAACCTGGATGCTGGCAGAACCATCGGAACCCGACAAAGAAACGGAAGCGGGGTGAATGCGGAAATAACTGGAGCCTGAATCAGTGGAAATCGCAACCTCGGTCACGCGGGCGCTGCCGCGGCGGTACTCGGCCTGAATCTCGGCTTGGGAGCGGGCGTAGTTGTACATCTTGGGTTCATCTATGGTACCGGTAAAGCCGCCGCTAAACCCATTGCCAACTGTTATCGGTATGGTGTGATTAAAAGTGGGTGCTTGGGCAACGCTTGCGTCTAAAGCGCCGTCAACATAAAACTTCGTAGTTGAGCCATCATTAGTCACTGTCAAAAAATGCCAACGATCATCATTAACAGCTGTTTTTGCTGATACATAGCCACCACCGTAAAAATTTTGAGTCCCCACGGGCCCTCCCGCATAATTCATTAACCAAATGAAACCGACAGGCCCTCCGCCGAATAATTTGCTAAAAATCGCCTGGCTCGCTCCCGAATTAGTTTTAATCCAAGCTTGCAGGGTAATCGAAGAAAGGCTATTGGCCGCGGTGATTGTTGTCAAAGTAACAGTATCGCCGCTTCCATCAAATCGAAGGGCATTGCCTAAAATGCCGGAGACCCAGACCGGGTTGCCGCTGATCGTGCCTGTCACGCCGTTGGAGGAAAGGTCAACCGCGCTGGCGCCGGAGCCTTCGTCAAACGGCAGGTAGGCCACAACACCTGAATTTGTGGAAACATAAGGCGGCGGCAAGGAAAGTCCCGATCCGGTGTCTTGCACATCAAAGCGCAGTTCCGGGTTAAAGGTATTGGTCCATTGGGAGGCAATCCCGGAAAGAAGTGTTCCCTGGGCATTGGTTATTTTGTCATTGGATACCGTGGGGCTCGAGTTGGTGATCCTGACGTTTAAATCTTTAGTGGTGACATTCCCGATCGCGTCCATCACCATCAGGCGCAACCTGTTTGGATCGCCTTCGGCTGCAGCGCCTTCCTTGAAGAATGGGGTTTGGGAGGAGACAAGGACGACTGGGGACCAGGTCTGGACCCCGCCTTGGGGCGGGGTGACGGGGGAAAGAAGGTGGTAAGCAATGGTGGAAGTATTAACTTCCGCCAACGAGGACCAGGTGTTGGAAGAAATGTAAGTCGCGCCGCCGTCTAAAGAGTATTTATACCTTGTACCGTTATATTCCAACCAAATCTCGTCATCCGTCAGCGCCCTTTGGACAAACTTCAGTTCATCTATGACTCCGGGGAAAAACTGCGTGTTTCCCCGATAAGCCGCGATCGTAACCACTTCATTGTTTTGAGTTATAGATCCGTTGGTTCCGTCAAGATCCTGGCGCAGCACGCCGTTAACATAAGCCCGCGCCCGGTCCCCATCCCATGTTAAGGCCAGATGGGTCCAGGCGCCGGTAGCGATTGACACCCCTGTATCCTGGTAAACCCACGCAAAAGCTCCGCCAAGAGCCCACTGGAATCTTCCGTTGCTAACAGTAAACACATAGCTCGACTCTTTCCTTGCGATATCGCAAGGAGTAGAACAAGTTGTTGTGTTAGGCTTAATCCAAGTCTCAATGGTCGCCGCGGAACCCAGCCGCAGGGAAGGATATTGCGTTGGCATAATCATCCACTGACTGGTGCCGTTAAAAGACCCGCCCTGGCCCAAGCGGCCCGTTGTTTGGGTAGGCGAATTAATTAACTGCATGACATTGTTTCCGTATCCCGACTTATCCCTAGGCGGCCACTCCTCAAAATCTAAGTAGAGGACAGTGTCAGAGGAAATGGATATGGGGGCCGAGGAGATGCGCAAGGGAACCTGGCCTCCCGATTGGGCGGTAAACTGAATATTGGGTGTAATGTCGTTAGAAACAACGTTGGGATCTCCGCAGTTAGAATAGGCCGCTCCGTCTGAAGCTTGGCATTCCACGGTGTTCATGGTGGGAGCGGTATAAGGAATATTGACCGTGGTGACAGGGGTCGTGACCACATTGCCCACCCTGTCTCGGAATAAAGACACAAATTGATTGGTGCCGGAGTTGTTGGCTTTCCAGAAAGGAATTGTTCCACTGGCAACTTCGATGCCGGTGGAGCCGATGGTGGCGGTGCTCACTACGGGTTGAGATTGCCACGCGCCTGCGGCGCTCGCAATGACGGCATTGGTAGAAGGATCAATGATCCAGGTCGCGCCGTTGTCGCGGGTAAACTTGCGCGCGCCGCTCCAGTAGTTGGCCGCGACTTCTTCAGGGGATAAGACGCGCTTTAGCACGCGCAGTTCATCCATGTCGCTTTGGCATTGGTTGGCTCCCCCTCCCTGAACGGTATCAATACTTATTTTTCTGACCGGCGGGGCGCCCACTCCGGTGTTGCGAGCCGCCTCTTTACCATTAATATAAATCCTGGCATCACCGGCTCTGTGCGTGAATGCTAGGTATTCCCACTCGCTTTGTATATGAGTGCGGGCAGGCATGTTGCTGATGTAGTTATCCCACCTGTAATCAGCGTAATAGCTAATCAGTTGAGAATTGCCCGTGGTATTCGTTGATCCCCAAAGAAGGCAGATGGGATTACCGGCGGTATAAACCGGCTTAAACCAAAGCTCGAGCGTGGTTTCGGTGGCGCCGATTAAAGCGGTCGGAGTTGAAATGATCAACAGAGCGCCTCCATTAGTACTGTTAAAATCAGCGGCTTTGCCAAACTTACCGTTGGTTAAAGTAACCGTGGTCCCCGCCGCCTCGATCACAGTGGCGTAGCCTGATTTGTCCACCGGCGGCCACTCCTCAAAGTCCAGGTAAAGCACGGTGCCGGAGGTGACGCCCAAGGGCTGCTGGCCTGTCGTGATGCCGGAAAGGGAGTCCTGGATGTTCATGCGGACAGTGGGCGTTGAAATATCCATTCCCGCACACGTATTGCCGCCAGCGGCAACCCAGGTGGTTTCATCCTTCTGGCGGCACTGAACGCCGGTCAACGCCGGCGGCGTCGCGTCAAAATAAAACGGCCCCAGCGTGGCCCGCGAACCCTCCGTATCCGGCGCTTGGTAAGCCACGACATGCAGGTACCAGGAACCATCCGCCGTGGCGGTGGCGATTAAACGGCCGTTGCCGTTGGTCGTGCTGTCCCAGCGCGGCCCTTCGCTGTGAGGATCAACCCAATCCGGCGTTTTAACCGATGTCTGTTCCCAAGCATAATGGATGTGGTCCAAATTCTGCTGGGTAAAACCAGCGGTGAAACCAAAGTACTGATCTCCGTACCAAGTGCCGGTGGACCTTAAAGCGGTGACGCTGGCGATGGCGGAACGGATCACGGTGAAAGAAGAGGTGACCGGGATCGTGGCCGAAGAACCGGTGACATCCACCGGCCCTTTCCACAGGATGTAGTAGGTATTCGGAATCTGCAGGGCTATCGTGACATTGTTGGAGGCGACTCCGTTGATGTCAATGACGCCAAAGAATGTGGCCGGGCTTCCGGCCCTGATGGTGCGCGTATCCTGAATGACCGCCGCGGTCACGGGATAAGTGGCCCAACCGCCGCTAAACAACTTGGGGCTGACATCCGTGGTCAGTAGGGTGTCGCTGGCTGTTGAGAAATTGCCGTCTCCGTTGTCACGATAAACCCGCAGGGCGGCAACGTCGGAATCAGCGCTGGTGCCAAGCCGTTTGAATGTGAAACTGGATATCTCCATCGTGTTGGAATCAACCGAAACCTGAAACTTGATCATGGGAACATTGGTTTGACCTGCGTAAACCTCCGCGGGAGCTAAAGTCATGGTGGAAACAACAGTGGCGGTGCTGGCTATGTCGCTGACCGTGGAAAGAGACGAGCTGAAGGGCAGGGTCAATCCCGTGGTGTTGAGTTTGTGTTCCGAAGGAAATTTGAAATCCGGAACGCCGTTAATCTTTAAGCCCAGATTAAGATAAGGCAAAGCGGTCTCCTTGACACGAGCGGTCACGAAATAGGTTTTGGTGGAATCAACAATCTCGGCCGCGGGCTGACCCCCGGCAATGGCCATGGTGGAAGCCCCTTGGGACATGGCCGGTGAATCGCTGACGGGATTGTCCCCTGGAGTGTTCCAGTAGCCATTGCCGTCGGTGTCGGCATAAATACGCAAATCCTGGATATCAGCATCCGACAGACTGCCCAGTTTCTGGACAGTGAGTCCGTTGAAATACGAAGTTGTCCCTGTGTCGGACCAGAGACGCAATTTAATATACGCCGTTGTCGCCCCCTGGGCATTGGTAGCCGGCGCCGTGTCACTCGCCGTGGCATAAACAGCGGACTCCACAAACTGGGACACGCAAACCCCAGCCTGCCCGCCGGCATTGCCTTGGTTAACACCTCCCTCCTGCGTAGGCAAGGC
This sequence comes from Elusimicrobiota bacterium, assembly GCA_016205025.1. Taxonomy (GTDB): domain Bacteria; phylum Elusimicrobiota; class Elusimicrobia; order JACQPE01; family JACQPE01; genus JACQJO01. The sequence goes on from JACQJO010000029.1 coordinate 141,293, forward strand.
CGGGGAAATATTCCCCACCACATCCTTTCCTCTCAAATAGACATAGTAAGTGGCTCCGGCTAAATTGTTGAAGGATACAGAGGTGCCGCTGTTCCAGGTAGAGGAAGAGAAGGGCTCGCACCAAGGGTTGCTCGAAATCGCCACGAAATGCGGGTTGGCATCCAGCGCGGAATAGGCGTCCGCCGCGGCGCTGAATGAAACGTCTAATTGCCGTGCCTGGGGAACCGTGATGCTTGGAAAGGTGACCGAGGCCTTGTAAACCGCGGTCTCAACTGTTCCGCTCTGCCAGGTCAGATCGCCGCCAATCACATAAAGTTTGTTGTTGTAAACAACGGAAACCGCGTTCGCTTTGGTGCCGGGAAGACTTGTTGTTGTTGACCAAGAACCAAGGCTTCCATCCGCGTTAATCGGCGCGTACTCAACTCGAGACTGGCCGTTTCCGGCAAATACATAGATAGTGTTATTGAAAACAACAGCAGAATGCATTGTGGTTGCGGTGTTAAAAGACGAAGTTTGTTTCCAGTCGCCTAAAGTGCCGTCGGGATTGATCTGCGTGTAATAGACAACGCTAGCGGCCGGCGTGCCGCCGGGACTGTCTCCGCCGATAAGATAAATAAAATTGTTGTGAATAACGGCCCAGCCGCGCCGCCGGCCAAAGGGAAGCGGTGTGGTTGGCTTCCATTCGCCAATTGTTCCATCAGAATTGATAGGGGCAAAATAAATATTCCGCATTCCTCCCGATTCCCAGCCATCTTCACCGCCAATGGCGTAAACCCAAACTTTGCCAGGCTCAAGCTCATAAATAACGGAGGCGTGCCCAGCCATGGCCCAGGGCAACGATGTAGTTGTTGTCCAAGAATCCAGCGTGCCGGTAGAATTGGCTTTGGCGTATTTGACAGTGGTTGCGGCGCCTGATCCCCAAGCGCCATACTTTCCGCCAATCGAATAAACCCAATTTTTATAACTAACCGCCGTATGCCACCAGGGAGTCCCCGGGCTCGAGGTCGCGGTCCAACCGCTAAGACTGCCGTCCGCCGTGATCGTGGAGTAATAAAGACTGCTGACGCTGATCGTCCCCCAGACATAAACAAAATTTTTGACTATCGCCGCTCTCGCGTAGGAAAGTTCCGCAGGAAGCGCGGCATCCGATGTCCAACCCGTAGGAAGCGTTTGAGTTAAGGAAGGCGGCCTGGGTGCCGCGTTGTCCTGGGGATAATACGGTCCGGCGCAGATGGCGCCTGGCTCCAACACACCAGGGTTGGTGCCTGGCACCATCGACTGATTGAGCGCCGCGTCCCTTCCCCTCACATGTACATAATGCGCCGCAGCCGTGGATAACCCGCCAATCGCAGGTTGATCGGTTCCGGAGAACCAATCGTTAAATCCCGCTATCGTTCCAGTGCAAACAGGGGTTGTGTAAATCTCGATTCTATTGGGTGTTCCGTGATCCAAATAATCATCATCCGCCGCCGCGGATAAATTGACATCCATCTGCCCATGCGCCGGGAAGGTGACGCCGGTTAGGGTAACCGAGGCGGTAAAAATTTCGGCTTGCGGCACGGTCGTGAAACCGCCCAAAACATACATTCTGTTGTTTAAAATAACAGCTCCGTGTTCATAACGATACGCCGGTATGCTTGTTGTCAGCGTCCAAGAACCCAATGTCCCGTTAACATTAACGGGGGCATAGTAAACTTGGCCCGACGTGGCCTGGGCGCCGCCGACGACATAAATCTTATTGTTAAAAACAACAACGGAAGGATTGTAGTTTGCTAAAGGATAACTTACCGTCTGCTGCCAAGGGGTCAGCGTTCCATCCGGATTAATCGTTGCGAAAAAAACCTCCTCTTCAGTGTTAAGCCATAGAGAAGCGCCACCGATCACATATATCCTGTTAGCCACAATAACCGAGGCGTGATAGCCGCGGCCTTCGGGCAGGGAAGCGGTCGGGATCCAAGAACCCAGGCTTCCGTCGGAATTAATGTTCGCCACATAAACATCTCTTTGCGCGGTGGTGGAGTTCCACCCGCCTATGGCGTAGGCCCTGCCGTTAAAAGCCACGGCGGTAAAACCGTTGAGACTCTTAGGCAGGCTGGATGTTTGGGTCCAAGAACCAAGAGTGCCGCCCGCGTTAATCGAGGCGTAATAAACTTCCACGCCCGTCCCTCCTGCCCCACCCAAAACATAAACCCTGTCGTTGTAAACGAAAGAAGCGTGACTCCTGTTGACTGCCGGCAAACTGGTTGTCTGCACCCAGGAACCCGTGGAAGTCAGCGTTCCATCAGGATTAACGGAGGCAAAGTAAACCTCGGCCCTGGCGGCCGAAGCGCTGTCCAATCCGCCTATCACATACACCCGATCGCGATGAACAATGGATGCGTGCTGTCTAAGAGCTCTGGGTAAACTAGACGACACTGCTACGGTCCACGTGGACGGCTCCACCACCGCTAAAATCGGCGGCACCGGCGCCGCGTTGTCCTGGGGGTAGTAGGGGCCGAAACAACCGGCCGAGGAAGTGGTTGACAAGCCCAGGGAGGACAACTCGTTGCCGGAAGCGTCTTTGCCTTTGACCAAAAAATAATTGCCCGTCGAAGTGGAAATATTGGTGATGGCAAACGAGGTGCCTGCCTGGTAGCCGCCGCCCGAACCCATCACGGTGCCTGTGCAAAACCGATTTTCATAAAACTCGAGACTGCCTTGCGGAGACTGGTCAATGGCGTCGCTGGACGCCGTCACCGTCAAATCAATCTCTTTATGCGCCGGCGTGGTGATGCCGGAAAGGGTGAAGGAGGTCACATAAACCTGACTTTGGTTCAGGGAAGCGCCGATAGAAAACATCTGGTTGTTTAAGACCACGAGACTCGTGCCCTCTCGAGCAACGGGCAATGACACGATCGAAGTCCAGGTCCCGACCGAACCATCAGCGTTAATCGGCGCGTAGGAAACTCCGCTGGCGCCGACTCCGCCCGCCACATAAATCCTGTTGTTAAAAACAACGGCGTCGTGCTTGTAGGGATTAGAGGGGATCGTGTTCGGGCTCCTAATCCAATCACCCAAAGAACCGTCAGGATTGATCTTGGCGTAATGAACAGCTCCGTCGCCGGCGCCGGCCGCATTTTCCCGTCCTCCTGTTAAATAAATAAAACCGTTATGAACCACAGCCGCCGCCCATTTGCGGCCGATCTGAAGAGGCGAGGTGGCGCTCCAAGAATCAACCGTTCCGGTGGCGTTGATTTTGGCGTAATAAACATTCCGAATCGAAACGCTGTCATTCCACCAACCGACAGCGCTGCCTATGGAATACAGCCAGGCGTTATCTTTGGTTTCGTACAGAGCGACGGCGTTGGCGCCGATCACTGTGGGTAAACCTGCCGTGGCGCTCCAGGAGCTAAGGGTCCCGTCGTTCTCATTAATATCAGCGTAATTCACACCGTTCTGCGGTCCGCAACCCCAGCAGGAAGCATAGCCGCCGACGGTATAAATACGCCCCTTGCGCGAAACAATCTTGGTGTAAGCCCGGAATATTGCGTTAACCGCGGTCCATGTGGAGGCGGTGTAGCCATCCGCCGTAGCAGTGGTGTAAAACATATAACCGCCGACATCGTAGCCGCTGACATGGCTGTAAATTTTGTCCTTGTGCGCTATCGAGTGCCATGACACGCCGCCCGACGCGTAGGCGGTCGCGCCGCTCAAACCTCTGGCCACCCAGGTGGCCCCGTCCACCTGCGTCATGGAAGGCGGCAAGGGCGGCCGGTTGTCCTGGGGATAGTAGGGACCGTAACACAACGAAACCCCTTGAACAGCCGGCGTGGAAAGCGAAGTTACATTTAACGCCGCGTCGCGGCCTTGGAGATTAAAATAGTAGGCCGTCATGGTGGAAAGAGAAGCCGGCCCAAAGCTGGTTGCCGCGGACCAACCGGAGTCATAGACCGCGGCGCCGGTACAGGCGGGCACGGAGTAAAGCCCAAGTCTGTTGGGCGTGGCGTGATCCGCAAAATCATCATCCGCGCTGGCGGAAAACGCGATCCCCAACTGCCGGTGCGCGGGATAGGTGACGCCAGTTAAGGTGAAGGAGGCGGTATAAACTTCCAGGAGGGCAGCGCCGTTGCTGCCTCCCACGACATACAAGCGGTTGTTGAAAACGACAGAACCAAAGAAACCCCGCGCAGTGGGAAGGCCGGTGGTCTGGGTCCAGGAACCAAGCGTGCCGCTTGAAAGAATGGGAGCGGAATAAACTTCAGAATTGATGTACCCACCGATCGAATATAGCCGGTTGTTAAAGACGACGGAGCCGGGGGCGCGGCGCGCGGCGGGAAGGCTGGTGGTTGGGGTCCAGGAACCAAGGGTGCCGTCGGCATTAATGGGAGCCCAATGGACTGCGGCTGTGTTGCCGACTGCGTCTAAACCTCCCACCACATATAAACGGTTACCAAATACAACAGAACCGTGATCGCGGCGCGGCGCGGGAAGGCTGGTGGTTTGGGTCCAGGAGCCCAGGGTGCCGTCGGGGTTGATGAGGGCGGAATACACCTCGGCTTTAGCGCCGCCATTCTCACCGCCCACTACGTAAACGCGGCCATTAAACACAACGGAAGTATGATAACCGCGCGCGGCGGGAAGGCTGGTGGTTTGGGTCCAGGAACCCAGGGTGCCGTCGGTGTTGATGGAGGCCCAGTAAACTTCAGTAAGACCGCTTCCTCCTATCGAGTACAAACGATTGTTAAACGCAACGGCGCTGTTGCCAAAGCGGCCCGTGGGAAGGCTGGTGGTCTGGGTCCAGGAGCCGGTTGAGTTGATGGTGCCATCCGGATTGATGGAACCGAAGTAAACTTCGGATTTGGCGCCTGAATTGTAACCTCCTATCACATAAATTTTATTGCCAACAATAACAGAGCCCCCTTCACTGCGCCCAGCCGGTAGTGCGGCGGAAAGGGTCCAGGTGCTGGGCTCCACCACCGCCAAAGTGGGTGGCAAAGGAGGCGTGTTGTCCTGGGGATAATACGGCCCGTAGCAGGAAAAATAGGGACAGACACCACTTGTGCCACAATTGGTGTCTGTCCCTATTTTTCCTGACTCATTCCCCGCCGCATCCCTTCCTCTAACAGAAACATAATGCGCGCCGGTATTAGTCAAACTGATAACCGCTGTGCTGACCCCGCTGAACCAGTCGGTGGAGCCAATCGCGGTTCCCGAACAATCCGCGCTGGTGGAAATTTCAACTTTGTTCGGGGTCCCATGATCGCCAAAGCTATCGTCCGCTTGGGCTGAAAAACTGACTGCCAGTTCCCCATTGGAAGGATTGGTCACTCCGGTCAGGGTGAAGGAAGCGGTGAAGACTTCGGCGCGGTCGACAACGCTGGCATCCGAACCTCCCGTCACATAAACTCTGTTGTTAAAGAGAACGGAGGAATGGTAAGCCCGAGCCTCGGGAATGCTGGTGGTTTGGGTCCAGGAGCCCAGGGTGCCGTCGGGGTTGATGGGGGCGGAATACACTTCAGTTTTTGTTCCACCGTCACCGCCCATCACATAAACTCTGTTGTTCAAGAGAACGGAGGAATAGTTATACCGGCCCTCGGGAAGGCTGGTGGTTTGGGTCCAGGAGCCCAGGGTGCCGTCGGGGTTGATGAGGGCGGAATACACCTCGGCTTTAGCGCCGCCATTCTCACCGCCCATCACATAAACTCTGTTGTTAAAGAGAACGGAGGAATGGAACCTTCGACCCTCGGGAAGGCTGGTGGTTTGGGTCCAGGAGCCCAGGGTGCCGTCGGGGTTGATGGGGGCAAAATAGACTTCGGCTTTGGTGCTACTATTATTATCACCACCTATCACATAGACTCTGTTGCCAGAAAGAACGGAGGAATGGTACCTCCGAACCTCGGGAAGGTTGGTGGTTTGAGTCCAAGAGCCCAGCGTGCCGTCAGCATTGATGGAGGCGAAATACACTTCGGCTTTGGCGCTGCCATTCTCACCGCCTATCACATAAACTCTGTTGTTAAATAAAACGAATGAATGGTAATACCGAGCCGCCGGAAGGCTGGTGGTTTGAGTCCAAGAGCCGGTGGAAGTTAATGTTCCGTCAGGGTTGATGGGAGCAAAATAGACTTCGGCTTTGGCGGCGCCGCTATTCTGACCGCCTATCACATAGACTCTATTATTAAAGACAACGGAAGAATGGCCACGCCTGGCTACAGGCAACCCATTTGAAGCAATAATGGAGGAAACCGCCACCGTCCAGGTGGAGGGATCAACGGCCGGGCTGACCTGCGCCACCGTAGGCGGCACCGGCGGCGCGTTGTCCTGGGGGTAGTAGGGGCCGAAACAACCGGCCGAGGAAGTGGTTGACAAGCCCAGGGAGGACAACTCGTTGCCGGAAGCGTCTTTGCCTTTGACCAAAAAATAATTGCCCGTCGAAGTGGAAAGATTGGTGATGGCAAACGAGGTGCCTGCCTGGTAGCCGCCGCCCGAACCCATTACGGTTCCGGTGCAAACCCTGTTGGCGTAAAACTCAATACTGCCCTGCGGCGACGGATCAAAGGAGTCGCTGGAAGCCGTCACGGTTAAATCTATCTCCTTGTGCAAGGGAGTCGTGATGCCCGAAAGCGTGAAGGAGGTGACATAAACATTCCCTCCACCGGAAGCGCCGCTAATTTTGTACATCCTGTTGTTGGAAACAACCAGACCATACCTACCTGTGGATCCGATTGCGCTATTGATCGAAGTCCAGGCGCCGATTGTGCCGTTTCCATTAATCGGCGCGTAATAGGAAAGGTTGGTTCCCCCGCAACAACTCGTGTACCCCCCGGTTACATAAATCCTGTTATTGAAAACAACGGCCTGGTGCATCCAAAAGGTCTGGGGCAATGACACGGGATTTTGCATCCATCCTCCTATGGAACCGTCCGGATTAATCTTAGAGTAATAGATGCTGGCGTCGCCGCTGCCTCCGGGAGAACGGCCCCCAAGACTGTAAATGTAGCCATTATGAACAACCACCGCTACATACTGGCGTTGAGTCGGAAGAGAAGCGGTTAGCCTCCACGGCTCAACGCTTCCGTCAGTATTAATTCTGGTGTAATAAACGTCCCTAAGACAAGTGGCAGGAGAATCGTCCCAACCGGAATTGCCGCCCACGGAATAAATCCACGCCTGACCGTTGGCTTCATAAAGAGCCGCGCCCGGCGCTCCAATGATTCTGGGAAGACTGGCAGTCGTATTCCAGGAACTCATGGTTCCATCGTCTTGAATCGAAGAATAGGCCACGGTGTCAGTGGGACCGCACGGCCAGCCGGGGCATTCCCCGCCAATGGAATAAATCCTATTTTTATGCATCACGGAGCCGCGTGCCCATCTCGCGTATCCCGTTGTCTGGGTCCAGGTTGAAGACAAATGGCCATCCGCGGTCATCGAGGTAAAATAAACATAGGACATGTCCCATTGACTATACAGCGCGTAAAGAAAGTTTTTGTACGCAAAAGCGTGGGCATTCGAAGTCGAACCGCTTCCCGGTAGCCCAAGAATAGAGGTCACCGCCACCCAAGTGCTGGCATCAACTTGGGTCATTGTGGGCGGCAGAGGCGGCCGGTTGTCCTCCGGGTAATAAGGCCCATAGCACAGGGAAACGCCCTGAACCGCCGGGGTGGAAAGAGAAGTTTCATTTAACGCCGCGTCGCGGCCGCGAAGGTTAAAGTAATAGGCGGTTGTAGTGGAGATGCTTCCGATTGTAAAGCTGGCCGCTCCGGTCCAGGAATCGCCCGTCACGGAAGCCGGGGTTCCGGTGCAGGCGCCAACGGTGTAAACATCAATCTTATTGGGCGTAGCGTGATCCGCAAAATCATCATCCGCGCTGGCGGAAAGATTAACCCGAAGCTGCTCATGCGCCGAAGAGGTGACGCCGGTCAGGGTGAAGGAGGCGACGAAGACTCCGGACTGGATAGTCGGGCCGTTATCGCCTCCGATGATATACATCCTGTTGTTAAAAACAACTGATGTGTGATCCCGCCGGCCGCCATCGGGAAGATCTACTCCTTGTACCCAACTGCCCAGGGTGCCGCTGGAAAGAATCGGGGCGTAATAAACTAAATTCAGCCCCCCCGAACCTCCCGCCGCGTAGATTTTGTTGTTAAAAATAACGGCGCTGTGTTCTGCTTGCGTAACAGGAAAAGAAGTCGTTTGAGCCCACGGGCTTAGCGTGCCGTCAGCATTAATGGAAGTAAAATAAACATCCCTACAGACGCCACTCGCGCACAGGGGGCCCGAGCCTCGACCCGCGATAACATAAATCTTATTGCCCAAAAGAACCGTGGCATGCGCCGCGCGAGCTCTGGGAAGACTCGTGGCCTGCGCCCAAGAACCAACGGTGCCATCCGCATTGATAGATGCATAAAAAACATCAGCGCGGTTAACTCCATCATTGCCGCCGATAACATAAATCCTGCTGTTAAACTGAACTGCGGAAGCGTCAACGCGGTAGACCGGTATCTGTGTTGTTGAGCTCCAGCTTCCCAAAGTACCATCCGCGTTAACCGAAGCGAACCACACCTCCTGCCCGCTCCCGAAACCGCCTCCGCCAAGCACATAGATTCTATTGTTGAAAACGACAACGGGAGGGTAGGTGCGTGCGCCAGGCAGATTAGTCGTTTGAGCCCATGAGCCGGTGCTGATCGTACCATCCGGACGAATAGGCGCGAAATAAACCTGCCCCGCCCCAGGGGAACCTCCTATTACATAGACATAGTTGTTATAGATAACGGAACCATGATAAGCGCGGGCAGTGGGAAGCCCGTTAGAAGCAATCATTGAAGATGCCGCCACGGTCCAGGTAGATGGCTCCAATACCGCTAATGTGGGCGGCACCGGCGGCGCGTTATCCTGGGGCCAATAAGGGCCGAAACAGCCGGCGCCTTGCTGGTTGTCGCCTAAATAGCTTTGGGCGGATTGGGCGGTGTGGCCCGCGGCGTCACTGCCAATGGTGACCACATAGTGCGCGGTTGTGGTGGAAAGTCCGGTGGCGGTGAAGGAAAGTCCGGTTCCTCCGGCGGAATAAACGGAACCGGCACAGTCGGAATTGGTGGAAACCTTGATGCCGTTGGGCGTGGTAGCGTGCAGACCAACAGAGTCGCTGGCGCCGGCGGAAAGAGAAACTCCCAACTGCCCATGCGCCGGAAAGGTGACGCCGGTTAAGGTGAAGGAGGCGACAAAAACATCAGAATAGGTAAGACCATTGAGACCACCCAAAACATAAGCCCTATTATTAAACATAACGGCGGAATGATAGTTGCGCGCAGCGGGCAGAAGGGTGGTTGATATCCAGGAGCCGAGTGTGCCGTCCGCGTTGAATGCGGCGGAATAAACTTCGTCTTCTACCACGGAAGCATTCCAGCCGCCCATAACATAGACCCTGTTATTGAAAATAACGGAAGCGTGGTATCCGCGCGGGGCGGGCAGACCGGAGGTTTGCAGCCAGGGGCCCAGAGTTCCGTCGGGGTTGATAGAAGCATAGTAAACCTCGGCTTTAGCGGTACCGGCTATAGCGCCGCCAATGACATAAAGCCTGTTATTAAAAATAACGGAGGAGTGGTATTTCCGCACATCGGGCAAACTGGTGGTTTGTATCCAAGACCCCAGGGTTCCGTCGGCATTAATGGGGGCATAATAAACCTCGGCTCTAACGCCGCCGTTATTCTCGCCGCCGATAACATAAACCCTGTTGTTCAAAATAACTGATTCATGGGCCGCGCGCGGTCCGGGTAAACTCGTGGTCTGCGTCCAGCCACTCAAGGTTCCATCCGCGTTGATGGAGGCAAAATGCACTTGATCTCTGTAGCTAGAGCCGCTGTTATAACCGCCTATCACATAAACCCGGCCGTTAAAAATAACAGAGGAATGGTGGGCGTTGATAGCAGGTAAACTTGTGGTTTGAACCCAGGAGCCCGTTGAAGTAAGCGTTCCGTCGGCATTAATGGACGCGAAATACACCTCATCCTGGTAGTCTGAACCATCATGGCCGCCAAGAACATAAACCCTGTTGTTAAATATAACCGAGGTTTGACCATAACGCCTCACAGGAAGCCCGTTGGCCGCGATCATTGACGATGCCGCCACGGTCCAGGTTGAAGGATCAATGGTCGGCCCGATCTGCGCCACCGTGGGCGCCACCGGCGCGGAGTTGTCCTGCGGATAAAACGGCCCGTAGCAGGCCGCGACGCGGCCATCAAAGGCCACGGTGCCTGGCTCCAACCCACCGGGGTTGGTGCCTGGCACCTTGGCTTCATTTAACGCCGCATCCCTCGCCCTAATGCGCACAAAATAAGCGGTGCTGGTGGACAGCGAAGCTGGACTTGTATGACTGTTCCCCGCCTGCCACCCCGAATCCGACGTTGCGGTTCCGGAGCAGTCAGGAGATGTTGAAATTTCAATACGGTTTGGAGTGGCGTGAAGTCCCGAACCTCCCGCATCCGTCGGCGCCGCGACCGAAACCTGCAGTTGTTGGTGCGCGGGGGAGGTGATGCCTCCCAAGGGGATATCCGCCATGTAAATGTTGGGGGTAGTAAGCAATCCGTCATAGCCGCCCACTGTGTAAATCTTACTGCCAAAAGTGATCACGCTGTTATGAATATAGGCCAATGCTGAAGGACCTCCCACGTTTAGAGCAGTATCCGTTGTCCAGGGGGAGGCCAAACTGCCGTTAGCTGTGATGGTGGTGTAGTAGACTGTGGCTTGGTAAACACTGCCATTATGACCTCCTATAAGATAAAGCCTGTTGTTAAAGACAATAGAACCTGCGTCCCTGCGATTGCCGAGCAAACCCGTTTCGGTTCTCCAAGAACCCAAATTTCCATTGGCATCAATGGGGCTGGCGGAATAAACGGTAGCCACCGGGGCGACGTTGTTACCCCCCATCACATAGATTCTGCTGCCAAAAACAGCGACGCCAAAAGCTCTATTATTAACCGGCAAAGATACGGTCTGTTTCCAGGCTCCGATAGAACCGTCCGTGTTAATCTTGGCCAGATAGACGCTGGAAGAAATGGCGGTGCTATTGTCCCCCCCAATGGCATACAAGTATCCGTTAAGCACAGCGGCGCCAATGCGGCGTCCTACGTTATTGGGCAAATAGAAAGCTGTGTTATTAGTCCAAGACGTGATGTCTCCTGTGGCGGGATCAGGCTGGGTATACACAACCGTGCTGGTTGACGCGCCCGCTTCGCTGGCGGCCCCGCCCACCACATAGATTCGGCCGTTGTAGACAACGGAAGCGTGAGCCGCTTTAGCCGCGGTCTGCCATCCGGCTGGGGGTTGAACGCTGACCGCTTTCCATCCTCCGAAAGAGCCGTCATGTCTTAATGGGGCGTAATAAACATTGGCATTAGTTTGGCCCCCAATCCAGTAGACCCAGGCCGCGGTGGAAGCGTTGATTGTCGCGGGAATCAAAACAGAGGAGTGGGCGTAATCCGATACAGGCGCGGTGGAGATGCTGGGCCAGCCCAGAGGAGCGCCCTGGGCCAAGGTGCCGGGCACCGGCGGGGTCACATCCAGATTAGCGGTATAGGCGCTAACCTGCCGGTTGCCCGCCTGGTCAATAGCTGTTACCTGAACTCTGTTGGCCGAGCCTTCCGCAAAAGGCTGGGCGGGTTTTTCGCAGATGTAATGGTAGGGACTACCAACACAGGGTTGATCCATTAACTGACCGCCCGGTATATACATAATCACGCAATTTTCCGATGCGCCGCCATCGGGATTACCTGAATACCAATCAAGAAAATCCGCAGGTGTATTGTCAGACCAAACCCATGTTCCCTCCGTTGCTTGATCATTAAGTCCCACCCAAATATGGTTTCCTGCGGAAAACTGTTTCAAAAATGAATGCTCTTGAGCGCCATGCATGGAAGCCAAATCCCCGCCCTCGCTAAGACAAGTCTCTCTAGCATCCTGCCAGGTTCTATTGGTTGGATAATGCTTGTAGCAGTTGCCGTTATAAGCGAACCGGGTCCAGCCGGGGCCGCACACGGAAGGCGCGGCGTTGGAAGTTAGAAGCTCGAGGTTCGCGGAACCATCAGAACCGGATACGGAAGCGGACGCGGGCTGAATCCTAAAGTAATTGGAACCCGAGTCCGTTGAAATCGCGACTTCGGAGGTGCGCCCAACGCCCCGGCGAAACTCCGCCTGGATTTCGTCTTGGGAGCGGGCGTAGTTGTAGATTTTGAGTTCGTCGATAGCGCCGTCAAAAGGCAAGCTTGACCCCGGGGACGCATTACCAATGGTAATGGGAGTGTTGCCTATGCTAAAAGTCTGACTCGCTGTCAAGTCTAAGGCTCCATCTATATAAATCTTTGTCGTTGAGCCGTCATTAGTCAATGTGACTAAATGCCATCGGTTATCATTAACTTTGGTTTTTCCCGTAGCGCTATTGAGGGATGGAACCCCCGGTCCGGTATTGTTTTCATTAAGCGAAAAATAAAAACCTGGAGCGGGGCTGTATTTGGCCACAATCATGCGGTTTATCCCTGTCGCGCTGGTTTTCAGCCAAGCCTGCAGGGTCATGCTGGTAAGACTATTGGCCGCGGTGATGGTGGTTAGATTAACGGAGTCGGCTCCATTAAAAGACAAAGCTGTGCCAAAGATGCCGCTAACCCAGCTAGGTGTATCGCTGAACGTTCCCGTCACCCCATTGGAGGACAAATCCACGGTGGTGGTGCCCGACCCCTCGTCAAAAGGAAGGTAAAGGGCCAGGCGGTTATCCGGCGCGGTGTTGGTGCTGTTGGTGGGGGGTTTGGAAAGACCCGATCCGGTGTCCTGAACATCAAAAATGATGCTGGGGTTGAATGTATTGGTCCATTGGGAAGCGATGCCGGAAAGCGGGGTTCCCTGGGAGTTGGTGATTCTGTCATTGGAAACCGCTGGATTAGCCGCCGCGATATTAACAGTTAAGACCTTCTCCGTGATGTTGCCGATACTGTCCATCACCATCATCCTTAACTTGTTGTTGCTGGCGTGTTCCTGGAAGAAGGGGGTTTGGGAGGAAACCAGAACAGTGGCGGCCCACTGCCCTGTTCCTCCCCCTCCCCCTTGAGGGGGGAGGGCTGGGGTGGGGGTGAGCAGGTGATAGTTGGCCGGGGAAGTCGAAACAGTGACCAAAGAACTCCAAGTATTGGAGGTGATGTAAGTAACTCCCCCGTCTGTCGAGTACTGGAACCGGGTGCCGTTGTATTCCATGTAGATTTCTTCGGGGGTCATGGCTCTATTAACCACTTTGATTTCGTCGAGCGTTCCATTGACACCCCTACTAGCGTCGTACCAGCAGCCAATATAGACAGCGCTGGTAGGATCAAATCCCAGGGCTACATCCGGAGCGCCCGTTAAAAGACCGTCCACATAAATCTTCGTACGCGACCCCGTGGAATTAGGATCATAAACCCCCACTACCTGGTGCCACGCGTTATCATTGACCCTGGTGTTGGAGCAGTTAGGAACACCGGTTTGACCAAAACGAGGCATGCCTGCACCGCAACCTACCCCTCCCCTTATTTCCAAAATCCAAGATGTGCCCCCATCGTATTGAGAAATAAAACTTTGATCAGCGGTTGACCCTGTTTTGACCCAGGCCATGACTGAAATAGCCGAAGGAGATGGGTTAAAGCCGAGACCTGTTGGCAAAATTAAATAATCACCGGTCCCATCCAATACTAACCCCTGACCCCTAACCCCTGACCCCTGGGCTGCATTGCCCAAAATCTGCGTGGGGTGATTACCATACCCCGACTTATCCCTAGGCGGCCACTCCTCGAAGTCAAGGTAGAGCACGGTGTCCGAGGAGATGGAGACCGGGGCGGAGGAGATGCGCAGGGGGGCCGGGGCGGAAGCGCCGGGCTGGGCGGTAAATTGAATGTTGGGTGTTATGTCATTGGGAAAGATATTGGGGTCAGAATAACCGCAAGCGGAATAACTGGCTCCGTCCGTGGCCTGGCACTGGAAGCTTGAAAGGCTGGGCGCCACGCCAGGAATGTTGACCGTGGTGATGGGTGAGGTGGAGACATTGCCCACTCTATCTCGGAACAAAGACACGAATTGGTTGGTGCCGCTGTTATTGGCTTTCCAGAAGGGAATTGTTCCGCTGGCCACCTCGATACCGGTGGAGCCGATGGTGGCGGTGGAATAGATCGTCACCCCGCCGGAAGGCGGGGTCCAGGTTGAAGGATCTATGATCCAAGCACTACCGCCATCCCTTGTAAACTTGCGCGCGCCGCTGTAGAAGTTGGCCGCGATTTCTTCGGGGGAGAGGGCGCGATTGACAATACGAAATTCATCCATGATTCCATTGAATGCGCTCCAGGAACTGCCGAAACCTAAATCCATTTCCACGGTGTTAAACGCGATGGCTCCGGCTGTGGTATCGGAATAAACCTGTTTTCCATTAAGATAAATCTTATTGTCGTTAGGCTTATAAATCCATACGACGTACTGCCATTCTCCAGGTATCGCGTTGTCTCGTCCAACGCACAGCGCGTTTCCCGCTAGGCAAATTTGACCATTAGTTTGAAAAATAGAACGGGTTCCGAAGCCCTGAAAATTCGTCACCACTTGAGATGCGGCTGGAAAAGAGGTGGGTTTAAACCAACCCTCAATAGTGATGGTATTGCCAAGCTGGCTCATGGTGGACACCCTAATGAAACTAGCGCCACTGAAACCATTAACCCCATTTCCAAATTTACCCGTAGTTTGAGTCATGCCCGTTGCATAGGTGCTCATGGAATGGTTATACCCCGATTTATCCTTGGGCGGCCACTCTTCAAAGTCAAGGTAAAGGACGGTGCCGGAGGTGACGCCCAGGGGTTGTTGGCCAACGATCAAGCCGGAATTCGCATCCTGCATGTTCATCTTGACAGTGGGAGTGGAGATGCTGATGCCGGCGCAGGTTCCGCCGGAGCCGTCAACCCAGGTGGTTTCATCTTTCTGGCGGCATTGAATGGTAGTTACTTGCGGCAAGCCCAGGTCTACTTTGAAAGGTCCCAGATGCTGAATAATGATCACATTGGTTCCGGCGTCTTCGGTGCGCGCGTGGAAATACCAATCGCCGCTGGCCGTGGCGAAAACGGTGCGATTGCCCGTGGACCAATTGGCGCCACTGGAAGGATCGGTGGCTGGGCTTTGATCCCAAATCCATTTGATATTGGTGGCGCCCTCCGTCCAGGTACCGCGAAAAACAAACATCCGGTGGCCCACAAAGTCGGAGCCGAAATTGAGCGTTCGCGGCCCGGGTTCACCCAGCCAAGCGCCGGGCTTGGTGCCCGAGCCATAGCTGACAGTCCAAACGGAAAGGCCGGTTCCAACCGAGTCATCCGCCGCTTCGGCTGAAAAATAGTAGGTCACATTGGGCAGAAGACCGACAACGCCGGTGCTGATATTGCTGACGCCGCCATCCCCCCATTGCGACAACACCAGGTCGCGCCCCAGCGATCCATCCAGTTGCACATACTCCGTGGTGTCAATGCCGTAAACAACGTGGGTGTAGGTAGCGCGAAAGGCGTAATAATTACCCAAGGGATTCGCGTTTCGATTGACCGTGACGGTGATGGACGAGGCCTGAACATCCGTCAAGTTGGGATCGCCAGGGACGGAAGCGGCATAAAGGGGAGTAGATAGTAGATAGTAGATAGTAGATAGTAGATAGGCGCCATTTGACAGAAGGGTGGTTAGTCGGCGGTTCATCCAGCCACCCCCGAAAATAAAGCGCCGCAACAAAAATGGTACCAGGTACCAAATGGCTGTTTTAGCCCATTTGGTACCTGGTACCATTTTTGAACAGGAACTCATCTGTTCACCCCAAAAACGGAGGCGCCTCGAATCACTTCGGGGATTCGAGGCGCCTCATAACCCATCGTTAAAACATCAGTTTGATATCCGGGTGGCGCCCTCGAAGCAAGGAGTATCGCCACCCATAGAGAAAAAGAGAACAAAGCGGACAAGGTGAATAAAGCGAATAAAGACGAGGGGGCGTTACTACAATTTCCAGTACAATCCAACGGCCATACTCCAAGACCCCCATATTTGTCACCCCGCCCCAAGGCGGGGTCCAAGCCATTTTGATGATCCCCAGCCCAAAAGTTAAGGCTAGTTTCCTCCTGGCGACCCGATTTCGTTAGGACGTTAAAAATGGTACCAGGTACCAAATGGCCAAAAATATCCATTTGGTACCTGGTACCATTTTGGATTTGGATTATTTTGCCTTCTCTTGCCGCTGGTTCTCCCTGCAGAAACACAAAAAGAACCACAAAAGGCAATAAATAAAAAAGCCCCGGCGCCAAAAGCACAATTCCAGCGCCCAGGGACCCCAATGAAAGAAACAGGGAAATAGGGTCTCCCACCATTAAATATGTACCTCACCCCCCGCCCTCGGTCAAGTAGGGTCAAAACATACTTTTGGGGACAAGTGAATAAGGTGAATCAGGTGACAAAGGAACCAGAAAAAATGGTACCAGGCAGAAAAAATGGTACCAGGTACCAAATGGGCACTAATGCCCATTTGGTACCTGGTACCATTTGTGCATTTGTGCTTAAATCCAATAGTTATGCCAAGACACCCAAGAATAGAAATGCCTGGAGGTTTTTACCACGTTCTGAACCGTGGCAACAACAAGCAAGCATTGTTTCGTAATGCGGGTGACTACGTATTCTTCTTAAACCTATTGGAAACTGCTTCTAAAAAATGGCCCTTTAAGGTGCACGCTTATTGCCTAATGCCCAATCATTACCATCTCTTTATGGAAACCACAGAAGGACACTTATCGCGCCCGCTGCATCTTGTTAACAGAGCCTACGCCGCTTATTTTGCTAGAAAATACGAATTTACTGGACACGTATTCCAAGGAAGATTTAAATCGCTCATGGTTGAAAAAGAAGGCTATCTTTTAACTCTTTCTAGATACATCCACCTTAATCCCATCAAAGCCAAGCTGGCACAAAAACTGGAAGATTATTCCTACTCCAGCTATGCCTGCTTCATGGGACTTAGATCAAAGCCGAACTGGCTGGATATCGAAACCACGCTAAGCTACTTCGGATCAACAAGCATACTCCAGCAAGAACAGTACAAGCTTTTCGTGTTAAGCGAGATGTTCGAATTGCAAAACGAACCTTTTTATCAAGCCGCCGATGATGTGCTGGAAGGAAAATCCAAAGCGCTCATGAGATTAAAAAAGGTACTCCACTTAAAAACAGCGCCTAGCACCGCAACGGAAAATAAGGTACTAATTAATTAATGTTCTGCAGTTCATGCGGAGAGAGGAATCCTCATGGTTCGCGCTTTTGCAACAACTGTGGTTCGACTTTGCTCACCACGGGTGGCGCGAAATTAGGCGGTGGAACAATCGGCACAGGCGCAACAGGCGCTAAAAGCAACCCCCCTTCATGGGCTAACACCCTGGGAATCACCGCGCTGTTTGCGGCGGGATTGATCGGCATTTATCTTAATCCCCTGCTTGAGGTGACGACGGTGGCTTATATCGCGGTCGCGGCTTCGACCGTTTGGGTATTTATGGATGCGCCGCGCTGGAATCTCTCCCGATGGCCATGGACCGCGGGAACGCTGGCGCTCTGGGCTTTCATATTTCCCGTTTATCTCTGGAAAACGCGGCGCTGGACCGGCTTGGTTCCGGGCCTGGCCGGAAGCTTAATCATTGTGGGAATGCAGGCCTTTCCCCATTTTTACTCCGAAAAAAAACATTTCCGGCGCGGCGTTCTTTTCGCCGGACAACAGCGCTTCACGCAGGCCGAAAATGAATTCAAAATGGCCATCAAGAAAAATCCGGCTTTGGGCGAGGCGCATCTGAATTTGGGCATTCTCTATATGAGCCAAGGGATGCTTGAAGCCTCGGAGCGGGAATTAACCGCGGCCCAACAGCTTTTGCAAACCAAAAAACCGAAATACCTGGGCGACTTAAACCAAAACGAAGCACTCTCCCTTTGCTCGTCACACCTGGCCGCGGTCTACGCCATGCGCACCAGCGAGGAAATCCAGGTCTTAAACCGCCAGCAAGCCAAAATCTATTTCGCCAAAGCCAAAGAATACGCCAGCCGCGCCCTGGAGCTCGACGGCGGCAATTTAAGATCGCAGGAATTGACAAGACGATTAAAGCAACTGGAAACGTTTTTGGAATAAAAGAAAGTAGGTAGTAAAAAAAGTAGGTAGTAGATAGTAGGTAGTAGGTAGGGGAGGGGAAAGGGTAGGGGAAACAAAAATGTTGACAACGGAACTGAAAACTGCAAAGGCCCAATGTTTTGAAGATTTGATTGTATGGCAGAAGGCTCATCAAGCCGTCCTTTATATATACAAACTGACAAAAAATTTTCCTTCCGATGAACGCTACAACTGGTTTCGCAAATGCGTAGGGCCGCCGTATCCGTAGCCGCCAATATTGCCGAAGGTTTCAAAAAGAGATCAACAAAAGATAAAAGTAATTTCTACAATATCGCCCAAGGTTCTCTTGAGGAGTTGCGTTATTATTTGTTGCTTTCAAGAGATTTGGGGTATATTGGTGACAACGAACTTCTGTCTAACCAAATGGACGAGGTCGGGCGGATGCTTAACGGTTTAATTGCTTCCCTTAAATCCTAGTCGCTCTTCCCTACCTACTACCTACTACCTACTACCTACTATCCTTCTTCTTGCCAGTTGCTCTCATCTCCCCTCGCGCAAGGCGTCTGATTCCTGGACTGTCCGCGATTTAGTCCAAACCTCCGAAGAAGTTCGTCCCCTCGCTTGCGCGTTCGATCAGACGGGCCAACTTCGTGTTATCTACGCCGCCAGGGAAAAGATGTTTCACGTGGCTGCGCCTGAAGGGTTTAGCGCGGGGGGGTTGCCCGAAACGCTTCCTTTTTCGGCTCCCCCGTCCAGAACGCCGGCCAGTCTGATTTTTGACGCCCAAAACCGCGCTCATTTTTTTTATCAGGGAAAAAACGGCTTGCATTACGCTATCCGTCAAAACGAAGGGTGGATTTTGGCTCTCCTGACCGACCATTTAAGAAACGGGGCTTCCTGGCAAACTTTTTTTGACAGCCAAAATGTTCCCACCATTATTTTCGAGCACAGGGAAAACTTTCTGGCTGTGACAAAACCGACAACGGCCGGCTGGCGGGAACTGCGCTTGCCCCTGTCGGACAAAAACGAACCGGGGCGCATCGTCTGTTCAACCGCCAAGCTGGATGCCGAGCACAAGCGGCTCCACTTCGCGGCGATTCGAGAAAAAAACAAAAAGGCCCATCTTTGGTACGCGGCGGCCAATATCACCAATTACCCGCAAAGAACCGTCTCGGCCCCGACAGGCATCCAAGAGATGCTCTCAACGGACGGGGTTTGGGAAGAAACTTTTTCTCTTTTTGAATTTAAGGTCAATTCAATCGGCGGCTGTACTGTTAATCTCGGCAATGATTTACCCGGCAGTATTCACTTCACCTGGGTGGACTGGGCCAAAAAACAATGGACCGGAAAGGAACATCTTCGATTCGGCCGCTACGATAAGGAATGGAAAATCAAAACCTTAGAAAAAAATATCGCCTCTGGAAACCGGGGGCTTGTTTTCGCGCGGGATTCAAACGGCACGGATCAATTCGATCTTGTTGTTTTTAATCCCACGACGCAGGTTTTGCGTTACCTTGCTTTAGACGAAGAAGGGGCGATGCGGGAAAAAGGAACGATTCCTTTCTTGTCCGGCGCGCCGCCCTGCCTGGCTTTGAAAAAGGGAACCCCGCAAGTGGGGCGAGGGAAAAAAGATGTGGGTAACAGTAAGCCTGGTGGAGGGGCGTGGATCGTGGTTAGTCAGAAGGAAGGACTGAAAGCTTTCGTTGAGAACGCACGGCCTTAGCCAGAATCTGGGCCGTTTGATCCAAATCTTCCAAGCTGGTATCCCGCCCAAAAGAAAAACGCAGGCTCCCCCGGCTCCACTTGTCTTCCAAACCCATGGCGGCAAGCACGCGCGAGGCTTTGGTCACTCCCGAAGCGCAGGCGCTTCCGGTTGAAACCAAAACGCCCTCCAAATCAAGCGCGATCATTAAATTCTTTCCCTCCAGGCCGGCGAAGGAAACGTGCGTGGTGTTGGCAACTCGAAATTCGCGATGCCCGTTAAAACGTGCGTCTTCGATTAAACCCGCAATTTTTTCTTCGAATGAACGGCGCAAGGATGCCAAATGACTCATAAAGCCCGGCAGTTCTTTAACCGCCAATTCCAACGCCGCGCCCAGCCCAACGGCGAAAGCGACGTTTTGGGTTCCGGCGCGCAGGCCGCCTTCCTGATGGCCGGGGAATAGGGGGCGAGGGGGTGATGAGGCGAGGGGGTGATGAGGTGATAAGGTGGTCGCCTTATCAATCCATAACGCTCCTATCCCCTTGGGACCGCCGATTTTGTGACCCGAGATCGCCACGGTTGTGGCTCCTAAATCTTGAACCGAGAAAGGTATTTTACCCGCGGCCTGCACCGCGTCCACGTGAAAAAGGATTCCCCTTTCCCGAAGAAACCGCCCGATCTCGGCGATGGGCTCGATGACGCCTGTTTCGTTGTTCGCGTACATGACCGCCGTTAAAACGGTATCAGCGCGGACTTTGGCTTTAACCTCTTCCGGATCGACGCGGCCGTCTTGATCAACGCCCAAATACTCCACCTCATAACCCTCGCCGGACAATTGTTCCAATAAAGCCACGATGGAATCGTGCTCAATCGGAGACGCGAGGATGTGGCCTCTCTTGTCATTGCGAGACCTCAACTCGGTTGAGGTCGTGGCAATCTCATTAAAAGAATCCCCTTTTTGAGATTGCTTCGTGGCGCCCGCAGCGCCACTCGCAATGACGGAAAAATAGCCCCTGTCATGCGTCCCGAGCGTTCCCCGGATTCCCAAAACATTGGCTTCGGTTCCGCCGGAGGTAAATACGATTTCATCGGGATTTTTAGCTCCCAGGGATCGCGCCACTTTCTGCCGGGACAACTCCAACGCGGCCTTGGCTTCCTGCCCATAACGATGCGCGCTGGAAGGATTGCCAAAAACGTTTTCCCAATAAGGCTCCATCGCCCGCTGAACTTCAGGGCGGACAGGGGTCGTGGCGTTGCAATCTAAATAGATGGGCTTGCGATTGGAAAACATAGAAACATTTTAGTAGATAGTAGGTAGTAGTTAGTAGGTAGGGATAATAAAAAGAAGAAAACATTCCTTGCCCTAACTACTATCTACTACCTACTATCTACTTTTATGGGCCAAAGTTAAAATCCTTAAAAAAGTCGGGGTCTTCGGGCTCTTCTTTCTTTTTCTCCGAAGCGGGCCTCTGGCCGGATGACGCCTTTTCCCCCGTTGTTTTTTCGGCCTTAGGTTCGGCCGTTTCCGGTTTTTCGGCGCCCTTAAGCTGTATCGGAGAAACCACCCCGCTTAAATTCCTGACCGGGCGCACGACCATTTTGACGGCTCCCTCGTCAAAACCCAAAATCTTTATCTTCTCGTCGTAAAAAAGTCTGAACTCGGTCTCTTTCTGCTGGGGCTCGTAGGACTGGCCCAAAACATCTTTCTGCTGTTCCCAACCTGGGTTGTAAAAAATCTTGCCGCGCGCATCCACCCGCCGGTTTAAGATCGGCACCGAAAAACGGATCCTGTAAACCCCGTTGCCGTCCGTAATACCGGCCTCAAAATTCGCGGTCAGTTCCTCAAAATCTTCTTTTCCCTCGGCCGGCGCCTCTTCTATGATCAATTCGTCTTCTTCTGATTTTTTCTTTTTCTTCTTTTTTTTCTTGGTTTCCATGGAGGACATCTCGGCTCGGACGACAACGCCCTCTATCGGCCGGCCGTCATAATCCGTCACGATTCCCCTGATGTAACCCTCCAAAAAATGGTGATACTTGGGCAGTTTAAACAATAAAAAACCCTTGCCCCCGATCAACTTTTTGATTTTCGAGATGTCCTCCACCCGGTTTCCGGCCAAATTTTCATTGATGGCGACTTTTTCGGCGTAGATAGAAGTTGGAAGTTGGAAGCTGGAAGACATTATGAAGAATAAAAAGACAACCCTCCATTCTGTCATTGCGAGCCCCGGGCGAAGCAATCTCATAAGAAAATTCATCCTTTTTATGGGATTGCTTCGTCGCTGCTGCTCCTCGCAATGACGAACCTGGGGAAGTTCTAAACTTTTCATTTCTCTTTCTTCTCTTCCTTCGCAAATTTCTCCGGCGTTGTTTTCACGAAAAACACCACCCTTCTATTTTTCGCGCGGTTTTCATCAGTATCGCCGGGCGCCACGGGCTTATACTCCCCGTAGCCGACAGCGGCCAGCCGCACCGGGGAAAATTTAAGGTTGTCAATCATATGGTGCACCACCTTCGTCGCCCTGGCCGTGGAAAGCTCCCAATTTGAATCAAACTGCGCCGTATGGATGGGAACATTGTCCGTGTGTCCCTCAACCAAAATATCAAACTCTTTGGCCAGCCCCTGCAAAGTCGGCGCCACCTCCCCTAAAATTTTAATCAGACCGGGGGTCAGCTCCGCTTTGCCCGAATGAAAAAAAGCCATCTCCCCTTTCTCCTCGAAAGTGACCCGGAGACCGTCTTTAGTCATTTTAACCTCTCCGGCCACCTTGCCTTCCTTCATAATTTGTTCCAGCTGCTGCTTGGCCTGTTGAACGTTTTTGTTTAAAGCGGCGGATAAAGCGTAAAGAATAATGAAAAAACAAACCAATTCCGTCATTAAATCCGCGTAATTAATCAGCCAGGGCGGCGCCGGGTGACCGATCTGGCTGACCCGGGGATCGCTTTCGTCAATAAAACCGCGCGGCGGCTTAAGAGGCATACTAGTAGGTAGTAGGTAGTAGGTAGTAGGTAGGGATAAAAAAAGAAGAATTCATTGCCCTAACTACTACATGCTGTCTACTACCTACTTTCTTCATGAGGCTTTCTCCGCGTGCGATGCTGTTCTGATCATCATGCGCTTGGCGGGTTCCAGGTAGGCCTTAAGGTTCGCTTCTATGACGCTCGGAGCGACTCCGGATTGAAGCAAAAGAACACCGCGAATAATGATTTCTTTAAGCAACAGCTCCTCTTCGGAACGGCGGCGGAGCTTTCCGGCCATGGGAAGAAAAATGAGATAGCCGGAACCCAGCCCATAAAAGGCCGCGGCCAGAGCTAGGGCCATTCTTCGGGGAACTTCCTCAACGTCGGAAATGGAATTTAACATCAAAATCATGCCCAAAACCGTCCCGATAATGCCGAACGCCGGAGAGTAGGTCCCCAGGGCGTTAAAAATTTCCTGTCCTACCTTGTGGCGTTCGCGGATGAACCCAAGCTCCGTATCCAGCATATTGCGGATAAAATCCTGGTCCGCGCCGTCAATAACCAACTGCAGTCCGCGCTTTAAAAAATCATTAGCGATTCTTTTGACATCGGTTTCAAGGGCCAAAAAACCCTCTTTTTTGGCCTTGCTGGCCAACTGCACGAAAACCGTGATGATCTCGCCCGACTGCTCTTCGTCGCCGGAATTAAAAAGCGCCTTTTTTAAAACTTTGCCTAAACCCAAAACCTGGCTTAAGGTGTAGTTGACCAAAAGCGCGCAGAAGGTGCCTCCCATCACCACAAACAGCGCCTCAATGTTTAAGAAGGGTTTAAATCCGGCGATTCCCTCGGCAATTAAAATACTGACAACGGTCAAGCCGGCGAATACGGTGATTCCGAGAATGGTGGCTATGTCCATTTCAGTAAGTGCTGAGTGCTGAGTGTAAAGTGCTGAGTGCGAAAAAATAAAAAGAAACTTTCCTTGCACTCGGTACTCTGCACTCAGCACTCAGCACTTTCTTCACTTTTTTAAGTGTTCCCAACTCTGCGTCGGCCGGCCTGTTCTCTCCACCACTTTTTGCTTAAACTCCACGATCTTGGCGATCACTTCATCAACCGGGTCTTTGACGACATAGCGGTTGCCCGTCACCAAGGTGATCACCGTGTCGGGAGCCGCTTCAATGGATTCGATCAGCTCCGCGTTGACGGAAATCTCCTGGCCGTTTAAACGATGAAGGGTGATCATAAATAGTAGGTAGTAGGTAGTAGGTAGTAGGTAGGGATAAAAAAAGAAGAATTCATTGCCCTAACTACTACATGCTGTCTACTATCTACTTTCTTCATATTGGTTTATTCAACCAATCCCATACGCCGCCCCTCGGGCGAGCTTCGCCTTCCTGCGGGCCGCCCTCCGGGCGAGTCTCGCCTGTCGGCGAACCGCCTTTTGGGGGTTCCTGCTGGGCTGTCTGCGCCACTCCCTTAAACGCTTCGTCATAAGCCTGGCGACGGGCCTCAAATGTTTCCTCAAGGCGCTTCAATCTTTCGTCATAGCTTTGGCGCAAATTGTCCATTTCCATGGAGTGCGTTTTCTTTAAATCATCAACCTGATCCTCCAAAGTTTTTTTGGCCTCTTTAATGCCTTCAAGCTCTTTTTCCAGGCCGCCGCGGCCGAACGGATCGCCGCCCCCGCCGCCAAAAGCGTCCATCCATCCCAAATCCCCGGAAGCCGGCTGACCCTGCGCCCCCGCGATGGAACCCCCGGACGCCTTTTGCTCCAAATGCTTCATCTGTTCCTCAACGTCTCTGATGCGCGACTGCGTGACGGCCAAATCGGTCTGGGCGCGGTTTAAAGATTCCCTCATTAACGCGGCCTCGCGCCTTTCTGTTTCCACCACTCTTAAGGCGTCTTGATAGCGGGCGTTCATCTCGGTATTGGCTTCGAGCAGTCGATGCGCGTTAACCACCGCAGACTCCAAATCTTTTCTGGCGCGCTCCAGTTCCGAGCGCAGCCGCTCGTTTTCCTCGCGGCCGGTTTTAAGCTCGCCTAACGTTTTATTGAGATCCGTTTTTAGGCCAAACAGATGAGAATCCTTGGTTTCCTGAACCTTGGACCACTCCTCTTCACGTTTTTTCACGTCGGCGCCCATGGTTTCCATCTGCCTCATGGCCAACTCCCAGTCTTTTAAAGCTTTTTCCCGATTGGCCTGAACTCCCGCCATCGTGATCTTCAGGCGCTCCAGCTCTTCCTGGACTTTGAATAGCTCGCTGGCATGTTTTTGCGTTTCCTGGCGGGCCATATCGAGATGCCTTTGCATGATGGGCATCTCTTCCCGGGCGCGCTTGTCCGCAGCCGCGCCGGCTTTAGCCTGCATCACCTCGGTCTCCAAGGCCTGCTTATCGCGGATCATGATTTGTTTATCCATCTGCTCGCGCCTTAATTCAAGCTCCAAACGATTTTTAGCCTCCTCGATATTCCTTAAATTATCCTTAAGGCCGTTAATCTGACTCTGACTTTCCATCAACTTGCGGCCGGCCGCCTGCGCCAAGGCCGTCCTTTCTTTCTGCGCGCGGGTGATGACTTGGGACAAACTCTCGATCCTGGTTTCCTGCATTTTAATCTTCTCTTTGCTTTCAAAAAGCTGGGCGCGTTCTTTAGCAAACGCCTGCAGGGCCAGGCGCGCCTTGCGGATCACCGCTTCGCGCTGTTTTAAGGCCGTTTGCGCCCCGGCCAACTGGGCCTTGGAGCGCCCGAGCTCCTCGCGCAAAATGATGAAATGCCTTCTTACGTCCTCTAATTTCTGAAGGCGGGTTTGCAGCGCTTCCCTGTCTCTCTGGGTTTTATCCAGATCATTTAAAATCTCATCCAGTCGCCGCTTGGTTTCATCGTAGGCCGCGGCCTTTTCGGCCTCGCCGCGAAAGGCCTCCTCCTTGACGATCAACTGTTTTTTCAACTCCTCGACTTCCCGGGTTTTCTCCTCCATCTTGGCGGCCATGCGGGCGCGCTCCTGGGTCAAGCGGGCTTCCATCTCCTTGACCCTGACGCCGAAGCGCTCCTCGATGGCATGGTCTTCCAAATCGCGTTTGGACATCTGCGCCTTTAAGGCCTCGACCCAAGTTTCTCTTTCATGGAGAACTTTTTTCTCCATCTCTTTGATTTGACTCTCCAGCTTGGTGCGGGCCAGCTCCAACTCGCGTTCTCTTTGATCGCGCCGCAGTTTCTCCTGAATCTCCCGCAGACTCGATTCCACGCGCATGCCGACCACTTTTTCTTCTTGCGATCGCAGTGTCACCGATAGGGATTTCTCCCGCTCCTCGTTTAAAGCTTTCTCCAATTTGGACAGCTTATCTTCCATCGTGAAGCGGTAACGCTCCAAGTCCTCATTTTTTTTGGTCATCTCATCGGCCCGGTTCTCCATGGCGGATAACCTCTTGGCCATATCGCCCTCTCGGGCGGCGCCCGGCGGCGCGCCGGAAGCGGGTGGAGTCATGCCCCCCGGCCGCGGCGGCGCTCCGGGCCGCGGCGGCACCGAAGCCGGCGGTCCGCCCATGGGTCGAGGCGCGCTCGGCCCGCCTCGCGACGGAGGCGCGGGCGGCCCGCCTCCCCCTCCGGGAGGCTTAGGCGGCATTGGCGGCGGAACGGGCGGATTGTCAGCCATAATTTTAAGTGCTAAGTGCTGAGTGCTGAGTGCTGAGTGCAAAAAAATAAAAGGAGAGTTTCCTCGCACTCGTTACTTCGCACTCGATACTCAGCACTTTCATGTCACCTTCCTCTCATTAATATTGCCCCCAAAACTGACTTTTTTCAATGGTGTCTCCAATATGAGCTGTCCTCTAAATTCTTAATCGAAGAATACAGCCGGCGCACTTCCTTCTCCCAAGTCAACAAAAAATCGCCCAGCGTGACGCTCAATTCTTTGCCGAGAGGCTCTATTTTTTCAAGCGTTTCGTAAATTTTGGCTTTCTGGGTCTCCTTGCCGCTTAACAATTCCTCCATCCGGCCTCGAAACTGCTCCATGGACTGGCGGGCGCGCTCCTGGAAAACCTCGCGCTCCTTTAAAAGGCGTTTGCGGGAATCAAGATCCGAAATAAAAGCGGTTTTTCTTTTGTCAAACTCGCTCTTCAAGCGGTGATCCTTGGTTTCCATCGCCTGCAGTTCTTGGCGCCGCGTCTCGGCGCGGCGGGACAACTGCTCCATCTTGGAGCGAAGGTTATCGAGCGAGCTTTCGGCGCGCGCCGCCCAGGCCGTCTTAGTGGTCTCCAAATCCTGGCGCTTAGCCTTCATTAACTCTTCCAACCGCTTCGTTCGCAATTGCAATTTCAATTGGGCCAAATAAAGCTCATGTTCGCTTTCACGCATCTTCTCGCGGTAAGCGCGGCGCAGCCCCTTGATATCCTGCGCGATCTCGCCGCGTTTCGATTTAATCTGGGTTTCAATCCGGCGCCGGCCGCGCTCAAGCTCGGAGATCTCGATTTCCTGTTGATTTTTCATGACATCGAGTTCAACGGACCGGTCTTTGACCTTGGCGTCTAAATCCGCCACTTGAGCTTCTAATCGGGCGATCTCCGAACTCAATGCCTCGGTTTGAGCTGAAATTTTTCTCTCCACGCCTTCTTTCTCCTTTTTGGCGTGACCCTCCAGCGCGGCGAGCCGTTCCTGGCGCTCAAGGGTTAGACGCTGCGCCTCCTCGGTTAAAGCGGCCGCCTCCTGTTTTTTAATCGCCTGCAGTTGGTTTAACCGCTTTTGGGCCGCGGCCAGCGCCGCTTGAGCCTTGCCGGCCAGTTCGCGAGAGCGCTCCTCTTCGCGCTTAAAACTCGTTTGGGCCGCAGAGCGACGCGTCTCGATCGAACTTGACAGTTCGACCAGTTCGCGCTGCTTGCCGCTAAGCGTGGATTTTTGACCGGACGCTCGCGCCTGAAGATTCTCCAGCGTTCGCGCGGCTTCATCCCTGGCCGCGGTCAATTTCTTGGTTAAAGCCGCGATCTCCGCGCTCAAGCTCTTTTTTCTTAAATCCGTTTCGTGTTCAAATTTCCCCCTCTTATCCGCGACGCTTTTGGCTAACGCCGCCGCCCTCTCGGTCAATGAATCCAAACGCTCGCGCCCGGCCGCCTCGGTCCTGGCCTTGCTTTCCTCCAAAGCCTGGACCTGCCGCTCCAAGGGAACCACCACGGCCAGACGCCGCTCTTCGATCTCTTTGATGAGCGCCTGCCACTCTTCATTCTTTTTCTTTAAAATAAGTTCCGATTGGGCCAGTTCTTTGTCGTAACCCGAAAGCTCCGCCTTCAACTGCTCTTGGCGCTCGGCGAAAGCCTGGGACTCCCGGTTGATGGCTTCCAATAAAGCGGCCTTTTCCTTCTCGATTTCAAACTCCTGGGCGCTCCATTTGGCTTTAAGATCGGCCAGGATATTCTTCCCCCGCTCCTCGGCGCGCGCTGTTTCCTCGTGGCGGCGGCTGATCTGGTCCTCGTTTGTTTTCTTGAGACCGTCAAGCTCGCTCTCCAATGACCGGATTCGGTCTTGGTTAAAAGCGCGGGCGTTCTGGATTTCCCGCTCTCTTTTCTCCAGATCGGCCCGGAAGGCGGCCTCGCGCGTCCCAAGCTCCGCGTTAATCCGGGAAAGCTCCTTTTTCTTTTCGGAAAGCGACTGGCGCCAAGCGCCGCGCTCGCGCTCAAGGCGCTCTTGCTGCGATTGATATTGGGCCTTCAGATTATCCACGGCAAACAAAAGCTCTCTCCTCTTTTCTTCCGCCGTGGTTTCAAAAGCGTAACGCAGCCGGTCGACTTCCAAATTAATGTTCGCTTTCCTTTCATCTAAGGCCGCGATTTCCTCCTTGTGTTTAGCCAAGGCCATTTCAATGGCTTTTTTGAGCTCTCCCAAACGCGCCGCGTAAGGCGCCAAAAGCTCGGCGGTCTTATCCGTCATTTCCTTGACGCGCTCCTGATTGATGCGGGCTTGGGCGGCGAGCTTGCCCTCCAAGAGCTTAATTTCCTCCTCGCAGGAGGCCATCTCCTGCTCCAAGGCGGTTCGTTCGGCCGTCCGGGACTGCTCTAAGTCGGTCAATTTCGTTTCGATGGATTTTCTTTTAAGCTCAAGCTCTTCAATGTTTCTTTTTTTCGTCTCGATGGTGGGCGCCAAAACTTTAGCCTCGTATTCGGCTTTCAGCCGGTTCATCTCTTCGGTCTTGGCCGCGATCAAGTCGGCGTGCTCCTGGCGTATTAGCGCCAGATTGGCCTCCTGGCTATTAATCTCGCGCAAGGCCTGCTCCTGGCGCGTGGCGCAAAGTTTTTCCAGATTTTCCGTCTCGCGCTTATTGGCCTCGGCCGTTGATTTCAGACTCGCCACCAGGTCTCTTATTTTCTTATTCGCCTGCTCGATCGTCCCGCGAAGTTTAACGACGTCGGCGATAAAAATCTTTTCTCTATTGGCGACTTCCTCTTGATGAGACGCTTCCAGGCGCCTTATTTCCTCTTCGTGTTTCGTTTTAACGGCGGCCATTTGCGCCTGGCCGGTCACCAGATTCATATTAAGGTTAACGGCTTCCTGGTCCATGCTTTTTAACTGGGAATCCCAAAAGGCTTTTTCCTGGACCATCGTATCGTGAAACCCGCGGCCGTGCGCTTCGATTTCCGCCATCAGGGCTTTTAAGCTGTCCAATCTTTTGGTTTTCTCCGTTTCAAGCCAAATTTCCCTCGCTTCCACGATCTTGGCCACTTCGCCCAATCTCCTGGTGCGTTTGGCCAATTCCATCTGCAGGTAGTTTAAGGCCTCGCCGGTTGCTTTTTCTTTCTTTTCTAAAGCGGCTTTACAGCCGGCCAGCAACGCATTTCTTTGTTCCTCTTGGCGGGCGTTCATGGCGGAAAGCTCTTTCTCCTTGATTAAAAACTCCTCCCTTAAACGGGAAATCTGGGACTCCTTTTCGATGATGCGTGACTCGATTTGACCGCGCATATCTTTGAGATCCTTGCTGGCGGCCTCGAGCATTGCGGCCGCGCTGGCCGGGCTTTCAGCGGAGATCGAGGCTTGCAGATTTTTAAGTTTTTTATCCAAAGACGCGATATCCGTTTCGGCCAAAATGTGTTTCAAGCGTTCTTCCCACTCGCCAAGCCGCGCATCCGCCTCCTTGACGTCGGCTGCCATTTTGGACTGCGAGTTTTTGAGTTCCCCTTCCAAACGGCCCAGGGCCAGGTCAAAAAGCTCCTTTAAGTGCTGGGTTTCCCTTTCGAAGGCGATTTTCTTGGTTTGAGCCAAGGCTTCCAAGCCGGTAATCTTGGCCGCCAACGAGGCGACTTCTTTGTCTTTTTCCTGTTCTAAACGGTTTAGGTCATCCATAAAATTGGCAGGTAGTAGGTAGTAGGTAGTAGGTAGGGCGGAAATAAAAGTTCTCTTTTCTATCCCTAACTACTACATGCTGTCTACTACCTACTTTCTTCAAAACTCCTCCCCCAAGTCTTCCCCTCCCAATTCTTCAGCAGGCAATTCCCCTGCCAATGACAAATCCAAAGGGTCGTCTTCGCTCACCGCTAACGCGTCCGCTATTTCCCAATCCTCCAGCGGGGTTTCAAACGAGTCCGCCTCAAAAGGAAGATAAGGCAGATCAACGCTTTCTTCGGGCGCGGGCCAAGCCGTAAAATGCTGGGCCGGCGGCGCTCCCTCGCCCTGGCGCGCGGCCGCGGCCGGCTCGAGATAACGCGAAATCTTGCTCTGATGCTGCTTGGTTTCCGAGGCCAGAAAATCCAATCGCTCCAAAAGAGCGCGCCGTTCTTTTTCAAACTCCGCCATTTTATCCTGCAAGCCCCGCGATTTTTCTTCCTCCACAACCAGCAGGCGGCGCAGACTGCGGCTTTCGCCTTCCAGTTCGCCGGCTCTTTGAGATTCGGCGCGCAATTTCTGAATCAACGCCTCGTTTTCCTGGGTAAATTTCTTCAACTGCTCCTGTTGATCGTTGGAAAGCGACTGCTCGCGAGCCGCCAAAAAAGCCTTAAAATCCTCGATCTCCTTGTCTTTGGTCTGGATGACGGTTTGAAGCTCCCCAATTTTGGCCGCGAGCTGATCCGCCTTGGCCTGGAGCGTCCGGTGAATTTCTCCGGATTCAAAGCGTTCGAGCTGATAGCGCGCCTCGCGCAGTTCGCGCTCCCTTGTTTCAAGGCGGCCCACAATCTCGTTGGCGCGGGCTAAAGTCTGCTTGTAATTGTCATCTAATGCCCGCGAGGCCTCGGACTTGACTTTAAGCTCATCTCTGATTTCCTCGAAGGTCACCAGTTCGCTGGTCAGTTTGGTCACCTCGGCGCTGCGAATTTCCAAATCATGGCGAAGCGCGGAGAGCTCCTGCTCCGTTTTGGATAAAAGCGCCGTTCTTTCCCCTAATTTTCTTTCCACGCCCACCATCTCCGCTTTTAACGACCCGATGATTCCTTCCTGGGTTTTGATCTGATTGTCCTGCAGCCCAATCTTGGCCTGGAAATCCTTGATTTGTTTGTCCAGCTCTTCAATTCTTTTCTGTGCCTGGATCAGTTCCTCGCCCCCTCGCCCCCTCGCCCCCTCGTCTA
This sequence comes from Elusimicrobiota bacterium, assembly GCA_016205025.1. Lineage (GTDB taxonomy): Bacteria > Elusimicrobiota > Elusimicrobia > JACQPE01 > JACQPE01 > JACQJO01. The sequence goes on from JACQJO010000029.1 coordinate 172,627, forward strand.
TTCCCTCCGCTATCTTCACCGATCCCGAGGTGGCTACCGTTGGACTTACGGAAAAAGAGGTTCGAGAGAAAGCCTTGCCTGTTTTAATCGGCCGGTTTCCCTTTGCGGCTTCAGGCCGGGCACTGGCCGCGGGCGAGCCGGATGGTTATGTTAAAGTGATCGCGGATAAAGAAACGAAGAAGATTTTGGGCGCTGGAATTGTTGGCCCAGAGGCTTCGGACTTAATTAGCGAAGCGGCTCTTGCCGTTCGGCTGGGGGCCACCTTGGGTGATATCGCCTCAACGGTTCATCCCCACCCCACTCTTCCCGAAGCTTTTCATGAAGCCTGTGAAGCGGCCATGGGCCAAGCCATTCATGTCTTGGCTCCCCGCTCACAAACCGCCCAGGGCGTTCGAAGCTGACCGCTGTTTTTTCGTTTCCGCGCCAGTTGATTCGGCGATGGCCTGGTACCAAGGCATAAGGGTTCTGGGTTGAGTAAGCGCTTGCCCTTGTTTCAGGGGCGATCCAAAAAGATATGTTCGAATCCAGGCAACACGCATAAAGGTCTGTTGGGGTGTCCAGGATTTTTTTTGAGCATTGCGCATAATGGCCGAGGCTGTTTCGGGGCCGCTGAAATGATGCACCAGGGCATAGAGAAGCCGGTCTCGCGGGCTTGAAAAACCGAAATTTTTAATGCTGTCCTGCATGCCTTCATGCAGATTGATGATGCCCAGTTTAATGGCGCTGATTGGGTCGTAGGCGTTGGCGGAGAGATTGTGCTGTGAGTATTTGCGCACGATGCCTTGGGCCGTGGCGTCCTGCATCTGTGTCAAACCTTTTGAGGGCAAACCATTTTTGTCCGTCACGTAGGCGTCGATTTTACCGCTTGATTCCATAAAGATCAGCGCCGTCAGAAAAGTTTGTGGATTGAAACCGGCTTGCGTTATGGTTTGAAAAACCTCCGTCATAACGGGCGTCAGAGCCTGGGAAGCTTCCTCGCGAGCTTTTGCCACAAAATTTTTGATTTTTTGAATCCGTTCCTGGACGTGGTAATACTGGGCCTCCTTGAGAACGATATTTTTGGCGCGGTCGAACGCCTTTTGCACCCATGGGGGGATCGCGGTTTGGGTCCATTTGAGCCAAACATTTTCTTTGGTTGACGCGGCGCTTGGCTCGGTTTTATTTTCCGGAGGGTCCAGCGATATCCATAAAGTTGCCATCGCCGGCGCGGCATTGGCCGGCGGCGCCAGTTCGGTTGTCTGGAAGGCCATTGTGGGCATGAGATGAATTTCACTATCAGGCCGGGAATTTTTTTCAAATTGATGCTTCAAGGACGACGCCTGTGTTTCCCCGATGCCGGTCTGGCCGGTCTGCGCCTGCGAGGCGTCAGCGTCACCGCTTTGCGCTGTTGGCGAGATTTTGCAAGCGGCCATTTTTTGGCGCGCATCCTCGGCGTATCTTGCCGCCTCCTTAAGGAGCTCATCTAGCGACCCGACCGCGTTTTTCATTTGGTCTTCGTTTTGAGCGTTAATCAACCGGATTTTTATTGTTTCAGATTTTTGTTTAAACTCCGGTTGGCCGCCAAGGGTCTGAATACCGGTTTGGAGGCGAACCAGGGAGGCGGCCCTGCTGATTTCCCGGCCCAGCAGTATATTACGCTCGGTTCCCTTGGGCTTTCGATTTTCAGGCGCCTCGCCATCAATGAGAAGTTCATGCAGGCGCCTTTCCAGCTGGGCCGCATTGCTTGGGTTTTCGTCATACCGAAGCTTCAAATCTTCAATTTCCCGGCGCAACCCCCACCCAAGGGCGGCATTTTGGATGCCTTGGAGTCTCCAGCTCAAGGCGCTTGCTTCGGTCGCGGCTTGGAAGCGCTCTGCGGCCAGGCTGATGGGGGCGATTTTCGTTGGCGAAGCGGTCTTGATCAATGACTGGCGGGTTGCGCAAAATTCCGCCTGATTGGGCCAGGGCTCCTGGGCGTAACTCGCCGCCCGGGCGGTTGCCATTAAAATTATAAATAACCCATGTCTTATGGGCGGTTTAAGAAGACTCATCAACGTTATTCGTTTAAGATACATCAAAAGGCAGAGTTTACTTTAGGACTAAAGTCCCTAATTTTTATAGGACTAAAGTCCCTAAAATTTAACCGTTTTATTTTTCAGCCTAACCGCTCTACTTTACGCTTTTGGCTGAATCAGATTCAATAACTGGAAGAAATTGAGTTACGAGGCCGTTACGTTGGCGGTTTTTGGATTACCCGGGCAGGGCGCTGCGGATGGCGCTTTTTAAGCCTGGGAACTGGGCCAGCCACGCTTGGCGCTCCGCCTTGAGCTGTGTAACCAGGCGGCCGTAGGTAGCGTTGGTGTAGTATTTTCTCGGATCGAAGTTTTCCCAGCCGGGTATATCCGGTATTCTTTCCGGAATTTCATAGCCCCAGTCCGGGTCGCGGATCCAACCGGCGCCACCGCTGGTTTTTTGGCGGGCCAGAAAAGTCAAAATTTTAGATGAAACTTCTTTGGGGATTTTAAGGCCTTCTTTGGGGGCGTCCGGAGCGTCACCGCCCTTGCCCACGCTGCCGGTGTTTAACAGGTAAACCTCGATTTGGGGATTAGCGTTTAAAAGATCGTAAAGCCGGTTGCCCTCGATTTCTTCGGGTCCGATAATAAAGGGATTAAACCCAACCTCGTGCTTGGGTTGCCCAGCGCGCGTGGGATCCCCGGCTGACGTTTCGATGGATTCTCCCAGCATGAAAAAGACCGCAGCCAGCTCGCGGTTTAGACGAGCCACCGGAGGAACAATGGTGTCCCGGCGGGCGATGAAGATCATTTTATCCACCCGCTCCAAATCAATCGAGTCGCCGGTGTTAGGGATTTTGCGTCGTAAAGCCAGGGCGCGGCCGTTGGTTCCGTTGGTGTAATCGGTGAACCGGATTTCGCCGGATTTGTCCACCGTGACATTTTCAAAGATAGCTTCGGGATTAATCAGGGATTGATAAAGGCCGGCCTGCTCTTCGGCTTTAAGCCCCTCTGTTTTAACATAGAAGTTGTCTTCAGTGCCGAAAGCCCGGCCTTGAGGGGTCAATAACGCGATGTCGTCTTGAAGAACCGTCACGCCTTCCGGCGGTGTCAGACCATGATCATCCAGTGTCAGAGTTGTTTTTCCGGTTCCGGAAAGACCGAACAAAAGCATGCCGCAGGATTTAACGCCTTGTCCGTTTCGAACGCGCACTATTTTTGATCCGGCGTGCAGACCAAGGCCGCCTTTTTTCTTTGTTTGATAAAGGGCTTGTCTTAAAAATGACATTTTGGCCTCGCCGACATAGTCGGTGCCTAAAACGAAAGTTATCCCTTGTTCCGGGTTAATCAGGATAAGCGTTGACGGCGGCCAGTTATCTTTACGTTCCATGCCGTCTAGGGCTTCCGGAAAATAAACGGTTAAAAAATCGGGTTCAACGCGCGGATCGTGCTTGGCTTCTTGCGTTGGGAAAAGAGTCTTAGACCACATGAGCCCAACGCGCGCGAAGGCCTGCGGAATCAGCAGGCGGCAATGAAACGAAAAATTGGGATTTCGGCCGATTGCTCTGTCCAGACTGATCCAAGAAGCGCCGGGCATTTGAGAGGCAACATAGTTAATAATTTCTTTGGTGCGCCGGACGTCTAGCGTGCGCTGAAACCGTCCGGAAGCGGTTTTTTCATTGGCTAAATAAGTATTGGCCGCGCTGCGGCTGGCCGCTTGGCGGGTGCGGTAGCTGGGAGCCCCGAATCGTGTCGTTATTTCTTCAGCGCGCGCTAAATCGCGTAACACCTCTTCGGGGGGATTATTGAGGATTTTTAGTTGGGGGTAGGTTTTGGCCCAGATGTTCTCTTTAATCAGCGTCAAAGCCACATATGCTCCTTAGCGCGTTATCCTAGCATAACCCAATCGGTCATTGAAACCGCTCCGCTCCGCCGCAGCAGTTCCGTAAACCTAAACCAACTCCCTCATTGAACCCGCTAAAAACAGCGTAAGCAGTTTCACAGGCCTTTTGTTTTGAATTTTAGCCCCGAGATCCCTCGCCGGTAAGGTTAAAATAACAATGAGACAAATATTC
>JACQJO010000016.1 GCA_016205025.1 Elusimicrobiota bacterium
GGATTACTTTTATTGGTATTCCATCCACAAATCCCTGGATAGCGAAGCCGCCAAAAAATCAACCGGCAAGCGCGGATAAAAAACAACCGTAAGGTTCAGCGCAGGGGAGTCACCCTTGAACCCAGTAGCGGAGGCCGTTCGCAGAGCTCGCGGCACCTGGGGCGCCGGAGGCGCTGCTCCGAGGGGCCCCGCGAGCACGCGGGGAGAACCGTCGGTAATGGTTCTCGGGTATGGGGGCAAGGGTGACTCCCCTGCGCTGAACCTTACGGTTGTTTTTTATCCGCGCTTGCCGGTTGATTTTTTGGCGGCTTCGCTATCCAGGGATTTGTGGATGGAATACCAATAAAAGTAATCCGGGATGATCGGGTTGGGCGTGAAGCCCTGAACCCAGAGGCGCATGGGCAAGGGCTGTCGAGTTGAAATGCCGAAGATAAAGGGGGCCTCTTCATAGGCAAGACGGGTTAACTCAAAATAAAGTTTTTCGCGCTCTTTGGGATCGGTTTCTAAAACCGCGCGTTCCACCAGCTTGGTGGCCGCGGGATTATTGTAGCCGTAGCGGTTGGATTGGGCTCCGTCTTTGTGAAGATAGGTGAACGCGAAATTATGCGGGTCCGGAAAGTCAGCCAGCCAGGCGGTGTAGCGCATGGGAAGTTTATTGTGAGATTCGTCGGTTAAGAGAGTCGACCATTGGATGGGTCTGACATCAACTCTAAACTTCGGGTTAATGAATTCGATATTTTTTTTGAATATGTTGCTGGCCGTTTGGCGGATGTCGTTTCCCGCGTTAAAGGGAAGAACCATTTTGAAACCGGTTTGCCAGAGTTTTCCGCCAAAGGCCTTTTTGAAATGCTCCACGGCTTTTTGTGGGGCGGCTTGGCGGATCGGTTGGTTGTTGTTATAGCCGATCAAGTCCGGCGGGATAACCCCCCGCGCCAATCTAGCTGTTCCCCTGTAAATTTGGTTAACCGTCACATTTTGATCATAGGCATAAGAAAATCCTAACCGCACGTCTTTGTCCGTGAAAAAATCGGCCGGAATTCCGTTGCCGTCTAATTTTCCGGAACCGGCGTAAGGATTTCCCTTGGTATTGATCTTCCAGTTGAACTGAAAAACCGCGCTGACGTCTAAAACCGGCACCTGCACGATTTTGACATCCGGAATATTGGCCACCTGGGGCTCAAGCTGACTGGAGACATAAATGGAGTCCACATCCCCTTTTTCCAGAAGCAGGCGCCGCGTGGCGAACTCATCAATTTTTTTGATCACGATTCGTTTAAGTTTGGCCGGAGTCCTCCAGTACCCTTCATGCCTGACCAAGGTGATCTGTTTTGTGTTTTTGTCCCAGGACTCGAACATGAAGGCGCCGGACCCGTTGGCGTGTTCAAAAAGATAGGAGTTTTCTTTTTTAGGGTTGTTGAATTTTTTCCAGGCGGCTTCGGTGCCGTCCCATTCGCCATTGGCCACGGCCCATTTTTTGTTGATACAGTAGGTCCACATGGCCAGCACCGAAAGAAAAGGGGCGTAGGGCTTGGCCAGCCGGATGGTCAGCTTGCTGCCCTCAACCCTGATTCGTTCGTTTAGTTTTTTGAAATCAAGCGCAATGTTGCCGTTTTTATCGCGTGTCGCGGTGTCTCCCGCGATGGGTTCTAAAAGCAAGGCGGAAGGGCCGCCGGCCCTATCTGCGATCATAAAGCGCATCAGAGAGTATTTGACGTCGTCGGCGGTCAGCTCTGCGCCGTCGTGGAATTTGACGCCTTTTCTGACATTGAAGGTGTAGCTTGTGCCATCGGCGGATATCAGGCCGTTTTCCCTGGTCGGCACTTCTAAAGCCAAATGAGGGACGAGCTCTTTAACCGAGCTTCCTTTAAACATCACCAGTTGTTCGTAGATTTGGAAGATAATCTGGTGGCTCGCGGTATCGTAGGCGTAAGCCGGATCCAAGGAATCAATATCTCCAATCGTGGCGTAAACAAAGGTGTCGGGGTTTTTGATGGTGGTGACGTTGGATGCGCAAAGAGGAAGGGCGGCCAGAATAAGAGAAATCAGTGATTTCATTGTTTCAAACAGCCTCCAGTTTTTTGAGACGTTCGTCGTGATCTTTTAAGGCGGGCAGAACTATTTCGGCCGCCTTGTTGAGTTCGGTATTGACAATTTCACGGACCTCTTCTCGTGTCGGCCGCTCCTGAATTTCCCGCATTAGCCTTCTTTCCATGTTTTCTAAGTCACTTTTTGTTCCCTGTTCGAGAGTTTCTATTCTTTGGGTTAGTCTTTGTTCCAATCTTTGCTCGCTTTCACCAACAATCTCTTTAACAACACTTTTAAAATTTTCAAGAGTTAGCGGTTTGGGTCTTGATTTTTTGGGCATACTTGAGAATTATAGCTTACGCTTTAAAGTGAATCGCCGCCGGTGAAGGGGTTTTGGCGAAGGGTTGAACTGGACAAAGCGCGCCGTGGTTACCGCCGTTAACAGAAATCCACGCCGGCTCTTTCTGCCGGCAGGAATCTTCAACGTAGCGGCAGCGAGGGTGAAAATGGCATCCGGCAGGCGGGTTGAGCGGACTTGGAACGTCGCCGGTTAAAAGAATTTTGGTCCGCGTTTTAAGCGCCGGGTCCGCAATCGGGCAGGAGGACAAGAGGGCTTCGGTATAAGGATGCTGGGGGTTGGCGAACAGTCCTTGAGAAGGAGCCATCTCCACAATTCTTCCCAAATACATCACCGCCACGCGGCTGGCGATATGTTTGACCACCGAGAGATCGTGCGAGATGAAAAGATAAGTCAGATGAAATTTTTTCTGAAGATCAAGCAGGAGATTTAAAACCTGCGCCTGGATCGAAACGTCCAAGGCGCTCACCGGTTCGTCGCACACGATCAGCCTTGGATTTAAGGCCAGGGCGCGGGCTACCCCGATTCTTTGGCGCTGGCCGCCGGAAAATTCATGCGGGAACCGCTCTGCGTGCTCCGGGCTAAGCCCTACTTCAGTTAAAAGTTCCCGCACGCGCGCCTTAAGAGCCTCCCCCCGCGCCAGGCCATGAATGATCAGCGGCTCGGCCACGATGTCTTTGACCTTCATTCTGGGGTTTAAACTGGAGAAGGGGTCTTGAAAAACTACCTGGACTTTGGAACGGAATTTTTTCCATTCCTTTTTGGTGAAGTTTTGGATGTTTTGGCCTTCAAACAAGATGGTTCCGGCGGTGGGTTTTTCCAAACCCAAGAGAAGCCGCCCGAGCGTGGTTTTACCGCATCCCGTTTCCCCCACCAAACCCAGCGTTTCTCCTTCGTTGATTTCTAAATTGATCCCATCAACCGCTTTAACCACGCCCAGAATTTTTTTGCGAAACACGCCTTTGGTCAGAACGAAGTGCTTGGTAAGCCCGCGCGCTTCAAAAAGTTTCGTCATGCAACCAGAATTTTGTTGCCCCTGGCTTTCTTTAGATTTTCTTGAGGAATCGCCGCCGCCTCGTTGTGGTGCAGCCAGCAGCTGGCGGCTTGTCCTTCTTGGGTGATTTCGAGCGGCGGTTCCTCGGATCGGCATTTTTCCCACGCGTAGGGACAACGCGGTGTGAATGAACAGCCCTTAGGTAAATGCGCCAGGTTAGGCGGCTGCCCTTCGATGGCCGCTAAATGTTCGACCTGGCGGTTTAATTTTGGCACCGAATTCAGCAACCCCCAGGTGTAGGGATGGCGCGGCGTATTGAATAATTGAGCCACGCCCGCCTTTTCAACCGGTTTACCGGCGTACATCACGATAATGTCGTCGCAGATTTCGGCCACGACTCCCAAGTTGTGCGTGATCATGATTAAGCTCATCTGGTATGCTTTTTGCATCTCGCGCATTAAGTTTAAAATTTGGGCCTGGATGGTCACATCAAGCGCGGTGGTCGGTTCATCCGCGATCAAGATGTCGGGCTTCATGGCCAGGGCCATGGCGATCATGGCTCTTTGTCTCATGCCGCCGCTGAAAGAGTGCGGGTAATCATGAACTCGTTTGGCGGCTTGAGGTATGCCCACTTTATCCAAAAGATTGACCGCCTCCTGCCAGGCCGCGCCGGCGCCGGCTCCCTCATGCTGGCGCAGAACCTCCGCGATTTGTTCGCCCACCGTCAAGACGGGGTTTAAGCTCGTCATGGGTTCCTGGAAAATCATCGCGATCCGGTTGCCCCGGATTTGGCGCATTTTTTTTCCGGGAAGTTTCAGGATATCAACGGGACCGGCGGCGTTCTTGCCCTTAAACCAGATTTCTCCGTTGACGATTTTTCCCGGCGGATCAGGGATCAGTCTTAAGATGGAAAGAGCGTGCACGCTTTTGCCGCAGCCCGATTCGCCGACGATCCCTAGGGTTTGGCCCGGATAAAGATCGTAAGAAAGACCGTCCACCGCCCGGACCGTGCCTTCTTCGGTAAAGAAGTGGGTTTTGAGGTTGCGAACCGATAAGACGGGTTCCACTAAGCCCTATTCCCTAAGCCCTGCTTCTATATCGCCGTCGTAATCAGCGTTTCGGTTGATTGCACTCCGGGAATGGCGCGGATTTTAGCCACCACGGTGTTAGACAGCGCCCCCAAATCCTCCGTCGCCATATCCAAGACCAAGTCCCAGCGTCCAAACACCGCGGAAACGTGAGCCACGCCCCTGGTCGTTTTGATTTGTTGCAGCGCGCTCTTTTCTTTTCCCGAAGAAAGCCGGACAAGAACAAGACCCGTTACCATTTTGTTTATTCTCCTTTACGTTAGCTTACGTTACCTGTAAAAATAATATCAAATGAATATTGGGAAAGGTGAACAACGTGATTAAGGTGACCAAAGTCAAATTTTCCCCAGGCTTGTCATTGCGAGGAGCAGCGGCGACGAAGCAATCTCATCAAAAGGATGAATCTTTTTATGGGATTGCTTCGCCCGGGGCTCGCAATGACAGGATGAGGGATTTCTGGACCAAAGTGACAAAGGTTAAAAGGACAAATCTTTTCTTTTCTGCCTTGTTCACCTTGATCATTTTGTTCACTTTTCCCCTCTATGCCATCGAAAGCCAAGTCGGATACGAATACTGGCGCTTGAGTTTTTTTTCTCCCTCCCGCGTCTATCGCTTAAGACTGACCGAAAAAACGGATATTGGCGGCACTGATTATGTGGAATACATCCGCACCGATCGTTTTAACCGTTGGGACAACACTTTTCACATTGGCTATACCGGCAAATACGAATGGCTGGGTTGGGATTTAATGGGCGGATTTACTCCCCAAGCCGCAGTGACGCACCGTCAAATTTGGGATTTGACCCTCTATCTGCCCAGCCCCGGTTATGGCCTGGAGCCTACTCTTCGCGGCGTATACCGCCAGTTCACCCCGGCCAGGATCAAATCGTGGGAGGGCGGTTTTCGCTGGGTGCCGTCTAAAGGCTGGGATGCCACAAGCCGCTGGGGCCGGTCAAAAACCGATCTTTTGGGCGTGGGCAAGAAGCCCGCCAAGTCAACTTTTTACCAGCTGGGTTATATGTATCAGGCCGCGATGCGCGTTTTCGGTTTCCAGGGCGCCTGGAAAGAATTTTTTGACTCCGGCAATCCATTGAGCCCCGGCGAGTATTCCATCAAGGAAAAAGGCGCCGGTTTCCAATGGGCCCTGCCCACAGGGATCGGGCTGATCGGTTCTTACGCCCTGGAGCGCCGCTCCAACCTGACCGAAATCAAGAAATACAACATCTCGGTCAACCAATCCTATTGAGAAATGGCGCCAGGCACCATTTGGGCGTTTTGGGCCATTTGGCGCCTGGCGCCATTTTCTGCATCCGCCGTAATCAGAACGTCCTGGTCATCGCCCATTTGCGCGGTCTGCTGATTAAAAGCCTTAACATTAACATTAACAGCCGCGAATGAAAATGGTACCAGGTACCATTTGGGTGTTTTTGGCCGTTTGGTACCTGGTACCATTTTTATTTTTTGCCTGACCACGCCATAAGCCGGCCAGCCGGTGACGGATGCTGTAGAGGCCCCAACCGGCTAGGATGACTAATACCGCAGTCTCAAGAATGGCGGCGGCGGCAGGATCAATCAGGCTAAGCCCCAGAATCCAGAGGGTTACGCTTAGCGGGTCATTGGCTTGAGTCAGCGAGGGGGCCGCTCTGCGTATAAATCGGGTATATGTCTGGAGGTAAATTTCAAGCATTCGGATCGTAATGTTCTGTTTTTTAGACGCAGGATTCGTCGTTGCGATAAGATTGAGGAGGATATGAGCGTATTGCCCTATGGCTTTATTTTTGGTCGTTCCCCGAAGATAGAGGATAGGAAGAATCCGGCCGTCTAACAATGGAGACAGATTTTGATCTTTACTGTTTAGAATGGGATCAAGAACAACGGTTGCGATAACCCCTATAGGAAATTGATTAAGAAGCTCAAATGCCTTCTGGGCAACTTCGGGATTTTTACTTTGAATGGTTTGAATAAGAAACTCAAAGACCTCTTTTTCAGCAGGGACTTCCAGTCCCAGGATTTTTTCTATGGTGTTAAGCTTGACCAAAGCTTCACCGGCATTAAGGTAGTTGTCAATGGAATCCAGAACCTGCGGGCCGTCGGGTTTGGCGATTTGAGCCGTTAACCGCAGGGCCGCGGAGGCAATTTGCCGGTTTTCCCCTTCTTTTTTTCCGTCGTTTCGATCAGAGGGTTCTGGCGCCTCATCAATCAAAGAGCCGGCTGCGCGAAACGTTTCGTCTGCAATTGCCCAGCGGGGGTCTTCGCCTTCTGGATTTCCAGTTGTTCCTTCATTGACGGGCTTGAAATCGGCAGGATTTTTTCCGAGAGTGTTGGGATAAAAAGCGAAGTTGTCTTTCCCGTTTTCTTTGACAAAGTAGAGCGCTTCGTCGGCTTTGATATACAGTTCTTCGGCTGCGTCCTCCATGCCCCGCTTGTTTTCTTTGGCCTCTTGCTTTATCTTTTCCCAATCTGAAATGTCATCGGGCGCCGCCGCGATTCCCATGCTCGCACGGATCGGCAGGCGCTCGCCGTCCGGTAGATTAAGATTAAGAGCGCGGATCGCTGTCAGAATTTTTTGGGCGGCGGCTGCGGTTCCGGCGCGATCCGTGTTGTGCAGAATGACCGCGAACTCCTCGCCGCCTAAACGACCGGCGAAATCATCCTGCCGGATGACTTCCCTGATGGTTCGCGCGAATATTTTTAGGGCTTCATCTCCGGTTTGATGTCCGTGTTGATCGTTAATCTTTTTGAAGTTATCAATATCAAAATGAATCACAGAGAAGGGTTCCCCGTTTCGGTCCAGGTGGTGCAGGGCTTTGGTCATTTCCATTTTCCAGGCGCGCCGGTTGGGAAGGCCGGTTAGTTGGTCCATAGTAGCGAGCTCTTCAAGCCTCCTGTTTTCCTCGGTGAGCTCGATACCTTTTTCCAGAAGAGCGCCGCTAACATCTGCCAGTTGTTTATTCTCCCGATCAAGCTGGTTAACCCGGTCGCGCAGGCGGCGGTTCTCCCGCGCGAATTCCTGTTTGGTAACGGGTAAAATCGGCCGGGTGAGTCTGGATGTTACTCCATGGTCGTCTTGGGAGGCGATACCCCTCACCCTGGCCAAGAACGGTTTTTTGCCGTTCAAATATCTGATTAATTCAACAGCTCCGTAAGCTGTTAAAAGGGTTAAAGCTATAACAACGGCGGATACTAACCCCAGGTTCACGGAACCAATCGAAGAATCCGCGCCGGCCGAAGCGGCTAGACCCAACAACGCGAAAGCAACGCCAAAGGTGACCTTGCGGACCCGTCGAAACAGTTGCTGTTTGGAGTTTTTGGCCACCATTTGCTCGCGCAGGTCGTCAATGCGTTGGTCGTAGGCGGCATGATCGGAAACGGAATAAATTCTTAAAATTTTATTTTGGCGGTTAACCGTATAAAGAATGCGCCACTTGTCTCCAACGCGCGCGCTCCATAAGTCTTCGGCTCCCATGACGCCCGGCCAGTTTATTTTGATTCCGGGAATCTCTTTGTGAAAACCATCTTCGGGCATCTCAAAAGGATTTTGGGTCAATTCTTTGATGGTTTTTTTGACGGCATCCCGCATTTCCTCGGGAATCATCCTGATATCGTCTTGCGCGTAGCGCCTTAGCTCGATCTCGTAATTTATTGAGAGATTCACGGCGCTTTCCGTTGCAAGGGGTTCGTGTTGTTTTGGAGAGTTCCTGTGAGGTATTTTATGCGGGCGCCCTGTTTTCCAATTTTGCGATTTATGAAAACCTTGCCAAGCCGCTCCCGCCGCCCAGGCGGCCAAGCTCAACAGGCCCAGTTTATGATGGCCCATGCCAAACAAAACGATTGGCGCGGCTATGCTAAGCAGGGTTGAGGGACCGCCGCCTCGATGTTTAGTGGTGTCTTTTTTTGTTCCGTCCCGGTTGAGCGCTTTGTCGCCTTTGATGAACAGCTGAATTGCCTGAATCTCCCAAAAAACGAGCGGGGGCCAGATCAAGGCGTGGTGCAAAAGACCGGTTTTAAACGCTAAAAGACCTAATCCAATGGGGCCTACGACAAGCAGGAAAGAGGCCATCTCCTTGCGAACAGCGGGATCGCGCAAAAGTTCGATCCCCCGGCGGATAACTGCCGTCACCACTTCGTAAGCCGTCGCCATTCCAAGATTATCGGCATTGCCGCCGATTGCCCGGGGCCTCAACGGTCTGGCGGCGGTAATGTTAGAAATGGTGCCTGGCACCATTTGGGTGTTTTGGGCCGTTTGGTGCCTGGCACCATTTTGTTTTGCCCACCAAGCTGCCGTTCCTGTTGCCAGCGCGCCCGCGGCCAGGTAAGGATTCACGAGCGCCAGGGCTCCCAGGCCGATCATTCCCGCTACGGTCGCCATCAGTTCCACCGCACTCATGCCTTCTTCCTTTGAGTGAACAGCGGAATTAAGTGAGGTGTCCCTGGAATAGGTGTCCCTGGCATTGCCGTACGGTGCGGATCGTTTGTCGGAGATTGCGCTGATGAGTTCTTCGCGTTTATTTAGAGCTTGGTAGAGCTCGGCATAGGCCCAGGTTAAATCGTTGGCGCCCTGGGCTTTGCCGGTGTCGCGGTGGATTTGTTCCGATATTTTTAGATCCGGGGAGTGATGGGTGACCCATTGGAGGTAGCCATCCCCGGCTTCTTTCAGGGTTTCGATGATAAAGGAGCGGTCTTGGGGACTTAAGGTTTGGCCGGCTTGAAATTGATTGATTTCGGGAGGGGCATTGGGCAAGGTTTTTAAAAGCGCCAGCAGTTCATCGGTCATTGCCGTTTCCCTGTCCCGGTTCAAGCTTAAAGCCACCTGATAAAGATAGTTGGCAAATGCGGCTGACAACAGCGGCCAGGGATTGCCCAAATCGCCTTCGTTGGCGGTGTACCCGTTGTAGCGGTCTTCGGGAGAGCGGCCGATCCCTATTCCTTTGTGCCCTTCCTTCAGCCATTGTCTATTGATTTCGTAGCGCGCGGTGGAATCTTGCTGAATTTTAGCTGCCGTTACCAGAACCCTGGGGTCCATAACGCCCCAGTCACCTTGTTGTTGGCCATACAAGACGCCAACTAGGACCGAGGCGTCTAAACCGCTGGCTTTTTCAACGCTGGTTTTGCCATCTTTATTTAAGGTGGCGATAATCTGGTTTTTATCGGGAGAATGGGCCTTGAGCATTTCGCTCAAGAATCCAATCTGTTCGCGATACCATTCGGCGGCCCCGGTGTCGTTCATCCGGTCGCTAAAGGCGGCGCCCTCCTGCAGGGCTTTGAGATACACGATTCGATTGAAAAAGTGAAGCCCAGGAATAACTTCCCATAACTCAACCGTCGGTTCATCTAAACGGCGGGAGATGTATTCAAGATCCGGCTTAATGGTAGTTGCGTAAAGTTCCCGCCGCTCATCTTCGCCAATCTCTTGCGACCAGTTCATGAGAGCCAGGGCGCGCAAAGCAGGGCCGTCGTCTTGCTGGGACCAGTCAAGGTAGGGGTAACCCTCAAGGGTGAATTTGGCATGCCCTGGCTGCGCTTTTGGCGTGTGTTGGCGTATAAAGGCCACGATCTGGGTAATTTTTTCTTTGAGCTCTGGGCGCCGCTCGGCATCCGTTTCGCGGCGGTAGAGATCAATTAAGGAATTAAGAACAAGCGCCATATCCCGGACCCAATGAAAACCGTAATCATTGCCGCCTGAATCGTTCGGCCTGTTGCCTGCCGAAATCGCTCCGTTAGGTTGAACGCTGCTTAGCATCCCTTGCACGGCTGAATTTTTTAAAGCGGACCGGCCCTCCTGCATTAGATCGTGAGTAACATTGAAGGCGGTTTGTAAGTTAGTTTTTAGATCTTTTAAGTAGCCTTGAGCTATTTTAGATTCGATGCCGTACGCTTCCAGCATTTTTAACAACTGGGCGCGAAATTCGCCTGAATTTGACTGCGCTTGCCAAGTTTTTAATTCTTTTTCCAAAATACGCAGCGCTTTCACGTTTGGTTTTCCGTTTCGGGTATAACCAAAGTCTTCGAAGATCATTTTTACAGCCTCGGGACTTAGGGATTCCATGTCGTTTAATTCAAAATCAATCAAAACTAATTTTTCTTTCCCAAAAAGAACGTTCTTCGGAGCGTCGTCATACTGAAAACCAACAGCCAGGACCAGAAGTTTTGCTTTGGTGAGTTCATTGGTATTTTTTAACGCCTTTTCATCGGGGGCCACGCCTTCGACGAAACGCGAAAAAAATACGATCCGGCCGTCCGTTGTTTCAAATGCCATCGCTTCGGGGCTTTCAAATTGAGAAAAGAATCTGGCAACGACCTGGCGCATAAAGAGTTCAAATTTGGAGCTGATGATTCCCGCTTTTTTATCAACGACGAGGCCATAATTGTCATCAATTTTTTTCATGACCCATTGGCCGTGTTCTTTAAAATCAACCAGATGGGCTCCATGCCGGTTTGTTATGTCAGGGTCGCCCAGCCTGGGCCATTGCCGCGACAAGACGTCGCTTAAATTGAGACCAAAGATGCTTTTAAATTCTTCCGCGGACCGGATGACCTCGCTTCCTTTTTTCGGAGAGGATGCCGCAACGGGATCTGCTTGCGCGCTTGAGGAATTTAAAATCCAGTCAAGAGTTACCTTTTGGCGGCCGCCAAATAAGCTCGACCATGGCCGCAGGGTAACTCCGACGCCGAAAGAGCGGAGCAGCTTTAGGTAGAAATCTGTTGTGTCGAGCATTCGCATTATGAAGCGTCTCCAAAAACCATTTTCAAGCTGGCGCAGCCACTCTTTCTGTTCGGCATCGGAAGGGTCTTTGGATACAAAACGGGCAGGCTCGTCGGGATAAGGAATTTTGGTGTTCCATTCGGTTACGCCATGTTTGGAGATCACAAACGCGCGGAATTCTTGACCTGCCGAAGTGAGCAAGTCTTGCGGCGACGGATAAGGCGAATAAATGGAATAAGCGCCAAAGCGCAAATCCACGTGGGAGTGCATCGCGATGTCGAAATCACCGGAGCTCCCGACACCGTGCATTTTCCCTTTGGAGATGGACCATCTTTGAGATGATCTGTTCCGTTGCAGGGCAACTTCAAAAGGAAGTTCTGAAATCAACCGGAGGCTTTTAGGCGAAGGGATAAAATCAAGCTCACTCGTTGTGTTTTCCGGAGCCTTGGCCAGAGTTTTGAGGGTATCGGCCATTTTTTGGCCGGCATAATCAATGGCTGAATCGAGAGATTTTTTTTGTGAGGCGACAGCGCCTGGCGCTATCTCCTCCGCAGGCGAATCATGAATTGATTGGCGAATTTTATTTAGAGTTTTTATGAAGAGTTTTCGTCTTATTTGCCGCTCTTGTGGTTTCTCATTGTTTACTGCCCATCCTATGCTCATATAAATCCGTTGAGAACTCGGGTCGGCCTTGGCTAAAAGATGGGGCAAATCAGGTCTTAAAATAATCTGCCAACCTGTTGTTTCCCCAAAGTCTTGAATCTGACTAAGTACCCTGGGGTCAAGCGGAGTATTTTGAGGATCTTTTTGAAACCGCTTAGCGTTTCTAGGAACTACCCAGTAACGATGACCTACTATAAAGTGGCCAGCGCCAAATTCGAGGAGCGAGCCGCCAATGGCAAATCCCCAAGTGCCAAAGGCAGCTATCGCAAGCAAAAGACTGGTTAGAAAATTTGGCCACAAAAAATGAATTCCGATTGTCCCGGCGAACAACAAAAAAGGAGAAAAAGAAAGGAAGCTTAGAATAATATGGTCAGAGGAGAAAAAAGGAACTTGGAGCGCTCGCAACCCTTTCCATCCTTTAAATCTTTGCTGCCAAGCTCGCCATATAGAAATCCTACGAAAGTCAGAAGATATGTGATGTCCTGGAGAAAACAAAGGAGCGGCCAAGGCAATGACGGCAAAAACACCTATGCTCGAAGTTAAAACTTCGCTCAATAGGGAAGATGGGTTAGCAGCCAACAAATAAACAGGCCAGATCACTGCGAATAGAGAATAGGCAGACAGAGAAATAAATTTTGCCAGTTCTTCATTGATTGTCATGCTTGTTGATCTAAGATAGACCAGTTGGGATGCTTTATATTTTTTGTAAAGAAGCGTTGTTAGAAATCCAAGCAAACCCATCCAGCCAATTGCAATCCACGTCACCGGGTCCGAAGTCGTCTCTAGAATCGCCTCCGCAATCATTTGAAGGTTCGGGCTATTAACAGCTGCCCCAAAATACGGATTGCCCCAACCACCTAAGTCTCCTGGCCGGCCGTTCACTGCCGCGAGCAGCAGGGCAGCCAAAGACATGGCAATTGTGCCCCTGCTCAATTTCGGGGACACCTCGCTTAATTGACGTTTGGGTTGGGCTTGAGGGGTTGCGGGGTTGGCCCTGGAATGCCTGGAACGCGGCTCGATCCTTTTTAGTACGGTAAGTTCCGCGTAGCCAAGGCGCGTTCTTTGGGGCGTTGGCGTTACCTTGTGGCTGGATTGAAAATCCTCCGGCCCGGCGCTGCCGCTATCCGCTAAAATCAGGCCGCTTTTTGCGATGTATTGATGCAGTCCTTGCAGGTGCTCGGTGTGATACATGCTGGCAGAAATGACGGCTGAAAAATCGTTTTTAGGAAGCAAAGGAAGAATGTCCTTAAATTTTGTGTCAGGCAGGGCGTAATTTCTATAGGCATGATCGGGGTTATCCAGAAGGTCCGCCGCGAACAGGTGGTAGTTGATGATTCTGCCTTGGTAGCTAAAAGTTATTTTGCCGTGCTGCGGCCTTTCGGTTCCTTGATAATCTTGAACATTGATCTCGCGCCATTGGCCGCCTTGTTTTGTTATATAGGACACGTTTAGAATCTCCCCGCCCAGGGACTCGGTGATTTCAAACAGCGCAAAAGGGGACAGGGCCCAGAGCGCTCTTTGGGCCGCATCTTCCATAGTGGACCAATTCCCCAATCCAGCCTTGGGTCCATAATAGAGAAGGTCATAATCGTTTCTATTGCGCAACTGCCGCAGGCGCTCCAAGCCTTTTTTGAGATCGCCAAAGGGAAGAGTTTGAATGGAGTAAATGTCGGTGGCTTGCGGATAGTACGCCAAAGGCTGAATGAGGTCAATGCCGCCAAGGGGATAAACCACAGCGCGCGTTTTGGAATCCGCAAAGACAGCTTGCGATTTCCGATGAAACTCCTTTACGGCATCGCCGGGCGTCATAGCCCGGTGTTTATTGAGGGGGCTTTTGAACCATTGCTGAAAACGTTCACGAAAAAGCGCTACTTCTTTTGCGATAAAATCAGGTATCGATGGTTCCGCGCTTAATTCAAACGAAGGGTTTAAGTCTTGACTTGACACAGGTTTCTGGAAACCATCCTGGGGCGGCGAACGCAGGCTTCTGATCACAACCGAAATAAGAGCCGTCAATCCAAGCGTGCCCCCGATCCAGATCAGCGCCATCAGAATCCCCCCTCCATAAGCGTCCATAAATAAAGGAAGGGCGGGGAGGATTATTAAAAGAGGAGATTTTTTGAATTTTTGTAGAATCCTCGCGGGTGAAAGGGTCCGATTAGACCGGTGGGCGCTACCGTAGGTGGTGGAACGGACCTGGTTGACATCCGGGTGTCCCGCAAGGGGCTGGGGTTCGACTCCCACGCCCACCGGCAAATTTTGACCATCGTTGACATTGCCTCGATCCTGTGATACATTATTGTTGGATGTCAACCAGGTCCGGTCCCCAGTGACCGGAACGTCTTGAGAACCGATGGTAAGCGAAGTCGAACCATCGGTTTTTTGTTGGTTTTGCTTGAATTCGGAGGGGGTAGGAGTTATACTTGCTTCTAAGGGATTATGACCGGGACGGATTACTATCCCCAGTTGGATCGTCGCGCTGTCAACGCGGCCATTGGTTATGCGGCTCGTTTGACGGAGCGGAAAACCTTTCCCATTGCCCACGCCTAAATTTCCAGAATTCCCAGAATTCCCCAGTTCTTGAACAGCCGGATCGGGCGGTTCGTTTATTTCTCGATCAACAGCCGAGGATTGCGGCGTTTCGGCAGAAACCTCTTTGAGGGTCTGTATTTCTTGGAGAGCTACCTCGCCAAGCGAGGTATCCCCGGAACTACCCAAAAGAGGGGATTTTGTGAGTTTTTGTAGAATAGGGGCAAGGGTTAAAGAGTCTGGTTTCCGGAGGGTGCCCCTGGAGAGGGAGCCAGGCTCGGCTTGCGATCCGAGAGTCGCCGAAAGGCGATTTGGGTTCGAGTCCCACACCCTCCGGCCACCTCGGTACTTGATATTTTTATCCGCGCCTGCTATAGTTTTCTTGGATCGCAAGCCGAGCCTCTCCATAAGGGGCACTTTAAAACCGAGGCCAGAAACCTCGGTTTTTTGTTGTGTGAGAGAAACCCCAATTCCGGAATCAAGTAAGGCGTCGCCGGGATTTCCCAGCGCGCCCCCGACCCAAGCCAGAGCGCCAAGAATTCCTCCGCTACCGGAATTCCAAAAGCCAATTTCAAGACGGCCGGGAGCTATTTTCCGGGCAATTTTTTGACCAAAGCGTCCTTGTTGGGCGAGCCAGACGGCCACCTCTTTTCTGGTTTCAAAATTTCGAGGCTCTTCTATTGAATTTAAGACATCGCGAATACTACGCCCTATTTCGTTTTGCAATCTCATTCGGTCCATGAATATTTCAAGACGAGAGGGTTTATAACGAACTATCATGCTGTGTAAATGAAGTGCGGTTTGGCGTATTGCTTTTTGCGCGATCCAATCAAAGTCCTTATTTTCCCGGTCTAACTTCGTTCCGTCACTCGTATTTTTTGTGGTTAACCCAGAGGGCCAGGGAGCATTTTTTAATTGCAGCGCCGTTTGGGCAGTATCGGCGATTTTTTCGGCATCAACATTGAAGAGGCCGAGCCAATGCCACGAAAGATCGTGCGCGTCTAACATCGGATATTTCTTTTGAGAAAGGTACCGAAGGTATTTTTCATCATTCTCAAGCAGGGGTTCCTCTGTTATATCTTTCGGAAATACGAGCTCAAATCCGGTTTTCTGAAGCGTTAGGGCTTTCAATTGGTGGGGGGGAGGAAGGTGCATATGGCGTTGTCCCGGCGGTTGAGGGTATTCGGGGAAGAGTTTGTTTAACTGTTTTTCTATTTTTTGATTCCATCCAAGTATTAGAGCGCTGCCATCATCAAAGGTTCGGACTATCTTAAAGAAAGTGGATGGGCTTTTATTGGTAACTTCCTCAAAGGTTTCCCAGTCCTTTAATTCCGGGGGCGCCTCACTTAATTCAGGTTCAGGTTGAGATTGGGGGGTTGCAGAATGGGAACCAGGCCGTAACCATCGAAAAATTTTTGAGACAGCCGCATGGATGCCGGAGCCAAGAAGAAGGGTTCTCAAAACCGAACCTGAAGACCAAGCGCTGGCGACTTGGGCGGCGCCTGGGGCCTGCAGAGCAAAACCCAGGGCTTGCGCTAGACCAGAGAGATAAGAAAAGATTTCCGGAGCAAACGCCATCCCCACGATCGCCAAGCCGATGGAAACCGCTGTCGCGACTGGGTTTGGTTCGGAGTCCTTGGAATTCGTTGTTGTTATGGATGATTTTTGTGAAGTTGGTAGGTCACGTTTTTTAAGCGGCGCGAGCCTGTCTCTAAGATAATCCAATATTTCATGTTCCGCCCTGAATAACGCCAGCTTGACGCTGCGTTTTCCTTGCGCGAGATCTAAAAAGCTGGGAGGTTTTTCGTCGTCGTTTAGCAGGCGGTGTTCAATAACTGCTCGGTACAAAGCCACTTTACGAGGTTTTGTCTTCGCGGCTTTTTCGAGGAACTCATTAAGCGCCCTGCGGACAATTGCTTGCAGCTCCATTCTTATGACGCGTTCTTCCGGATTAAGGATCGTTTCATCGGCAACTGCATCTTTAAGCGCGATGGGATCGCCATCTGGGGCGGCGCCTGCTAATTCATTTTCGAGGGATAGCTCGTTATCTTTTATTCTTTTACGTGCCCTGAAGCGATCTAAAACAATACTGCGAATCATTGTAAATAGGTAAGTTTTCCATGACGCTCGATACTCCCACGTTTTAATACCCCTTCCTTCTAAAAGTTTTAAATTGACCGTGCCTTCCAGATCGTCAATTTCTTGCGGTGTTAGGTTGTCTTTAACTAAGCCGGCTATTGTTAGTCTTACATAAGCTTGGCTTTCCTCAATGAGCTGATCCCCGGCATTTTTGTCGCCATCGCGGAAACGGCGCGCCAGATCGACCTGTTCGGCATTCGTGGTTGTAAATCCTAGTTTATCCATCACCCTAGCGGTGGCTAGCCTGTTCAATTCCGGGGACATCTCACTTAATTCCTTTTTTGGTTGTTCATATCCAAATTGATCCATGATCTTGGCCGTGGCGCGATTGGCCAAGGCGCCGGCCACGGAGGAGGCGGCAAGAGTTGAGAATCCTTCACCAATGGCGGCGAGTTCGAGCCCCGTCGCCAATGAAGCGGCTATGGGGATAAGGTACGGTGTCGCCATTGAAACCGCGATGCCGGCCGCTATGGGCAGTACCCTTCTGGGAGTCAGGTTATCTTTAATCGCGGCTTTAATCGCGGCGTTTCTTTTGGCTTTGGCTTGGGCAAAGTCAACAACATTAGGGTTGGCGTTAACGCCGGAACTTTCTATTGCTCTTTGTTCCGCCTGGCGTTGGGCTTCAACCAAATTTTCCCGTAGAACTTCCAGCGTCACTTCGTTGAAACCCTTGGCTTTGGCTTTTTGCATCAGGAGCGCGTTTTTTCCGGCGGTTTGTTTGTCCGTGATCGCGATGAACTCCTTGTTGCCCTGGGCATCGGGGTAGCGGTTGCCCAGCACGCGGCCTTTACCTTGGGTGTCCTCAAATTCCGGAAATTCTTGAGGGTCCTTTTGGAAAACAACGACCTTGGTGACACCTTCCTGGCCCGGAAAGTCAATGCCCCGGCCCGCGGCGGCCACTTCGGCCAGGATAATGCGCGCCTCTTTGTTCTTAAGACCTTGTTCGTTGAAAGACCGGACAGCCTGATGAGCTCTTTTGGTTTCATGGATTAAGCGCGTCAACCGTTTCGTGGCTTGATCTAGCGCCTGGGGCGTGCGCGCTGTTTGCATCAGATCAACTTGCGTTTTGATTTCCTGTTGAAGTTTGACCAGCCGCTGTTCCAGCTCATACTTACCAGTGGTCCATTTGGCGATTTGTTTCGGGGAGAAGCCTTGGCGGATGAGCAGATTTTCCATGACGCGCACCTCCCGCGCGTTTTTGAACTGCGTCAGGGCTTGAGGAGCCTTGGGATCATCGAGAGTCGCCTTGATGCCTCTTAAGATTTCGCCGTAGCTTTCGGCTTCGGTTTCAACCAATTTTAAGGTGATTTTTTCGCCTTGTAATTGAGTGGCTTTCCCCCTTTCTTTAAAACCCAATCTCTTTAAGGTTCCCCCCAGCTCATGGGGCCTGGTGCCGGAAAAGGCAAATACCATCTCGGCATCCTCGATCACCTGGCCAAAGTTGGAAATTCGTTCGTGTTCATAGGGGATTGTGGCTTTGAGATTATGGCGGAGTTCCAGATACCGGCGTTCCGAGATGTCCAGACTGGGAGACTCCTTGCCGGAGCGCCTCGGCACAATCCTTCCGGCGGCCTTATCCAGTTTGTAGTTGCCCAGCACATGGTCTAAATTCAAGGAGGCATCCGCCATGCGGGTCAGCTCCAGCGCGGCTCGAGTTGGGCGCTGGGCGTTGGGGTTGAATATCCTGGCAACCCAACGAACTTTGTTTCCCTGGCTGTCCACAAGTTCGGTGAAGATTTTGGCGGCATTGCGAACCTCTTTAGGAAGGGATTTGTCTTCGGCGATAGCTTGGAATTTTTTGTTGATGCGGGCGGCTTCAAGAGATAAGGCATTGGTGTTACGTTGACCGGAAACGCCGCTGGGTAATTTGATCTGTCCGGACTGAAGTTTTTGCTGTATGGGGGCCAGCATCTCGGCCCTGGCTTTCATGTGCAGTAATAGTTGGTAAACCGGGTTTGATTTGATGGCGCCGGTTTTTGGGTCGCGATAGGTTGGTTCAACAAATCCCCGCGGCTTGCCGTCGGACAGAGGTTCGCCTAAGGCATCCGCCTCATCAAGCGCCAAAAGCTCCTTTGGTCCTTTTTGACCTGTGGCCAAGCGTTCGTTTCTTTCCGCTTTGAGCTGTTCGTGGGTCACCACGCGAAACCGTTTTGGGGCGTTGCCCTGCCGGTAAGCCATGATGTCGGCTTCGGCTTGTTTGACCAGTCCAGGCAGAGGAGTGGAGTAGGTGATGATTTCAATGCCCAGGGCCTCCGCCATGGCGTCTAAGATCGGCAAGACTGCTCCCCCCACCGCGAAAGTTTTTCCACCCCCGGTTCCCAGCTTGGCGAAGACTCTTTTGATTTCGTTTAAATTTTTAGTTTCTTGAAGAAGCTGTAGGATATCTTCCAGAAATTCCCTTTGCTGGGGCATGAGTTCCGAAATAACCCTTCCGTTTCTGTCTTTAACCTCGCCGGTTTTAAGGATTTCGGTCAGCTTGGCGCGGTAGCCGGCCACGGTTTCGACAGAGGCGCCTTGGCCGGTTGTGATTTCCTGAACCATGTTTGCGGCGATGGATTCAAGCTCTCCATAAAGCTGGGTCAGGCGGCTTGAGGTTTGCGGTGTTTTGGCGCGCGTTCGGAATAGTTCGCTGATATTTTTTTCCAGGAGCCATGCCGGGCCGATTTTTTTCAGCCAGGGGGGCTCCTTGGCCAAGAAGTTGGAAGAAAATTCTTGTTTTAGAAATCGTCTGAAATAGGAATCTTCAGCCTGCGTCCGGGATTGCCGGCGTGCTGTTTGATTTCGATTGTTGAGCAGAGTCCGGCCCATGGGGACTCCGAGGGCGATTTGTTCGGTGAAAGCGTCAATGGAATCCAATCCCGCTGGAGTGTCCAAAGCTCCGGCCAGAGCGTTACCGGCAAAGGTTCCGACGGCTTGGCCAAAATTAGCGGACATGTCGTAGAGGAAATAGAGCCCGCCGGCGTGGGAACCAAAAACGAGGCCTTGACCCGCTCCCATCATGGCCAAACCTTGAGCGGTCCAAACGGTTTGAACTCCTCCTCCGGCTTCGGTGGCTAAAGTCAGGGCGCGGCCAATGAGCAGTTTGCCGCCTTCCATGGCGGCTTTAAGCGGACCCGCCACAGCCAGAATCGGAAGAATGGCGTTAGATGCCTTGACCCCGCCTCCCAGCGCGGCCCCGGTTTTGTAGTAACCCATGGTTTCCATTTCAGAACGCACGTTTTGAATGTTCCGGGTAACATCGGTATTGAGGGCTTTGCGGCCAATCTGAAGGGAAGGGCCAAGAAGGTTGTCTCCAATTTGACGGGAGGCTTCGTTATCAAAGAAATTGGTTTTAGCCCGGACTAAAGCGTCATCGCGTAGTCCCTTAGCAAAGGAGTTGTATCCCAAGGGATCAACCTGCATGGCTGCGCCCGCGATGGCCAGGGACACCACCGCGCCGCCTAGCTGTGTCGCGGTTTTTCCAAGATCAAGGACGGCGTTCCAAAAGGCCAGGCCGGCTCCGGTGAATTCCACCGCCTCGCGCGCCAGGATGATTTCGGGCAGACCATTGGGATTGATCCAGGCGGCGCCGTTAAATTTTTGAAACACCGCCTTGGCTTCCAAGGTCACCTGGCGGTTCATCAACCATATTTCGGAATCATGGGACCTGACCTGGCGCATATACCGGGTGTCGGCATTGAGATAGCCGGCCGCAGGCTGGAATTCCCGCAGAGCCAGTTCTTGCCATGTCCCTGCCTGTCGTAAGGCAAAGTTAAGATACGAGGCGTTCAGTAGTGGCCCAACAGCCGGGTCCTGCATTTGGGGATCGGCGGTCACGGGTATTTTGCCGTGCATCAGAATATGCTGAACAATGAAACCAGAAGAGGCGCTGGGTTGGTAAGGGCTTGGCGCAGGGGAGTCACCCTTGAACCCAGTAGCGGAGTGGGGCCCCGCGAGCACGCGGGGAGAACCGTCGGGACTGGTTCTCGGGTCTGGGGGCATGGGTGACTCCCCTGCGCTAAACCTTTTCCCGTTTTTAACAAAGCGTTCCCCGTAAGAGGCGATCTCGGCTAAACCCCA
>JACQJO010000021.1 GCA_016205025.1 Elusimicrobiota bacterium
AGAGTAGAACGCTTTTGTGCTTGAGTGTTTTACCAACGTTAACGACGCGGTCAATGTATCTTGGTGATAACATATTAGGCATTTATCATGATAAATGCCGCCTTAGTTGTCAATAGTAACGTAAAGGTTTAGCGCAGGGGAGTCACCCTTGAACCCAGTAGCGGAGAGGGGCCCCGCGAGCACGCGGGGAGAACCGTCGGGACTGGTTCTCGGGTCTGGGGGCAAGGGTGACTCCCCTGCGCTAAACCTTTACATAGTAACTTCTTACTTTAACGAACGAAGATAAGAAATAATGGACCCAATCTCTTCGTCTTTAAGCTTTCCCGCAAAAGACGGCATCTTGCCCTTGCCTTTCTGGGTTGTTCTAGTCAACTCCTCGTCCTTCTTGGCGCCGGTTTCTTGATCCACGAGATTAAGCGCCGCCGCGTCCACCTTAAACATCTTGGCCATTGCGGGGCTGCCCTTGGCGTCCTTGCCGTGGCAGGAAGCGCATTTGGCCGCAAAGAGTTTTGCTCCCGCCGCATCAACGTTGGCCGCAGGTGCGGGCGGCGCTTTAGCCTCGGTCGCCGCAACCGCAGGCGCCGCTCCCAGACTGCGTATATAAGCCAAAACATCAGCTATCTCATCCGCTTTTAACTTCCCGTCAAAAGCCGGCATTTTGCCTCCCTTGCCCTTTATGATTGTCGTAGTCAACTCCTCGTCCTTCTTGGCGCCGGTTTCTTGATCCACGAGATTAAGCGCCGCCGCGTCCACCTTAAACATCTTGGCCATCGCGGGATTGCCCTTGGCGCTCGGGCCGTGGCAGGAAGCGCATTTCGCGCCATAAGTTAGCTTTCCCTTGCCTATATCTGCCGCCCAAGCCATCTGCGTAACAACAAAAATCGCGATGATCGCTAAATATCTTTTATTCACGCTTCACCTCCATCTCTTCATCGGAGAAATCATCGTTAAAATAGCGTATAGGTCAGGCCCAGAGAGACCAAATGGGCCTTATAACGCGGCTGGGTCTGATCCAAAAAAATGGACTGGTTAACCGTTGCCTGGTATACCTCCAGATCGTCCTGGGCCCAATCCGTTTCCGCGTATTGCCAAAATTCATAGCCAAGCTTCACGCTCAAAGCGTTGCTCCAGCGGTAGCGCAGGGCCCCCCGCGCCTTGCTCGTGCGGTTATAGGTATTAGGAAAATAGATCGCCTCGGCGCTGGCAACTCTGGAGGGATCGGGATTCCAGGCCAACTGGATGCCCTTAGCGTAGGACATGCTTAGCCCAAGATCAGCGTCAAGCTTCTCCATGATGCCCAAGGTGCCTCCCAGGCCCGCGGTATGCGCCGTATCCTGAAGTTTTCCCAGCCAATCATTGGAGGCTAAATTCGACGTGGACGTTCGATAGCGCGAACGGGTGCGGGTCGTTATCTGCTCTAAGGTGTAATCCCCGTAAACAGTCAGACGCTGCCAGGGGCTCCAATTGAGATCCGCGGAATAATAATTGCTCTTGGAATCAAGGGCTCCGTACTCGGTATCGTAATCGTCGTTTAAGAGTCCGGCGTCCAAGCCAACGGCCACGGATTCCATCGCGTCCCAATCCGCGCGCAGAGACGCGTTGTGGCGTTTGCGCCCCACTTCATCGAATTTCCTCAACTCCTCCATCTGTCCTTTAACCAACGCGGTTCCCTCGCCCAAGGGATAGGCCGCTTCAGCCACTTCATGAGCACTGTAGTGAGGCACGCTTTTTCTGGCGTACTGGTAGAGCGGGCGCAGGGTTACACGGCCTTGAGGAAAGAGATTAAAGGAAGCGGTGTAAATATCCTCATTGGTAGTCTCGGCCTCCCGCAAATGACGCTTATAGCGCTCCCGCTCGTAACCGACATTGACGCTGACCGGCCGGATAATCGCGTAGGAAAAGTCCGCGCCCAAGTTGGTTTTGGCGTATTCAATGGGCATGCTGCGACGGCTGCGGGTCGGGTTAAAGGTGTTGGTCGGAGCGCTGGTGGATAAAGAGTTGTCATAACGGATGTACTGATCAACAAGAAGGCGAGGAGTCTTGTTGTCCACGTCATAGTATCTTCCCTTAAGGTTGACGCCCAAGCCCTTAACCGGCGGCTTCCACATCCACTTGGCTGAACCATTTAGGGTGCGCACCTGCCCGTCCAGGCTTTGGGCCGGAAGCGCGGGGAGGCGCGGATCGTTGGCTATGACGCTGTTGACCGTAAAGGGCAAAAACTGGGCGTTCTGCCGCAACAAACCCAAGCCCAACGCGGCTTCCACCCGGCTTGTGGCCGTAAGTTTTGAAGTCAAAGCCATGTTCAACTGGTGGGAAAGATTGTTGGGGGGCAGGGCCAAGCGCATTTGTCCGGGGGCCGAAGAACCCGAGGAAGATAGGGACCCATCGCTTAACCGAAAGGCATTGTCCACGGTCAAAGCCTTGATGTTATTTTGAAAAGAAGCGAGCTCATAACCCATGCGAAAACCCAGGTCTTTGCCGGCGTATTCGCTGGCGACGTTGAAACCATGCGTCTGGTAGTCCACGGGCTCAAGCACCTCTTGGAAGTTGCTGCCGTCAGGGGTGACCCCGATCGCCTTACTGCCCACCTTTCGTTCGCCTGAATAACCCATGCTCATACGCCATCGGCCCGCCGGATTGTAAGCGTAGGAAATCTCCGCCTTTGAGCGGTCCGCCCTTAAGGGCACAACGGGCGCGTGTGAAAGAAACGCGTTCGCGTTGCTGGTTGAAATATCCACGGTGCCGGTTGATTGCTGAAGGTCCCATTGCATGCGGTCCGGAAGAGAAAAGTTCCCATTGCCGTCATCGCGCAACAGCGACCTGGCCGTATTGGAGTAATTATGCGGGATTTGGTCGTAGACAAGGGAAAGCTTATGCAGGCCCCACTGCCCCGACTCAATCTCTATTTTCTGGTCTTTAAATCCAGGCTTGGAGCCCTCGATCTTCAGGTAGCCCGCGTCCGTTCTCGTGTCAACATTAAAGTTGCCAACATATAGGCCGCGCGGAACGTCAATATACTCCTCGAATTTGGAAGAGGCGTCATCGCCACGGATGGCCTGCCCTCCAAATTCTACGCTGCCGGAGGATTCCATGCCCCAGGCAGGCAACGCCGCCGTCAATAGATAGCCCGCTGGGATCAAAAATTTGTTTAAGTGTCGAGTAGACATTTTCTTCCTCCTTACCTTTGGAATCTCACCCCAGAGGGATGATTGGAACCGTGAATCTGGGAATGGCACTTTTGGCAAGATCTGCCCACCCCCTGGCGAAAACTAGCTGTGGTGGCCGCCGTAGTCGGATGCTGTGTTTCAATATGGCACTGCTGGCACAGCCTCGGCCTTTTAGCCACAAGGAGCTTGTCATGGTTTGATCCGTGGGGCGCGTGGCAGTTTAAGCAGTTCTCCCGCACCGGCGGATGCTCCCATAAGAATGGTCCCTTCTTTTCCGCGTGACAGGAAAGGCAGTTTTCATTGACCGACGCTTGCTTTAAAAGCCTAGGGCCCGTACTGCCATGCGGATTATGGCAGTCCGTGCAAGACATCTTGCCCTCCCGCAGAGGCATATGCGAAGAGCGCTGGGTCTGGGCCTTCTTCATCTTGTGGCATTGAAAGCAAGTCTCCATCTGCGTGGCTTTGGCCAGGAGAAACTTGCCCCCTGCGCTTTGCGCCGAATGCATGCTGTGGCAGGAAACGCAGGAGATGTCGCGGGATTCGTGCTTGCTGCCTTCCCAATTAAACCTGTTGCCGCCCTTATGGCACTCCAGGCATATTTTGGCCGCTTCCTTGCTGGAAAGTTTTTTAGGATTTCTAATCGCGAAAAAATCCGGATTGTTCTTATCACCGCCCGCGCTCGCATGGAGCGAACCGGGGCCATGGCAGGTTTCGCAGGACTGCCCAAATTCAATGCCTTTGGCTTTAGGCCAGGCTTTGGCATGGATGTTGTTCTTAAATTCCTCTCTATCAGCATGGCAGGAAAGGCAGGTCTCGGCGCCGACGAATTCCGCTTTTGCGGATGATTCCTGGGCGAACGAAACGGCCGCAGCCAAAAGACTGCCTAACATAACGACGGCCAAAACAAATGTCTCTTGGCCGCTTTTGCCCTGTTCGCGTCTACAGTTAAAATTTTTCATCAAACCCTGCCTCCTTGTTCCGATGCTTGCGGTATCCAAATTTTCTGTTTCATGCGCTCCACTCTCGGTTAAGCAACACTTCGGCCAATTTAATCTCATGGCTTGTCCCCCGTGTAAGGTTGCGACGGTTTAGCTTTGCGTTTATTTTCTTCGGCTTGCCGGCGGGCTTTTTCTTGCTTGACTTGCTCGAAAAGCTTTTTGAATTCATTGGTTTTAGCTTCAAAATCAGCCTTGCGCTCAACCTTGCGGATTTGAGCGTCGTAGGTTAAAAAATCCACGATCGCTTGGGCGTCCGGCTTGGCGATTTCAGTCTTGAGACGGCTTTTGGTTTTAATGTGCATGCGCTTGACATAGCGGTCCCAATCCTTGCGCTCAATCAACGGCGAGTTGATCGGCCGGGCCAGGCTGTGGCACTGACTGCAGGTTTTGGCGAAAATGGCGTAGTTGGCTTTTTGATCGGCGGGATAAGCCGAAACATTAATGGCTGACGGCCCCAGGTCGTAGTAAAAACGGGCTCCAAGCTCCTCTTTGGTAAACTTCTGGCCGGCCCCGGCCGCGGTGGACAAAAAAACGATAACGACAACAAAAGCGACGCGCTTCTTGATCATACTCTCACACCCCCTTTTTTATAAGGGCAGATCATAACTTTTCTCCCTACCAAGGAAACGATGCGCGCGTCTTTAACTTTTTCACGGTCTCGCTCCCGGATAACCGGGAGCGAGACCCATGAAGCACGCTTAATTGAACGAGTCTCTAAAACATAAACTGGATCTCAAGCGTGGCGCTGCGGTTCGCCGTTTCGGTTGTGGCCGCGGTAATAGCCTTGGTGGTTAAACTTTTAGACGCGTTCTTATTTTTATACTCCGACCACTCCAGCACGAAACGGCCGTGGTCCATGGGTTTCCAGTGAAACCCCAGAACGGGCCCCTTCTTTTCATTGTCCTTGAAGCTGGTATCCGCGTCAAAAAAGTCCCACCGGAAATAAGGAGCCATGTCGCCGTCCTTTAGATGAGACTGCGCTTCCAAGTAATAACCCTTGGATTTTTGCTCAAAGCCGTTAATTGCCGTTGTGTTGAATTTATTTTTACCGGCAAAGTAGGAACCGATGAGCGCTCCCTTAATACCTCGCAGATCAAAGGTGTAGTTGCCCAACAGTCCCAACTGGTCAAAGGCATCGTCTCCGATGTACTTGCTAGGAGTAAACCAATGGCTGGGATAACGCCCTTTGTAGTAATAAACGCCCCCCATGCTTCCATTGGCGTCAAAGGAGTAATCGAGCGTCGCGAAGATGTCCTTGCGCGTATCGGTGCCGATTTCCACCGTGTTTTCATATTTTCCGGTTCCATTGACAACGCCCAGCTCCAAGAAAGCATCTTTGAAGTTGACGCCGCCGCTGGCTCCGAATTGCCGGGAAAAAGCCCTGTAGGGATTTTCACTGTAAACCGTTTCGGTCATGGGCAAAGGACGGGAATATTCCAAGCGCGCGCCGCCGCCGTGAAGATGAAGAAGCCAGGGCATAATGCGGCCCATCCTGGCGGTGTAAAAAATATCTTCTCCGGAAGTCGTGTATTGAAGATACATTTCCGCCAGTTTAGAACGCGCCCAGTCGCCCATGTCGGATTCATCTTCAGTCAAGCCGTCATCTTTTTTGGAGTTCTCCAAAGGATTCTTCTTTTCATTTTCATTGAGATATATCTCGGTAAAATATGAGAATCCTTTATCCAAGGGGCCGCCGCTGTAAACGCTAAGAGCGTGGGCTTCAAAAGAATTTCTGATCTCTTTTGTTTCCACTCCGGTGGCCAATGTTTTGGTGTTTTTATTGGTCTGCCAACTGCGAAGCTTGGCCGTCATGGCCAAGTAATCCGAAATGTTGGCTTCTTTTTCCTGGCCCCCCGGCATTTTATGGCCGTTTCGCAAGAAGTTCTGGCCCGCGCGGGTCAGCTTATAGCCCGCCACGTGGCAGACATTACAGCTAACCCCGTACTTTCTGGCCCAAGCCGTGATAGCTTGGCTATCCTGCGGCAACCCGGCCAGCACGAAAAAGGCAACCAGCAATGCCGGGCCTTTACTGATCCTTAGTCTATTCATTCTTAACCTCCTGTCACTACCGATGCCTCTTTCGGCGCTGTTTTTTTCTTATTGCTCCGTTCTTGAGGCGCAAAATTTGGTCTTCGCTCAAATTCAGCCGCGCACTCCCGGGCGGCGGTGGCGGCCATGGCTTCAGCTCGCTCTTTTTGGGTTGCCTTCTTATCCATGGTTTCGCGAACAATTTCCTTGAGATCGTCCAAGTTGTACAGGAAGGCGCCGTCTAATTTGGCGCAGTCCGCCTCGATATTGCGCGGCAGTCCCAAATCAATTAAAAAGAGAGGCCTCCGTCTTTTCGCTAAGCAGGAGCGCAAAAACTCGCGATTCAAAACCGCTTGAGGCGAGTTAAGGGAAAAAATGGCGATCTCCGCTTCGCTTAAACGCTCAAAACCTTCCTCAAGCGGCAAGGCCGAACCGCCCAATCGGCCGGCCAAATCCTTGGCGTGACTCACATTGCGGCTGGCCACCAAAATGTTTGAAAACTCTTTAGCGGCCAGATGGCGCACCACCGCTTCAGCCGCCTGGCCGGCGCCAAACACCAGCACCTGGCCCTTGGCGCAAGATCCGAAGATTCGTCCGGCCAGAAGAGCGGCCGCGCCGCCGATGGAGCGGATGCCGTTTTGAATGCCGGTTTCGGCCCGGATCGCTTTGCCCGCGGCCAAGGCTTTCTGAAAAACCCGGTTTAGTATCCGGCCCGTGGCGCCGGACTCCAGCGCTATCTGGTAAGCATCCTTGACCTGGCGCAAAATTTCCGTTTCCCCGATAATCCAAGAATCAAGACCGGCGGTTACCCGAAAAAGATGCCCCAAGGCCTCGCCGCCTCGTTTGATATAGATCGACGCCAAGGCCTCCTCTCCGGCGCGGCGGACCAGCCAATGGTGAAGAATGGTGCCCGACTTGAACGGATCATCCGCCGCCGCCACGATTTCCAGCCTACTGCAGGTGGAAAGAATCGCGATCTCTTTAGAGAAGGTCCGCCCCTTGAGATCTCGAAGAACGGCAGGAATCTCGCCCGGGGTCAGCGACGCCTTCTCCCGGCAAGCCATAGAAGAACCCAGGTGATTTAAACCGACCACGAGGACATTCTCTTGTTTCATGGTATCCCCTTAAAAAATGAGATGCAACGAAACGGCCTGGGTGATTTAATCCGCCAAGATAACGAACAGAGGCGCCCAATGTCCCGCTTTGGGACAAAAATGCAACAACTGCGTTTTAAAATTCATACCTTAGCTACCTGTCCAGTTTTTCCATACCACTTCATTCTTTTAGGCGAAGAAGCGTGACGCGGAAATCCTGAAGCTCTCTTTTCTCTCCATAAGACAAACGCCTTCCTGCAGGCAGACCTGAACCAGGGGGATATTGCCTAGCATGGCTTGAATTTTATAGTGATGGGCGGCCACCCTTTCGTCAGAGAGCTTGGCTTCAATCAAGAGCCAAGGGCTGTCGTTTTTTAAGATGAGAAAATCCGTTTCCTCTTTCTGTTTTGTTCTAATATAAAATAACGAATAACGCTCCCCTGAAGCATCTGCCCAGAGATGAAGCAGGGTATTTAATTCAACAGCCACATAATTTTCAAACCTCCTACCCTCATCATTGGACCGAGTCCAATCATAGAGATAACACTTGGGAGCTTTTAGGAGAGAGCGTTTGATGTTTTTTGAATAAGGATCAATTTTAAAAACCAGATAAAAGTCGCTTAGACGCCGGAGGTAATTTTTGATGGTAGGGGGACTAATCTCCAGATGAGAAGCGAGGGACGACGCCGAGAGAGGGCTTCCAACCATCTGCCCCAGAAGGTGATATAGGTCGTAAAGATACTCTTTATCAACAATTCTGGTTAAGGCGCCGATATCTTCCTTGATGACGGTATCCGTGTAATCGTCGGTCCATTTTTTATGAAAAGCCTTGGATGACTTAAGAAGGGGCTCTGGAAAACCGCTGTATTCTAAAAGATCGTTCAGGGTGGAAGAGGGGCAGGGCCGGTTATTCATTTGATGAAGAACAAACTTAGCGGCATCTTTCGGCTGGAAAGAAGATATCGGCCGCTCTAGCAGGGGTGCCCGCCTCTGGCGGGCCTGCTGTCCCCCCGAGCCCTGCGAGCGGGGGGCTAATTCAGAAAGCGCTAGTGGAAAAAGATGAAAGGTGAAGTGCCTGCCCGAAAAGCTATCCCCCGCTTTTTTGAAGATGTTGAATTTAGCTGAACCAGTTATGACGAATTGGTAATGTTCCTGCGCGCTGTCAAAGATGGCCTTTAGGGCATTTTTCCATTTGGGGATTTTGTGGATTTCATCAAAGCAGACCCAGTGTTTTTTGCCTCCGGGCGGTTGGTCTTGCGTGAAAAAAAGCTGGCTTGCTTTGTAGCGGTTACGCACAGAGCGCAGGTCCCACAAATAATAGAGTTTCGCGCAACGTTCTCGTTGCAGCATGGTTTTAGCCAGGGTTGTTTTTCCCGACTGGCGGGGACCGGTTATAAAGCGCATTTGTCGTCCCCACTCGGGGGAAAAAGCGATGGGGTAAAGATGACGTTCCAGCATAATGAAAATATATAGCATTTATTTAAAATAGTCAACCTATTTTAAATATTCATTTAGATTAGTCTACCCAGCAGGGACAGGCTCCTAGGGAATAACGATGGATCTTAAAACAGAGTCGGTTGGGTTGCGCAGTAAATCCAAACCCTCGTTGACCTGGGCCAAGGAAAAACGGTGGGTCACCAACTCTTTAAGTTTGAGCTTGCCTGTTTTAACCAGTTCCACGATCTTAAAATAATCAACCGGCCGGCATCCCAGAGATCCGATGATCTCCATCTCGCGAAACATGATCCTTCCGGCGGGAAACGTCACGGCTCCGTCGTAGTAGCCAAGAACAATCAAACGCCCTCCGGTTTTTAGACAGCCGAATGCCTGCTCCATGGTTTTGGGATTTCCAATGGCCTCGATCGCGATATCAGCGCCGCCTCCGGTGATCTTGCGGATTTCTTTGGAGATATCAACGGATTCCCCGGCATGAACCACGGCCCAAGCGCCGAAAGCCTTGGCCAATTCCAGCTTCTTTTCATTGATATCAACGGCAACGACAACGCCGCCCATGGCCGAGGCTAACTGCACCAGATTAATGCCCACTCCCCCGCATCCAAAAACTACCACCACATCGCCCGCTCTAAGATTGGCCCTGTTTTTAAGCGCGTGAAAAGGGGTCGAAATCGCGTCCGCGATAATAGCTCCCTCTTGCAAAGGAATTTCTTTGGGCAAGGCAATGAGATCCTTAGCTGGCACCGATACGTAATCCGCAAACGCCCCGTCTCTGTGGTTGCCCAGCATCACCATATTGCGGCAGATATTCTCGCGGCCGTTGCGGCAATATTCACAAGCGCCGCAGGTAAATACCGCCGGAATCAGCACTCGATCGCCGGGTTTGCAATTGCTTACCTCCGGACCCAATTCCTCGATAACGCCGGCGGCTTCGTGACCCAAGATTATGGGAGGCGCTTTAAACGTAGGCACGCCGTGATCCAAGTAATGCAGATCCGTGTGGCAAACGCCGCAGGCCGCAACTTTTATCAGAGCTTCGCCGCGGGCAGGCGCGGGGATAGCGCAATCTTTAATGGCTAAAGGTTGGTTGGCTCCCTCGAAAACAGCGGCTTTCATGAATGGCTCCAAACAGGTTTTCTTTTTTCCACAAAGGCAAAACAGCCCTCACGCGCGTCTTTGGTTTGCATGAGATTATCCAGATACATCTGCTCGGCCTCCTTTAAACGCTCCTTAAACTTCCAGGGATGAATCTTCCGGAAAGCCTGCTTCGTTATTTTCAGGGATGAAAGACTCAAACTCCTTAACCCCTGGATATACTCGCCGGTTTTGGCTTCAAATTCGCTGTCCTCAAAAACCTTGCTGATTAAACCAACCTGCAGAGCCTGCGAAGCTTCCAGGGTTTGACCGCTTAAAATTATCTCAAGAGAGGCTCGCGCGGTGCAAAGCAAAGGATAGAGAACCAAGCTCACCGGGGCAAACACCCCAAGCTTGATCTCGGGTTGGCCGAATTGGGCTCGGGATGAGGCAAGCGCTATATCCGCCGCCAAAGCGAGTTCGCAGCCTCCTCCCAGAGCCGGACCGCCAACTAAAGAAATCACCGGTCCGTCAAAGGAAAGAATCTCATAAAAAATCTCATGAAATGCCTCCAGCATAGAGGCAACCTTGCCGGGAAGATGATCCGCGACATCAGCGCCGGCTGAAAATGCCTTTCCCTTGGCCTGAAACACCAAAATTCCCCCCCGCGATTTGTCCAGCGATTTCAAAGCCGCGACGATCTCTTCGATCATGGCCAAATTAAGGATGTTGAGCGGCGGGCGATCCAGCGTAAGCCAATAAACCCCGTCTTTTTCTTCAACATGAATCATCTGGTAATTTTTCATATTTTTAATTTCCTGCCGCAAACTCCGCAAAAAGCCATCCCTTCGGGAATGCCTTTGGCGCCGCAAGATTCGCAATCAAGGCAGTACGGCCCCCAGGGAAACTCCGAGGACTTTCCGTCCCTGGCCAGTTCCCTCACTCGCAGATACCCCGCAGGCCTTTTCTCCACAAAAGCCTTCATCCCCTCATGGGGCTCCAGGCAGGTGTAGTGCAGGGATAGCCAGTCCGCCGCGTGGCCTACGGTTTGATACCAGGAAAGATTTTTCCAGAAATTAACCTGTTCCTTGGTGTAGCGGGTGCACTCCGGAAATTTCTCGATTAATTTCCCGCAAAACTCCCGCACCTTAGCGTCAAGTTCGCTCGAAGGAACAACGGCATTGACCAGGCCCCATTCCAGGGCTTTTTGAGCCGGAATTTTTTCGCATAAAAACAACATCTCGCGGGCTCGCCTGTCGCCGACATGAATGGGGAGCCACTGGGTGGCGCCGCCGCAGGCCACGCTTCCGACTTTGACGCCCACCTGCTGAATATAGGCATGATCCGCCATGACGGCCAAGTCACAGGCCATTTGAACCTCGTTTCCTCCGCCCACCGCTATTCCGTTAATGCGAGCGATGGAAGGCTTGCCTAGATTAAGAATGCTCTCTATAAATCTGCGGAAAAGCCCCATATACTTCCAGTAATCTCGAGGTTTTTGAGTGTATGTTTCGGCGTATTCCTTGACGTCCCCTCCGGTGCAGAAAGCCTTGTCTCCCGCGCCGGTGATGACAACGACAGCGACGGAGTCGTCCCACGAAGCGTCCTGGAGCGCCTCGGTAAGTTCCCCCAAAGCCGCGGTCGAGTACGCATTGTAGGCCCCGGGGCGGTTAATCGTCACCGTAGCCACCCAATCTTTCTTTTGATAAATGATCTCGTTAAACTTCAGATCAACGTTTTGCCTGTCGCGAAATTTGGTTGTCATATTCTGATAACCTCCTCTTCAATATTTACGCTTGCTCCCTGCGGGTTAAAGATCGCTTTAATGTAGGGGGCGTAATTTTCCATCACTTTCGAGCGCACTATTTTCATCGTTGGGGTGAGCTGGCCATTGGCCAAACTGGGCTCTTCCTTGGCCACGATAAAAGCCTGCGGCCTTGCATATTTCTCCGGCACAACCGCGCAGGCCTTTTCCACCTCAAGTTTAAGAATCTTTTTTATCTTTCCGTCGTCGAGGCCGTCGTCTTCCAAAGCAGGGATGTCTTTTCTTGCGGTTTCCTTGACGCTTAAGGCGTTTTTATCGGGAAACACCACGGCGCCGACGAAACTTTCTCCGCTTCCAAAAACAACGGCATATTTAATCAGTGGGTTGGCGATCAGCGCGTTTTCCACCGCTTGAGAGATCACCATCTGGCCGGTGGTCAGCTTAAACATGCCGTCTAAACGGCATTTAAGAACCAGCCCATCTTCGGATATCTCCCCGAAATCGCCCGTATGAAACCACCCATCGGGCTCTAAAACCTTGGAGTTAAGAGCTGGGTCTTTGTGGTAACCCAGCATCACGTTGGGCCCGCGCACTAAAATTTCTCCGTTACAAGCCAGTTTGACCTCAACTCCGGGAATGGGATGGCCCACAACTCCGTGCTTTCTTTTGGCGGCCAAGCTGGTGACCGTCACGCACGGAGAGGTCTCGGTCAATCCCCAGCCCTCCACGACCGGTATCCCTTTTTCTTCAAAAAAATCGGATAAATGACGCGGCAGCGGAGCGGCCGCCGTAAAAACGAATTTAAGCTCGGGATGAAAAATTTCATCCTCAAGCTTCCTGGATTTCTTGGCCTCGGCAACCAAAGCCTGATAGACGCTGGGCACGCTGAAATAAACCGTAGGACGCACAGACTTAAAATTCTCAATCAACAAAGGAACGTTCTTTCCGTAGGATTCATCCAGGGTCAAACAGGCTCCGCTGTAAAGCGCGCCGAAAAACTCAAAAATGCCGCCAAAGCTATGATGCCAGGGAAGATAGGAAAGAAAGCGGTCATGGGGGCCCAGATTCCACAGAAGCTCCATCGCTTTTCTCTGGGACAAGATATTGCGGTGGCTCAAAAGCGCTCCCTTGGGCCGTCCGGTGGTTCCGGACGTGTACATCATTAGGCAAGGATCGTTGGAGTTGACTTGCGAAGCCGCCTCTTCGAATCTTCTCCTTAAATCAATCTTTGGCTCTTTATACAGCGCCTGAAAGGGGGCCGCGTTTTCCTTATCCGAATCGGTCCAATCCATCAGAAAAATTTTCTCCAAATGCCGGCAATGCCCGGCGCCGAGCGCCTCTTCAAGGTGAACCGCGTCGGAAATGGCCAGGATCCTGGCCCCGCTATGTTCAAGAACGTAATCTAACTGGCGCGCCGGGTATTCCGAGAATATGGGACAAGCGATGGCGCCCATGCTCATGGCGGCCAGTTCTAAAACCAGCATCTCCTCGCGGTTTCGCGAATAAACGGCCACGACATCTCCCTTAGTCAAGCCAAGCTCCATCAAAGCGCAGCCAACATTTCCCACGAGCCGGTAAAGATCACCTGCGCTCAAAACGCGATAGGTTCGGCCTTGCTTCTGCCGGTAAAGCGGCCGCGTCTTGAAACGCTCGCTTCTCTCTTTGAGCATCGTTACGATATTCTTTGTGATATCGCCCAACTCAATCGTTGAACGAAGAATTTTTTCAGGTTCTGACATAAGAGTTCTCCAAACTCATTAAGGCCGCTCCCAAAGCTCCCAGAAGCTGGGGCCCGTCAGGCACAAAAGGGCTGCGGCCGAGTTTTTCCTGAAAAATTTCGGTCACAATGGGATGATTGGCGATCACTCCGCCGGCAAGAACGATTTCGCCTTCCAAGGGATCCATTTCCAGGATTCTTTTGACCACGGATTCATAGCATCCCCTTAAAATGGCGGGCGCTTTTTTCCCCTCCCGGATATGATGAACGATCTCGGTGCAGGTAAAAACGGTGCAATAGCTGCCGATGTCCACTTTATCGGGCGAATGGCGCGCCATGCTTTCCATTTTTTTTAACGGAATATCGAGTCTGCGCGCGATCTCTTCCAGGAAAGCGCCTGTGCCCGCGGCGCATTTGCGGTTCATCTTAAAGGAAACCTGACTGCCGGCGGCGCCGACCGCAACCACCTTGTTGTCCTGGCCGCCGATATCAACGACAACGTGCGCGCGGCCCAAATAATGGAAACTCCCTCGCGCAAGACAGGAAATCTCGGTCATCGGATTGGCTTTGGGGCAGAGGTTGCGCCCCACGCCGGTTGAAAAAATAGGAATCGAAGAAACCGCGGACACCTTGGCTTGGCTGATAACTTTTGACACCGCGCGTTTTGAAACTCTCTCGAAATCCGCGCCGGTATTTAAAACACAGGAAGAAAGAACCTTCTTGGCCTGATTGATCAACACCGCCTTGGTGTAGGAAGATCCGATGTCAACGCCGGCAAAAATACCCATACTAAACTCTTCGACCTGCCATGATCTGTTCGGCAAGCGCCTCCACCACGGTCCGGGACTGCTCCTCGGAAAAACATCTTAAATCGCAAAGGTCGCCGTAAAGAACGGCCGAGGCGATCGAGCGTTCGGCTTGAAGCCTTTGAGGAAGACCGAAACGCGTGTTGGTGTTATAAGGACAGGTCTTCGCTTCGTGGAATAAGATAGCGTCTATCTGGTAATCCCGCGTTATGCCGGCAAGATAATCCTCTTTGTAGCGCTCATCACGGTTGATAAAAACCCGCAGATTGGCTTGTGCCAGGCTTTCAAATGGATTATCGCAGTCAAGCTCTTCAAAAACCCAGGAAAGGCAATAGGTGGAAGCCACCACGCACGCCTTAAGATTCTCAAATAGATCCGAAAAAAAACGAAGTTTCCCCCAATTGGGCATCCCCTCCCAATAAAAACGAAGGCGTTCGCCCGCAACCGCGGGGGCGCCCGAAACGATCAAGTCCTCGGTTTCCTTGACCAGATCACGGTAATAATCGCAGGCCCTTTGACCGCCGCGCATCACCACAATGGGCGCCATATGAATGGTCGCGTCAAAAAACGTGATGGGGGAAGGCTTTCTTTTGGCTGTTTCAAGAAAATGTTTCCAAAGATTGCTCGCTTGGCTGGAAAGCCTGACCGTTTCTTTCAGACGCTCGGGATCCAGCGGCGATCCGGAAACCCGGGATAATTGAACGGCCAAATCTTTTAATTGACCGGCGACGTCGGCGATGTTAGCACGGCTAAGCTCGGTGATCTTCCAGGGCGAGAATACTCCCAGAGACGGCACCTTAAATTCTCTGGCGTAAAAGGAAAACCAGTCCTGGACTTCGCGGCATTGACTGGTGTTATAAACCAAAACGTCCGGCTTGGGGATGCCTCGGACGCCGTAGGCGGCGCCGAGCGCAGTTTCGTTGCCCAGGTAAGCCCCGATATCGCTGGTGAGGTAAGAGCAGATATCGGGAGAGTAGCCTTGCGCATTGGCTTTTCCTATCAATGGAGTGGCCAGCCGTCTGGCGCCCAGAAGGGCGCCGTGATTTTCAGGAAAATAAACGGCAAAACCCATCGCGGTCAGTATTTCAACCGGACCTGCGCTTGTGCACCAAGCGACCTTGCGGCTGTGACTTCGCGATGCTTCGTCAAGCTCTTGGTAATAATCCTTCATAAGCGTTTTGAGTTTCTGCGTGGATCGGGCGAGCCTTGTTTGCGTCATTTGTTACCTTGCCTGAAAAATGGGAGCCCTGCTCTCCAAAAGCGCTCTCAAGCCCTCGCGCGCGTCCGCCGTGGAAAAAATCTCGGCGATTCTTGATGTCTCAAGACGCAGGCCCTCGTCAAGATTCGTCTTCAACCCTCCCTCTATAAGCTCCTCGGCCAGTTTAAGCGCCAGAGGGGCCTTGCGGGCCAGAAACCGCGCTATCTCTTTTTTAAGCGGCGTCTCATCGCCGGCTCCTTCGAAATGACGCAGTCGGTGCAAAGAAACCTCGCTAAATAATTTCTTGATCTGATCTAAAGAAAATTCCGCGCGAGAAGGCCCTTCAAGATGCGTTGAACTTAGAAGATCGCGCCGCTCAAGGGTTCCTGTTTGAGCCGTTTTACGGATAATATCCTCGGCTTGACCAACGGGGCAAGCAACGTCCAGCAAACCAAGTTCATAGCCCAAAGCCGCGTCAATGGGTTTTCCCGTTAAAATAAAGTATTTGGCCAGCTCTTTACCGATAAGGCGCGGCAGTCTTTGAGTCCCGCCCAAACCCGGGTAGATGCCCAGTCCGGTTTCCGGAAACCCCAGCAATGCCTTCTCGGTGGCCAGCCGCCATTTGCAGGCAAGAGCCAACTCGGCTCCTCCGCCCAACGCGAGCCCCTCGAGCTTAGCCATCACCGGTTTTTTGGATGCTTCGATGTTTTTTAAAACGCGTTGGCCAAGCTTGGTGAGTTCAACGATCTCTTCGATATCCTTTTGTTCAATGGCTTGGACAAAAAACTTTATATCCGCTCCGGCAACGAACGCCTTGCCGGTTCCTTCAAGAACAATAAGACGCGCGCCGGGATTCGCCGCGACCGATAAAACAGCCGCCTCAATTTGCTCTAAAAGCTCCCTGTTTAGCGCGTTCATCACCTCTGGCCTGTTGATGATGACCCTGGCCACGGCGCCATCTTCGACAAGATCAACATAACGAAGCTCCCACTTATTGCGGCGCGGCAAAACTTGTTTAAGCGATTGGGGCAACCTAAGCGAATGGCGTTGGCAAACTTTTTCTATCTGTTTGGCGGCGGCCTCAAGGCCGATGGCGTTCATAGTCTCAAAAGGTCCCTGGGACCATCGAAGTCCGATGCGGGCTCCCCGGTCAATGTCTTCGCGCCCGGCCACTTTCTCTTGGTCCAGGCAAGCAGCCACCCAGAAAACAACTCCCCACAATCTCTCGGCCACCTCATCGAATAGACCCCCGGTCGCTCCCGAGTCAATAACCCAGGGTTTCCGGCTCGCCTGTTGACGCGATAAAAATTCCGCGGGGTCATAAAAATTCCCCAAAGATTTTCCCAGGTATTTAGCGGCATGATAAGCGATGGCGACTCCGGTTGCGTTCATCAAAGCGAACGGCCCGAGATCAATGCCGAAGGATTTTTTTGCCGCTTCCTCAACAGTCGCGATGTTGGCCGCATTCTCCTGGACAATGCGAACGGCCTCGTTGAGCCATGGAACAAAAAATCTGTTAACCGCGAAACCGGGGGTATCCTTGGTCAATATAGGGACCTTGCCTATTGATTTGGCGAAGCGATCAATGCCGGCCAGCGCTTGCCGGGACGCTTTGGCGGTCGGGATGATCTCTAAAAGACGATTTTTGACCGGATGGTAAAAAAAGTGCAGTCCCAGAAACGGCCTTTCCTCGCTCACGCAACGGGAAAGCTTCTCCACGGACAGCGAAGACGTGTTGGTGGCGAAAATCGTCGCCGGAGCGCACCGTGTTTGCAGCGACTTAAAAAGAGCTTCTTTCGCCTCTTGATCCTCATAAATGGCCTCAATAACGAGATCCGCCCCGGCCAGGGACTCAAGTTCCGTGGAAAATTTAAGACGCGACAATGCCGCCTCGGCCTGGTCGGGCTTTAAAACTTTCTTGGCGCAGCCCTCCTTGAAAACATTTTGAATATTGCCCAAAGCCTTATCTAAATAGTCTTGGTTTTGGTCAACCACGGCAACCCGGTAACCGTCCATCGCGATTCTCTGCGCAATGGCGCTTCCCATGGTTCCGGCGCCCACAACGCCGATGGACTCAAAGGATCTCTGATTGATTTTCTCCTTGAAAGACTGGGGGCCGGCTTGTTTTATTATCATGCGGCCCCCGGGCCGTTGGCGATTTTTGTTTCCAGGCCTTTAATCAAAGCGGTTATGGTTTGGTTGTAGGGCGCGCCCAAGCCGCGCGTTTCGGCATACTCGCAGATTTTGCCGTTTAAAAATTCGATCTCCGTTTTTCTTCCCGCCTCAACGTCAACCAGCATGGAAGGCTTGTGCCTGCCTCCCTTATTGAGATAGGTCATGCATTGATCAAAGAAATTCTCCTGGAATCGAATCCCGTTGGCGGCAGCCACGCCGATGCCTTCGCGCGTAATGCCTTCCACCACGCCGTAGAGATGAGGAAGGTCCATCACATCGCGCATCGTCAGTCCCGTCAAGGCGCTTAAAGGACTCATGGCGGAGTTAAGAATCACTTTCTCCCAAACATGTTTTATGATCTCTGGAGAAAACTGGGTATCTAAGCCCGTTTCGGTCAAAATAGCCGCCAATTTTTGGGCGTTGGCTTGGCTTTTTTCGTCTAAAATACCGACATAATTGGGCTTGACGAAAAATCCCACCTCCACCGCGCCATCCTCTAAAAGTTTTCCGGCATAATTGATAACAGCGCGAAAAACATTTTTTCTGCCAAGCCGGCGGGCCATGATCTCCTCGGTATCCAAACCGTTTTGAAAGCTGACAGCCAAAGTTTCGGGACCGCAAATTTTCCCGGCCAAGGCCAGCGTGTCCTTTAAAACACATGCTTTTACCGAAACAAAAAGCGCCTCGGGGAACGACCCGTCCCACTCTTGGGAAGGGTCGAAAAGAGCGCCGGTTTTAACCTGGAAATCCCCGCCGATCAGATTCTTAGGATCCTTGATCCGAAGTCCGGTCTCTTTGAGTTGTTTCAAACGCGCCCGGGAGGCGTCAATTAAAACAACGTCGTGCCCCTTTTTAATCAAACAAGCGCCCAGAATACCGCCGATCACGCCCGTGCCCAAAACGGCAATTTTCATTCTAAAACCTCCCCTCTCCGATTAAATAACCGAAGCGATGAGCGGGTATCGATATCCGCTTGAGCCAAAGGACGCCGAACCGCAACGCTGCAGTAAGAATCTTTTCTTAAACCCAGGCCGTTTAAGACGCTTCGATCCCCCCTTAATTTACCAAGCGCCTCAAATAATGACCGAGGGAAGGCCGCAGGAGGACCGACGGCATCGCCATGACGGGCAAAACAAATTTTTCCCGTTCGCTCGAAAACCCCGACAAGACGGTCAATCCACTTGGCCCCCACAAAAGGCATGTCCCCCAACAAAAACACGGCTCCCGGCGCGGTCTTGGGCAAAGCGGCCAGCGCCGCGGCGCGAGACGAGGACTTTCCTTGACTCCAAGCCGGATTGATCACCATGCGCAAGCTTTTCTTTTTAATGAACGAGCCGAAACGCTTCTTGAGCAAATGTTCGATTGTTTCGTTTTCATGGCCCAGCACAACGAACACAGGGCGCAAACGAGACCCAAGGACCTGCCCAACGACATGACAAATCACGGGGCGTCCGTTAAGCCGGGCCATGAGTTTGTTCCCACGATAGAATCTGCTTCCTCGTCCGGCCGCCAAAATAACTCCCGGAATTTTCATGCAGCCCACGCCTTGGGGTTTAGCGCAGGGGAGTCACCCTTGCCCCCAGACCCGAGAACCAGTCCCGACGGTTCTCCCCGCGTGCTCGCGGGGCCCCTCGGAGCAGCGCCTCCGGCGCCCCAGGTGCCGCGAGCTCTGCGAACGGCCTCCGCTACT
>JACQJO010000022.1 GCA_016205025.1 Elusimicrobiota bacterium
AAATCAGCGCCTCTGGTCCTGGCGCTCCCGTCACATCATCGGCTAGAGATTCCCGGCCATAGCCGCCGCTGCCGACTGTTGTTTGAGTTGTAGGGTCAAAGCCATGTTTATTGCCTTGGGGGTCGAGGAGGAGGAGTTCGATGGGAGAGCCGCCCCCCACTACGATGGCACTCTTATCACCAGAGGGATCTACAAAGAAACGTCTTAAACCTGTTGAGGTATTATTATAGGAATCGAGATCGGTACGGTTACTAAATCCTGGGTCGTTAATTAAAGTTTTATCGCCACACCTGGCAACAGCAACAACAAAATGGCCTGGTTGCGCAAGAACGACAGGCTGGTTGTTGCTAAGATCAGCAGCAATGGCTGTGGAATCGTGAAGCGAAAATTTGTCATCCAAGTATCTTAAGACGCCGGAAAATTTTGTAACTCTATCCCATCTCACAATCCCAAATTTTCCTTTTTTGGGATCATTTAGATAACCATTGTTGTCTACTAGCCACTGATTTAACGCTAATGGATCAGTCTTAATCTCCGGTTTATTAAGAAGATTGGCATAGTAATTCAAAATCATCACGGCGGAGGTCAAGGCACACCCCTTTTCTCCAATTTTCCACGTTACTTGGTTGGGATCGGATGGAGAGCACCGAACTACATCCGTAGAGCCAGGAAATGGCCTGCAAATACTATCGTAGGGTTTATCGTCCCACGGATTGACACCCTGATTGATGTAAGGCACATCCAGCTTCCCGCACGCCTTAAACTGCACAGAAGAAGGGGTTGTATCCGGGGACTCTGCGATGATGGTGTAGTCCCCCTGCATATCCCCCAGGGTCAAACTGGTTTGGGCCAGTCCGCCTGAATCGGTGAAAGATTGTACTGGGTTTGGTTGCGCTGGCGAGGGGCCCTGGGCGGACCAGTTGATTTCGACATTGGTGATGGGACTGGAAGGGGGAGACGGGTCCGTTGT
Organism: Elusimicrobiota bacterium; assembly: GCA_016205025.1. Lineage (GTDB taxonomy): Bacteria > Elusimicrobiota > Elusimicrobia > JACQPE01 > JACQPE01 > JACQJO01. The sequence continues at coordinate 971 of JACQJO010000022.1, forward strand.
CTTGACGGCTGCGGAGACGTTAGAGTTAACAGTCGCGATGATGGGTTCCTCTGTAATCTTGGAAAGCTGGGCAGTCTGGGCGGTTAGGGCAAACGTTATGGTCTTAGGATCCTGGCAGTCATTGCAGGTGGCCGTGACCCGATAGACTCCCTGCTTGTTGCCTAGAGTGAGATGGGTGGAGGCTTGGCCCTGTTGATCTGTCGTGGATTGGTTTGAGGAAAGGGAAGCTCCCTGGGCTCCCGGAGGCTGCTGGGTGATTTCAAAGGCGATGGGAACGCCGTCTTTGGGTTGGTTATTTTCTGTGACTAAAACGGTTAAGGCTTCGGACAAGGATTTGGTGATGGCAGCGGATTGGTTGTTTCCAGCCAAAACAGAAAGGGTGGCTTTAGGGGGTATTTGCCCTAGGTCAGGCACAACAACCTGGCCGATGGCGATGTCTCCTTGATTTAAGAATGAGGGTTTATTGGGAAAGTCTCTGGTGCCTGCGCAACCGCCGTTGGAACCGATCTGGACTTCGATGCCGCCTAGGTTGATAGGGGGAGCGGAAAGAGCCCCTGGTCTTTGGACATACTGCAGGGTCAGGGTATAAGTGCCGGCGGCTACGGGTACTGAAGCAAATTCAAAGCTGGGCGGGAACGGGAAGGAATGACCGCAGTCTTCACTCCCAAACCTGGGCACTATATCGCTAAAGCAGGACATCTCCTGGTTATTGATCACCGTGCTGCTGATCTGATTAGCCCAGAAGGTTCCTCCCCCTGGGCCGGAAGCTGTTAATTTGAGTTCAGCGTCAGAGCAGGTGCCGGTTATTCTTCCTCCAAAACAGGGATGGCTGTAGTTGATGCGGTCAAATCTTAAGGGTTGTTCCTTTAAGCACTTCTGGGAGACCTGGCCGGTGAAATCAATGAGGCCCATGTCCAAGGTGGTGGCGTGGAGTTCCTGGGTTGGCGTGGGAGCGGTCAGGCAGATTAGGGCCGCCAGCCAATAATAGGGACGGTTAATCATTTAACCCATCCCCACTCTCTGCGCCTTCTGGAGCAGTTTGCCCTCCTGGCCGATTTCTGGCGCGATAATCAGCTCCGCTTGCTGGAACTCCCTGATGGTTTTGGCGCCCACATAACCCATGGAGGTGCCAAGCGCGCCGGCTAAATTTTGAGTTCCATCGTCTTTAAAAGCCGGGCCAAACAAAATTTGTTTAAGCGGCGCTTCCTGACCGACATGAACGCGCGTGCCGCGCGGCAGGTATTTCGAAGGCATCGCCATGCCCCAGTGATAGCCCCCGCCCGGCGCCTCTTTGGAGCGGGCGAAAACGCCGCCCAACATCACAAAATCAGCTCCCGCCACCACCGCCTTGCAGATGTCTCCCCCAGTTCTCATGCCACCGTCCGCGATCAGCGCGACGTAGCGGCCGGTCTTTTTAAAATAGGTGTCACGCGCGGTGGCCGCATCCACAATCGCGGTGATCTGGGGCACGCCGACGCCTAAAACCTGCCGGGAGGTGCAGGCGCTTCCGGGCCCCACCCCGATCAAAATTCCGGCGCATCCGGTTTCCATCAATTCCAATGCCGCATCGTAAGTCACGCAGTTTCCGACAACAACCGGAATTTTAAGACTGCGGCAAAAACGTTTTAAATCAAGAAAATGGCCGTTGGAGCTTTCATGCCGCAGGGTCACAACGGTCGCCTGAATGAAAAAGAAATCAGCGCCCGCCTTCTCGGCCGCTTTCCCCCAGCGCTCGGCGTTTTGAGGAATGGTGGAAACCGCGGCCAATCCCCCTTTCTTTTTAATCTCATGAATTCGCTTGGCGATCAACTTCTCCTGAACCGGTTTGGCGTAAATCTCCTGCATGACGCGGGTAACCCGGTCTTGGGGGGCTTTCACGATTTTCTTCAAAGGTTCATACGGGTCGTCGTAACGGGTATGCAGGCCGTCTAAATTTAAAACGGCCAAACCCCCCAGCTTCGACATCGCAACGACAAAATCAACGTCCGTCACCGCGTCCATGGCGCTGGCCATGAACGGAATTTTGAGTTTCTTAACGCCCAAGCGTGAAGATAAGTCCACGATCTCCGGATTGACCGTCACCGCTCCCGGAACAATCGAAACCTCATCGAAACTGTACGATCGCCTCGCTTCGCGGTCGCGGCCAATAAAAAAAGCCATAACTATAAGTGCTGAGTGCTGAGTGCTGAGTGCTGAGTGGAAAAAAATAAAAAGAAAATTTCATCGCACTCGGTACTCAGCACTCGGTACTCAGCACTTTCCCCTATATTCCTTGCACTCGGTACTCTGTACTCAGCACTCAGCACTTTTCCCCCTGTTCCTTAGCACTTTCACAGCTTTGGCAGCACAACGCCCTTCTGCCCCTGGTATTTGCCTTTCCTGTCAGCGTAGGAAACACTGCAAATTTCATCCGACTCCAAAAATAAAAGCTGGGCGATTCCCTCGTTGGCGTAAATTTTGGCCGGAAGGGGCGTGGTGTTTGACACCTCAATGGTGAGGTACCCCTGCCATTCCGCCTCCAGGGGGGTGACGTTGACCACGATGCCGCAACGGGCATAAGTGGATTTCCCCAAACAAATCGCGGTGACGGAGCGCGGAATCCTGAAATACTCAACCGACCGGGCCAGCGCGAAAGAATTTGGCGGAATGATGCAAAAGTCTCCAGTCTTGCGGATAAAAGAGCTCTCGTCGAATTTTTTGGGGTCCACCACCGTGGTGTTCAAATTGGTAAAAACCAAAAATTCCTCCGCCACCCGGATGTCGTAACCGTAGCTGGAAAGCCCATAAGAGATATTGCCCTGGCGCACCAAATTTTCCACAAACGGCTCGATCATCTTATGCTCCAAAGCCATTCGTTTAATCCATCGATCGGACTTTAACATGGCGCCTCCAGAGTGATTAAGTGATTAAGGTATTGAGGTATTAAGGATAAAAAGAAAGAATTTTTATTCATTGCCTTAATTACTTAATCACCTAATCCCTTAATACCTTTTTCAACTACATTCCGAATACCCGCACTCATGGCAGGTCGGGCCCTTGCAGCCGGATTGGTACGAAACATTGGGCGAAAAACACTTGGGGCAGTAAGCCGCTTTGGCTACTTCCCATAGCTCCAAATTTTCCGTATTATCCGCGCTTGTCCGGCCGCCGGCGGCGACGCCTGGAGTCCGCAGCGAAGATGCTTCAAGGGGCTTAGCTCCATTGGTTGAAACCACCGGCCCACCGAGTTTTCCCGTTTTCTTCAAATGCGCCTTCAAGGCCACGGCCACGGCGTGGGGGATGGAATCAATCCTGTTGTCGCCGATGCCAAAGGGCCGGTCGCCCTTAACGGAATTTAGATGCTTTAAAATACGGACCGGATCGCCGCCCGTCTCCAGATACTTCGAAATAATAATCCCCATAACCGAGGTCAAACCGCTGATTTCGGTTCCCAAGGGCGGGAGGTTGGTGAATACCTGGAACGGCCCGGCCTCGTCATAATCAATGTGAACATGAAGCGTTCCGTATCCGGTTTTTACCACGTAGTATTCACTGGAAACCCCGAAGGCCGCTTCCTTTTTAGGGGTTCTCTTTTTTACATCTAAAGGGTTCAGATTTAAAACCTGATCCGCCTTACAGCCGTCGCGGTAAATGGTGATACCCTTGCAGCCCAGGTCATAGGCCAAGAGATACGCCTTTCTGATGTCTTCCACCGTAGCTTGGTTACGCATATTGATGGTTTTAGAAACCCCATCGTCGGTAAACTCCTGGAACGCGGCCTGCATTCTGACATGATGTTCCACCGAAACGTCGTGAGACGTGGCGAATAAATCCTGAATTTCCTGCGGAATTTCTTCGATTCCGCGGATGGATTTATGATTGGCGTCGATCTTGCGGAACAGCTCATCCTTGGAAAGCCCGAAATAATCATTTTCACGAGCCAACTGCGCGAACAAAGGGTTAACCTCGACAAAGATGTCGCCCAGATTGGGCTCGACGCCCTTTCTGATGGCCTCAAGCGCCTTGGCGTTGTAACGCGTGTACGCCACAGCAAAAAAGGGCTCGATGCCGCTGCCCTGAAGGCCGGCCGCGATCGCAATGGTGCCTGTCGGAGCGATCGTGGTTCTGACGCAATTTCGAGCGAGCTCTTTTTCACCCTGGTAGCAAGAACCGTCGGGATTGTAAACGGACTCGGCCCAAAGCGGAAATACACCCCTATCCCGTCCCAACTCCTCGCTCGCTTCAAGAGACTTTTCGTTGATAAACCGCATCAGTTCGCGGCCCTGCTCGATGCCCTCTTCCGAATCATAAGGAATCCCCAGGCCCACCAGCGCCTCGGACCAGCCCATCACGCCTAAGCCGATCCTTCTTAAATTCTTGGCCATCTCCTCAATTTCAGGCAAGGGATAGTTGTTGATTTCAATGACGTTGTCTAAAAACCGGATCGAAAGTTTCACGATCTGCTCCAAGCGGTCCCAATCAATCTCTCCCCTGGTCAAAGGCCCCTTGACCACTTTGGCCAAACTGATGGAGCCCAAATTGCAGGGTTCCCAAGGGAACAAAGGCTTCTCGCCGCAAGGGTTCGTGCTTTCGATATAGTATTTCAGCGGCACGGGATTTGAAACCGATTCATTGGTCCGGTCAATGATAAAAAGTCCCGGATCACCGGTTTTCCAGGCGTTGTCCACGATCACGTCAAAAAGCTCCCTGGCTTTGGATTTGCCCATCACCTCTTTGGTGTGGGGGTTCATGATTTCGTATTCACCGTCTTCGCGGACCGCCTTGAAAAATTTGGCGTCTACGGCCACCGAGACGTTGAAATTTTCCATGACCCCGGGTTTGTTCTTCATGGTGATGAATTCTTTGATTTCGGGATGCCAGTAGGGGAGAATGCCCATGTTGGCCCCACGGCGGGTTCCCCCCTGCTTGACGACGTCGGTCATCTTGTCAAAAAGCTGCATGAAGGAAATAGAGCCGCTGGCTATTCCCTTGGTGGATTTAACGGTATCGCCGGCGGGCCGCAACCGCCCGAAAGAAAATCCCGTTCCGCCGCCCGACTTCTGGATCAAGGCTTGAGCCTGCAGGGAATAGGTGATGCCTTCCATGGAATCGGGCACCGGCAAAACATAACAAGCCGACAGTTGCTGAAGCTCTCGCCCCGCGTTCATCAAGGTCGGGGAGTTGGGCAAAAAATCGAATCTCGACATCAGCTCATAAAAACGTTCTTCCCAATAACTCACAACCTCGCGCGCCTCCGGCATTTCCTTGGCGATACGGTTTAAGTTCGTCATAAATTTCATGAAGTTCTTGTCCCGCTCGCCGGCTTGATGAATGCCGGCATGAAAAAACCAAGTTTTGGTCTTTTTATCCGCGAAGGTATTGGTTTGCACTGCCTGGCACGAAACGCCCTCCAATGCGCCCCACTCCTCGAATTTCGGGTGATGAAAAAGTTCGGCCAGCGCTATATTGTGAGCCACGCCGCGCAGCCATTCCTCGACGTTTTTGGCGTCGCGCAAATATTTGTCCTTGATGACTTTCAGTTGATTTTCGGTCAGCACGATTCCTTCGGGCCCGGACGCCTGGCGGCGCTTCGAAAAGACCCGCTCCGGCACGGCTTTATTGTCCTTTGTCTCGGTTTTGAGGCTCGGCATTTTCCTCTCGTTTTCCGCTATTGGTCCCATTGTCCCCCCCACTCCCTTGATCATTTTGGCCCGCCCCTTCGGCGAGGCTCGCCTGCTGGCGGCCCGCCTGCAGGGCAAGGCGCGCGTTTTCCGCGATTTTGGAAGCCGTCCCGAAGGCTCCCGGACCGGCCGCCTGCTGGCGGCCGCGCCGTATCGTCTTGTCGGATTCTTCACCGGTCACCATCTTGTCGCCGGTTCTGGATTTAAGCAGTGTAGCCAGCTCGATAAAATCTCCTATGGAGTTAAACCCTTTAAACACCGAGGCAAACCGAAGATAACTGACGGTGTCGAGCTTTTCGAGTTTATCCAAAATCATTTCCCCGATAATTTTGCTGGGGACTTCCATGACGTAGTTGGAAATGGCGTACTCCACCTCCGCCACAATTTTTTCAATGGTGTCAATGGAGATCGGTCTTTTTTCACACGCTTTCATCAGGCCCGCCCTAACCTTGGCCGGGTCAAACGGTTCGCGGGTTCCATTGGTTTTAATCACCATTAAGGGAAGGGGTTCTAATCTCTCGTAGGTGGAAAAGCGCTTACGGCAGACCAAACACTCTCTGCGGCGCCGGATAACCTTGCTTTCTTCACCGGCCCTGGAATCTATAACCTTGCTGTCCGAGGCACTACAATATGGGCATCTCATATCTTATCCCACCACTATATATGGCTCTCGGTACCCCCTCTCTCCCATACGCCGATAGTATAACAAGAGATATTTAGTTGTCAAGACCCAATATTTAGTAGGGACCCTAACAAAAGGGGCTAGGGGTAGTTATAAGGGAGAGGGTGAGGGTCAGAACGGCGAGGAGACACAATACTTCTGAATAAAATCGCTCTTGGCATCTCCCGTCCAAAAACCACGCAGAAGATGAGTCATGGCGAGTCGAATGTCCATTGCGGTAAGAGCATGCGCGGATTTGAAAAACCCCTCCTTATCCCGTGGAAAATAAATGCCGTGGTAAGGCATTCGAAAAATTTGCTCCCAGTAAGTAAAATTATTCTGAGGATAAACGCAAAATTGCTCATACCGTTGCACTCTTTGCCTTTCAATACTATTGGCATGGGTAAAAGCAAGTCCCAAAAAATCAGCCAAAGCAAAAAAATAGGCTTCCTCGCGGTAGCGCTTGGGAACATCTTGCATCAACTCGCGCGCTCTTTTTTTAATCCAAGAGGCGTAGGCCGGCGACTGCTTCTTCATTTCGCCCAGGTCCACATAAGCCTCAAACAGAACGAAGGTAAGATAATAATCCGACGCCGCCATTGCGACAATTTCCGGGAACCCGCCGTCCGGTTTCCGGTGCGATCGATTGACGGCCAAGGTGGGCCTTTTTTCCCGCTGGAGAAAATCCACGTTAACATCCGGATCATCAACGTACCGAATCTCCAGTCTTGAGGCGACAGGTAGAAGGAAGTTGTAAGGAAGATGCTCCGCTCGCCTTAAAACCTCGGTTAACTCATTGGCTCTGGCCAGAGCTAAATTCGCCAAAAGGATAAGACCGGCGATCGCCGTTTTGTTCATCGCAACTCAACTCGGATCAGACCAGGCGCGTGGCTACTCTCAAAATCTTCAGAACCAATGGTTGATACCTGCGTGCCGCCAACAGTCTACTTCCCCATATATTCTCCACCATAAAATTGATCAGAACCGGCCTGCCGCCGGATCCGCGCAATGGAATCGTGTACACCGGCCTTAAACGAGCGGCCAGTCCCACCTGGTTGCCTTGATCCGCGGTAATGATCAACCGGCGGTCAAATTGACCGTTTAAAATTACACTCGTTTCATTGCTCGAAGGAACTCTCGGATTGATCCTGGGTAGTTTGGCTGTTTCAAACCTTGCGGTTTTCAAGGGCTTCCCATCCACTCTTTCCAGCAATCTCTGAAAACTCCTTAAGAGCCGAGGACTGCTGTCCCTGGGCAAAAGAAGCGATCCCGATGGAACCTGCCGTAAAGATTGTCCGGCGCTAAACGGACCCGCTAAAGACAAGAGCGCAACCATCGCGAGATTAATCAGTTTTACCATGTTTCACCTCTCTATAAAAAAATAACGAATCCGGCTTTCAGTTTCGAACCCGGCGTAAAATCTCGGCCGTGCCGCTGGCGATCAGGCCTCCTGCGGTGGCGTAACGAAGCCCCATCATGCCGAAGCCTTCTCTGAATTGAAGCGCGTAACCCATGCCCAAAAGTCCGCCGCTCAAAGCGCTGACAACAACGCTCTGCCATGGACCTAAATGATTGCGAACAAACCCATGGGCATGGGAAGCGCCGATCGAAGCGCCAATTGCATAGGCAACCGCCGGATAAAATCGCGTCCCGGAAAACGCAACCCGCCTGGATTTAAAAAGCGGGTCTCCCATTAAACCGTAAAAAAATAAGCCGCCGCTTGCGGCTAAAGCTAAACCGGAGCCGCCTTCGAATGCCCTCCACCCAAAACTATCGCTTCCACCACCAATGTACCCTCTTCTGCTTCTTATGGTCGAATCCAATATAACGCCCGTGGGATTCATGGAAACACGATAAAGGCTCCGGCCGGCAGTTGTTGCGTGCATCCGCTCATTGATCCTGCCTAAATTTGCCAACACATCCGCGCCGGCCCGCAAAGGTAAAATCCCGAAGCACAAAAAAACAACAGCTAACGAACTTATTTTCCGCATTGAGAAATTCCCCATTCTGTCATTGCGAGCCTCGGGCGAAGCAATCTCATAAAAAATTCACCCTTTTGATGAAATTGCTTCGTCGCCGCTGCTCCTCGCAATGACACGTCTGGGGAAAATGTATTCCGCATTCGCTTAAACCCGTTAGACTATTTTATAGGCAATCCTTGATATTTTCCTGGGCCTTTAGACCCAATTATCCCTGGTTCTTTAGTCCCCGGTAAAATGCCCTTTAGGCCCACTCTGCGAAGACCCCTTCTCTTTTAAACTCAACCAAGGGACCGTATTGTTTATGCTTACAACCACAATCGTCGCAATAACTATTTTCTCTCTCCAAGGGACTGCTCTTGCGGGACAACGGCAGGAAACGCAAGCCCCTGCTGTTGTCAATGATTCCAAAATAAATAGGGACCTTTTAAGAGCAGCTAAAGGGGGCGTTGGGGCAGTAATCCAAGATCTTCTCAATAACGGGGCTGACCCTAATTATGAAGACGAAGAGGGATCAACGCCCTTATTAATAGCAGTCGGTAGAAACCTTAGAGAAACAGCTCAAACTCTCCTGCTTGGCGGGGCTGACCCTAACCAAAAAAATAAGCACGGATTTACCCCTTTGATAGCGGCGGTCTTCTGTCACAGCGACAACGACGATGCCGACATGGTAAAAATCCTTTTGTCTAAAAAAGCTGATCCCAATCTGGGAGATGACGATGAAACTACGCCTTTGATCATGACCTCCCTGTACAAATATCCCGCGATGGCCAGGGCTCTTTTGGAAAACGGGGCTGACCCTAACAAAAAAAATAAATACGGGTTTCGGCCGTTAACCGTAGCCGCCCGGCAAGGCCACGCCGAAATAGTGAAAATCCTTTTGGAAAACAAGGCGGATCCCCGCCAGGGCAACGCGTATAGGTTTACGCCTCTGATGGAAGCCGCCATGGAAGGCCACGCCGAAACAATTAGGGTTCTTTTGGATGGCGGCGCGGACCCCAACCAAAAAGACACAAACGGAAAAACAGCCCTCCATTACGCCGCGACAAAAGAAATCAGAAAACTCCTCAAATGAAGGCCGCGAGCTACTTTCTCTCTAGAATAGTCTGATTACAGCGGGCATACACGACAGGGGTTCTAAAAAAACCATCCTTGGACTTTTCGTAGCCCCACCAGATATAAACAACCCTGCGGACATCGGCCGAGCCGAACCAAAAACTGCAAATGTCCCCTACGTCGCGCGTATACTTCTGACCCGCCTGGCAAGGCGTGGCAAATCCCCTTGGGGCCAATATCGGATTTGCTGAAAATGGCCCGTTTACGCGAAACGTCAAAGTCTCCGCGTCAGAACGATATTCTTCGATAACGAGAACTCCGTCGCACCCCTTTGGCAGCTGCCACGTTTTCCCAACAAGCGGAGTCGGCCCAAGATCAAATTTCGCCTTTATTGATTCAGTTTCAGCATGAAGGAAACTCCCCGCAAAAAGATTTCCGATTAAAAAAATCGTGAATGTCAAACGCATGTTAGTCTCCTTGTGGTAGATGAGAATGAACCCGCTCTCCGTTAAATCCCTAATAGTATACAGGCGATCCGATGCATTCTGATGGGCCTTTTGGGGTAAAAAGTCCCTATCATGAAGACCCTGTAGGATTTGGGTCTAAAGTCTGATAAAATTTCAGAGTGGAAATTAACCAATGGCTTGAAAAAATCACACAACGCATCGCCGGGCAAATTCATCCAAAAAAAATTCTTCTGTTTGGCTCCCGTGCCTACGGTCGCCCCTCGAAAGACAGCGATCTCGATCTGCTGGTTATTCTCAAAAAATCTTTAAACAAACATAAACGCTATATTCTGGTAGACAAAGCTATAGGTGAACATATCTATCCTATTGATCTTCTGGTCCGCAGTGAAAAAGAGGTTGAGAAAAGATTGGCAATAGGCGACTGCTTCTTTGCGGAAATTCTCAAAAAAGGCCGCACATTGTATGAAGGTTAGTTACGGTCAAGAGTGGTTGCGCAAAGCGCGCGCGGATTACCGTGCCGCTCATCGCGCCCTAGCCGACAGTAAAAAGTATCCCGATCAAGCTGAAATCACCTGTTTTCATGCCCATCAATGTATTGAAAAGTTTTTGAAAGCCCTATTGGCGGCACAAAAACACCCCGTGACTAAAACGCATGATTTGGCCGCGCTGCTGCATCAGCTAAAAAAAATCAACAAAGCTCCCCGCATATCCACCGAGGATATTAGAACTCTTAATCAATACAGCGTTGAAATTCGTTACCCGGGAGCATCCGCCACTCCCGCCGAGGCAAAATTAACGGTCAAAAAAATGCGTAAAATTGTCCAAGAAACAGAAAAGATCCTGGAGAATCAGCTCGACACCGAACTGTAGCGTGTCAGGCTCCAACGCCACAAGGAAAGGCTGGCCGCGACGCTCACCAGCACCATGACCGCGGCCAGCGCTACCCAAGGCCAGGAAAGAAACCCCAATAGCGCCTTGGCCGGAAACGAGGTCATTACCGCGATGGGGACAATGAAAATCAGAACAAAACGCACGCCGTCGGCGTAAATATCCACCGGAAATCTTCCCAAGATCATCAAATCGCGGTAAGCCCAAATCATGTTTTCCATCTGCTGGGTGGCCACCGCCAGGGCCGCCACCGCCACGTGAATCGCAAACGCGATCGCCACCCCATTGATCACCAAGGCGATATAAAGCGCGAAAAGGGCCGCGGAATGAACCTCCGGCATTCGCCCGATGATCCAAAAAGTCAGCCCCACGACCGGGATCGCGGTAAAAAAATCAAGGATGTCCACCGTCTGGCAAGCCACGCGAAAAAGAGGATTGACCGGCTGAAGCAGGTAATAATCCATCTCCCCTTCGACCACGATTCTTTTCATGCCGTAAACCCCGCGGAAAAAAAGTTGAGCCAACAAATCAACCACGTTGAAGGTCAGAAAAAATAAAGCCGTCTGGGTGAAGGTATACCCGCGAAGCGTGTCCGTGTGCTGGAAAATAGCGGCAATAAAGATAAAGAAAAAAATCAGCCGGACCAGCTTGCCCAAAAGCCATCCCAGGGAATTAATACGGGTCGCCCAAATTTCGGCAAAGCTCATCGCGGCCAAACGAAGCCACACCCGCGCATAGAAAGCAATCCTGATTACCATAAATTTTATTTCCCCATCAATAGAACATCTGAACCGTCTTCACTCATCCCCCCTCCGCCTGATAATCCTTCATTCCCTTGCGCCAAAGCTGATAAGACAAAAACGCGAACGCCAGCGTCCATCCAATCAAAATCGAAAAGCCCTGCATGATCCCGGCGCCGCCGGCGCGCTCCAAATAAATGTTGATCGGAAAATAAACGAGGTAGGGAAACGGCAAAAGTTTAAGGGCCCCCTGAATCGCCGGGGGCAAGACGTCCAAAGGAAAAAAAGCGCCGGAACAAAACTCCATAAAAAGGGAGGAGGCCCATAGAAAACCGATGGATTCCGCGGTCCAAAAACCCGATGAGGCCAAGGCAAGCCCGATAAAATAAAAAAGGGTCATGGCGCACAAAGTGGCGACGAGGGCCAAAACCACGCTGGAAAAACTCTTGGGCCAATAAAGCTCGGCGCCTAAAATCAAAACTAATACCGAGATTTCGACAATGGCGGAGGCCACGCGCACCGTTTTATCCGATAGGTCAAGGGACAGTTGGTAAGCGAAGATATTAACGGGCCTCATTAAGAGCGAGGAAATTTTTCCGCGCGCGATTTCCCACGTCAAATCAAAAACCCGGTTGGTCAAAACTAGGGCCCGCAGTAAAACCAGGCCCAAAACGTAGGTCAGCATCTGCGAGCGCGAATAGCCCAAAAAATTTTTGTTTGGGTCCGACAAAAGAGCCGACCAAAGAAAATAAAGAGAAAGGACCAAAGTCAAACTTCCAAGGCGATCCATGACCAGCGAGGCGCGGCGTTGAAGCTCCTCCTGAAGATTTAAGCCGTAAGCGGCCAGATACTTACTCATGAACGAAAATCTTGCGGATGACATCCTCAACCGGAGTTTCCTCGATCGTCAGATCAACGACCGCCGGCAATTTTCCGCCCGCGTTCTCAAGCAGGCGGCTGGCAAAACGCGAAACTTGAGATCGCGGCACGCGGGCTTCGGCGCAAAGACCGGAGGCGCCGCCATTGGCCAGGGCAAGATCGAACTCCTTGATAGCTTCGGGCCGCGGGGATTCAGCAAAGTCCACCCTGACGCGCTTATCTGGAGCGTAACGTTCGATTAACTGCCGGAAGGACCCGTCATAGATCGTTTGCCCTTTATCAATGATCAAAACTCTTTGGCAAAGCTCGGCCACATCATCCATGTTGTGGCTGGTGAGCAATATGGTGGCCCGGCGGCGCTGGTTGTAATCAAGCAGAAACTGCCTGATTTTCTTCTGCATCACAATATCCAAGCCCAAGGTCGGCTCATCTAAAAGCAAAAATTTAGGGCGGTGCAGAAGCGCGCAGGCAAGCTCCGCCTTCATTCTCTGGCCCAAGGAAAGCTTCTTGGTGGGAATCCCCAAGAGTTCGCTCAAATCCAAAAGACGGACGAGTTCGCCCAGACTCTCCCTGTAAAAAGCGTCCGAGAGCTCATAAATTTCTTTATTTAAGCGCAGGGTCTCCTCAACCGGAATTTCCCACCAAAGCTGGGAACGGTTGCCCATCACCAGGGTTATCTGTTTTAAAAAATCTCTTTCCCTTTTTTGCGGAACATGCCCAAGAGTCAATATTTTTCCTGAATCAGAATCAGGATAAAGAAGCCCTGAAATCATCTTTAAGGTCGTTGTCTTGCCCGCCCCGTTGGGCCCTAGAAATCCGACAATCTCCCCTTCCCCGATCTCAAAACTCAAATCCTTCACTGCCTCGACCCTAACGTGCTCCCGATGGAAAAACGATTGTAAAGCTCCCCGAAATCCAGACTTTCTTTTGGGCACTCGGAAAGTTTTGGATAATTTTTCTACAATCAAGGCGGACATGTTCGTCATTAAAGCAAACGGCTAGCGTAGTGAGGCAGAAGTCCCTTTATATTCGTCACCCCCGCGAAGGCGGGGGTCCAGATCTGGATTCCCGCCTACGCGGGAATGACGCCAAATGTAAAGAAGCGTTGGAATCACTACACTAGGGAGGATGGTCAGTGTTTCGAATATTGGTTTCCGACCCCATTGACGCCGAGGGTTTAAACCCCATCCGCCAGAATAAAAACTTTGAATTACTGGAAACCAAGAATTTAAACGGTTCCATTTCCGATATCGAAGCCTGGCTGGTTCGCTCCGAAACAAAAATCACCAAAGAAAAAATCGAGAAAGCCAAAAAATTAAAACTGATCGGACGCGCCGGCACCGGCGTCGACAATATTGACGTTGAGGAGGCCACTCGGCGCGGCATCTTGGTTATGAACGTGCCGGGGGCTAACGCGATCGCGGTTGCCGAACACGTATTCGCCTTAACTCTTTCGCTGCTGCGAAAAATCCCGGCGGCGGATAAAATCGTCAAAGAAGGCGGCTGGCGCGACAAAACTTTGGGCGGAGGCGAACTCTACGGCAAAACCTTGGGCATCCTGGGCTTAGGCCGCGTGGGCAAAGAGGTGGCCCAGCGCGCGCGCGCTTTTCAGATGGAAATTTTGTCCTACGACCCTTTTGTCAATTCGCAAAGAGCAGGCGATCTCGGCATCCGGATGGTCAGCCAGGAAGAATTACTGCGCAAAGCGGACATTCTAACCATCCATGTGCCCCTGACAAGTTCAACGCAAAACTTAATTTCAGAAAAAACTATTGAGATCATGAAAAAAGGGGCCGTCATCATCAACACCTCCCGCGGCGAGGTGATTGATGAAAAAGCGTTGGCCAAGGCTCTCCAGGACGGAAAAATCGCGGGCGCGGCCCTTGATGTCTTCGCCAAGGAGCCGCCGCAAGGAAGCCCGCTGTTAAATTTAAAAGACCAGGTGATTTTAACTCCGCACCTGGCCGGCTCCACGAAGGAAACCCAAAAACGCGTGGCCAAGGAGCTGGCCCAAAGCGTGGTGGATTATTTTGAGCGGGGCTTGGTCAGAGGCGGCGTTAATCTTCCGCCGGAGTTTGAACCCGAAATTTTAGACCGCCTGGGTCGGCACTTGGCTTTGACCGAACGCTTGGGCCGGTTTCTGGGTCAAACACTGCCCGGCGCCTGGAACAAATTGATGATTTCAACCACCACCCGGTTTACCGAAAAAGATCAGAAGGTATTGCTGCACGGCGCTTTGCGCGGACTCTTGGCCTGTGCGCTGGGTGACAAGGTCAATGTGGTCAACGCCGCCTTTTACGCCAAAGAAAGAAACATCCAGTCCGAGGTTAAATTTTTGGATGAATCAGCCCAGCCGATCGAGGAAATTTCGCTTTTAATCCAAGAAAACGGCAAGACCGCCTCTGTTTCGGGCCGCGTGGAAGCGACCGGAGAATTGCGCATTGTTCAGATCGGAAAGCTCTTCGTGGACGTTGATCCGGAAGGAACCCTGATCGTGATTGACAACATTGACAAGCCCGGCATGATCGGAAAAGTGGGCACGCTCTTGGGCGCCAAAAAAATCAATATCGCTGATATGCGGGTGGGCCGTCAAAAAAAAGGCGAAGCCGCGATCATGGTTCTAACCGTGGACAGCGAAATCCCGAAAGCGACCCTGGAAGCCCTAAAAAAAGTGGACGGCGTCACCCGCGTCTGCCAGGTTAGCCTTTAACAATTCTCTAACGGTAAAACTCGCTCAACGTCTGACGGTTAATTTAACGGCGGGCAAAACCAACTTAGCCACGGCGCGTTTTACTTGAAGCGATACCGACAAAACAGCTTGCGTTTCAGCAGCCAAACCACCCCACGCCTTACCCTTCACATTGCCCGCCGCAGTCCATATGGCGTTTTTAATCAAACCTGAAGGAATTTCCAAAGAGGTCAAGGGCTTGCCATCCCATCCGTCGATAATGGGTTTAAAATTATACGAGAGCCGGGTGCCGGGAATCTCAAGGCGAAGCCTACGGATAACCAGTTGCTTGGAAGCATCCGTCTTATTAGACCAGAATCCCCCAACCTTGACGCCTAAAAGAGAGTTATTTGCCTCGGTCACCATTTCGGCTTCCAAGATCAAAGGCTCGAAATAAATTCCAGACCGCTTGCCATTAAAAAGTAATTCGACTTTTTCATACGAATCGCCCAACAATGAATCGGCAATACTGACCTGGGCATGCGTTGAAATGGCCAGAGCGGCAACAATAGCGATGAATAATTTTTTTCTGTTTAACATATTAACCCCTTTTGTAAAAACACTAGTGAGAAGTGCCCCTAATCGTTTCAGTCAAAACAGCGCCGCCAATGGCCCCGATGGCGACAGGCACTGCCAGAGAAACAAAAACTCTAGCCGGATTACGTAAAAATGCATGTTGTTTATAAAATGGGTCGGTGTATTCCCATATGACGCCAGCCAGCCCTGCGACAAAAGCCGGGGCAAAAACAGATACGGCAAAACTTTTTTTCGGTCCCAGCCTATCTCTCAAAGACCCCTGCATGACAGAGGCGGTCAAACCACTGCCGACGCCCAAAAATCCATGAAAAAAAGGCAAACCTAGAACTATAAGACCGGTCGGCAGCCGTGAGCTGCTCGTTCTGGAAACACGCACGAGGTCTGCTATTCCATAAATAAACCCTCCGGTTCCCCCCAATAAAGCGCCGGCTCCCGGCTCAACCACAAATCGTTGGGTCTTTGAGATTTTTCCACTTCCGCCATTCATGGCGCTATCAAGATAGCGATAAGCGCGCATATCAGCGAAAACGGGGAATGACAAACTGAACAAAACCGCCATTACGATTATTTTTCCATTCATAATTTTCTCCTTATCAATTTTTAATGATCACCCGCGTCTGCCAGGTTAATCTATAACGCGTGTAGCGCTCACTTATTTTTAGCAGCCCGGTTCTCGACGATATAACTCGCCAAGGCGCCGGCAGCGCCAGCCACGAGTCCCAAGCCGCCGGCGATTCCAGGATATCTTGCTTCACGCCAAATTTGATTTCCCGTTAAAAAATATTTCCCCAAGCCGTAGGCCAGAAGGCCGCCGGTCAGAGAAGAGACAATAAAACTAGATGCTTGCCCCTCGCCCCGTTTGCGCAACTCCTGATGCACTCCGGCGCCGGCAGCTCCGACCAACAGCGAGCCTCCTACGCCAACACCAAGAAGAGTGAGCCCGCTTAGATCAATGTCAAAACCGCCCCTAGGCGCTCTTTTGAATGCCTTGTAAGTCGGAAGGGCGCCAACCGCAAGCCCTGCGGCTGACCCCAAAGCGAGGCGTTTGGATCCGCCTTTAAAACGAGGATCGTTGGGATCTTCTTTAGGGGAGCAATCAATCTTGGGCGATCCCAAGGACCCGCCAATACCCAACACCAAAGGCGGCTGAACGCCGCCGATCCCGCCGAAATTCAACCTGACGGCGGAGAATATATTATGCAGATGAGGATAACCCCTATTAATGTTTATCTGGATTCCCCCGAATAGCGGACTGCCCGCAAGAACGCCCACTGAAAAAATAGCTGTTATTCTTTTAGACATCATTTTCCGCATTGTTAATCCTCCAACTCTAAAATTCCCCTCCTCGGCCAAAAGTTTATCAACGATTTCTCTGGTTGTCATGGGTCCTTAGGGTTTATTTTTTTAGGTCCTTGGGATAGGCAAAATTAGGTCTAAAGTTGAAGCGCCGTTACCCGTGTCTGCCAGGTGAATATCTCTACTCGCCGCCATAGCCATAGGTTAAGGCTATGGCGTATACAGCAAGACCGGCCAATAAGCTGGGAACGCCTCCCATCAAAGCCCCCTTCCAACTGTTCATGATCAAACCGCCGGCAATCGCGCTTAAAACAGCGGGAGCAACAAGATATGGAAGCCCGGCAATGCCCGTAAATCCGCCCACGCCGCCCGCGATGGCGGCTTTGGAGCCCGCCAACAAAGCGCCCGCTCCGGCGCCGATGCCGCCTGCCAAAAGACCAAGGAGTACCGCTGCGGCCCATCTCCCATCATTAAAATCAAAAAGGGCAATCTTATCAGCATGAGCTAAAATCTTCCCTGGTTTTCTTGAAGGAACGGGGGCTCTAAGTCCGGCTTCATTTGAATAAGAAACAACGGCCGCTGGGTTTGCCGCCACGGGCCGCTGGCCCCCTGCCGGTGAAACATCATAAGAAGATTCAATCGGACTGCCATTGGCCTGGCCTTGCTCAAATACCGGCCGAAGCTGGCTGGCCATCCGGTCGCTTTGATCAGCCCTAAGAACCGGGCTTAAAAATAAAAACACTCCGGCGATAAGTTTAATTTTAAGATTCATTTTTATCTACTCTTTTGACACGGCCACGAGCAAATAAACAGTCCCCAACCCCAACAAAACGCCGCCCACAGTCATGGCAGCATTGTTGGCAAAACGGGTCACCGTTGTTTCAACGGCGGGGGTCACTTTTTTGACGAATCCCGTCACGTAAACGCGGGCACGCGCGTCCTGAAAACGGGCTCCTTTGGGAAGGGTCTTTAACGCCCAGCGCTCTTGAACCCAGGCCGAAACTTCCTTGGTCCAAACTTCCGGCGATGTTTTGGCTAAATCGTAGTTGCGGGCCTCTGATCTTACAAGAGGATCGGGAAAAATCTTACGCTGCCTAATGAGCACATCGCGCGAGTAGCTTTCCTCGCGGGCAAACAGACTGCGTTCAACGCTTCTGGTACCGCTTTCAGAGATGTCGGTTCGAACCTCCGGGTTGACGTCTTCGATGGTGGGAGCCTGGGGATAACCAAACTGATACGCTACGCCCAAACTGCCGGCCCCTTTAGTTTTCCAGTGATCATAAACCCGCCTTAAGGCCGCTTCATCCACCCGAACGCTCAACTTGCCTCGTTGCCGGACCACCTGCAACTCGGTATCTTGACCATAATAAGTATCAACGGGCGGGCGGACTGCCGGGTTAACTTGTTCTCCTTGCACCAGAATTTTATCCCAAGAGACACTCTCTGCCCGTTGCACCACGACACGGTCAGGCCCAAAAGCTCTCTTAAGCCCGGCAGTCGCGGCAATACCGCCTACGGCAAAAAACTGCAAACTCCTAAATGTAAACCTCTGCTTTTCCGTCGAAGCGAGAAGCCCGCCGGGACTTCCCAGCGTTGAACCCAAAACAAGCCCGGCTACAATCACGCTCATGCTCTTTTTCATCAAAACCTCCATGCCTTTTTTGTTTTCATTGAAACCATAGGAGCCGTTCAAGTTATTCTTTAACGGCTCCTAAACTTAGCAGGACTTCCTGAACACGAGAAAGTTCTTTGTAGGTAACCATCGGGTGATTAACGAGCGCTTGAATGATGGCCTTCAGTTCTTTGGCAAGAACTTCGAAACGATGAAGAAGACTGCCAACTATAGGCACATCCTCGGAAAACCAGACACAGGCAGTATAACGGTGACGGAAACTGAACATCTCACCAGAAGTGGCGCCAAAGTTAACATTGTGGTACCCCAGTTGCCTGGCGATCGTACCCAATCTCTGCGCCTCGCCATAAGCGGCATTGTAATCCTCGATTCGATTAAGGCGAGGCGTCGTCCCCAAAAAATTAACAAACACTTCCGGTATCGTTGAATCACTGCAAAACGTTGCAGCGCTCAAAGAATCACGCAGAAGACTCAATCCCATGATGGAAACAAGAATGAATACTTTTTTTACTTTAAACAGTTTCTGCATAATTCCTCCTTAACTAAATTTTTCGGGAGATCTCGACACTGCCAGAGCTGAAAAAAGCGGCGACTGCGCCGCTGACGGCGTAAAAAACCGCCATGGTGGCGCGGTCCCCATCTCTAAAACCGCCCATTAAAAGAGCTCCGCCGATTCCAAAGAGTGCGCCGGCGGCTGTTGAGAGTACCATGCGGGTAGGCGCGCCTAAAGTAACCGCACCTGTATCGTCTCTTGATGATCCATTAACCAAAAAGCCTCCCAAGGCGCCCGCCAGCGCCGCGGCGGCTGTGTATTTCCGGGCTACCAATCTAGCGCGGTCATCTGGAATAATAGCGTAAGGAAGATGGCCTATAACCGTTCCGGCGACAAGCCCTCCCGCCAGAACCAGCGTCTGCACTCGCCAGCGATTCTCCGGTCTTATAAATCCGGAAGACCCAACCGAAGGAGCCCCCATGGCCATTGCGCTCCTCGAAAAGGAAGGGGCTCGCATTCTAAAGCTCGATTGCTCCATGCTCCCTCTCACAAACCGCAGCGAGTCCATCGCACCAACTAGGCTGGCCGGGATACTGCCCCTTGTTTCGGCATACGAAACCGTAGTCAAACCTAACGCGAAAAATACGCTGATCACTTTTTTCATTTTTTCCTCCAGATTGAGATCTCTAACCCCTAAATAAGACCCAGCCCACCACTCCAGGCTTTGATAGCCAAAGCATACATAACAAGACCGGCAAGCAGGCTAGGAACGCCTCCCATCAAAGCCCCCTTCCAGCTGTTCATGATCAAACCGCCGGCAATCGCGCTCAAAACAGCGGGGGCAACAAGATACGGAAGCCCGGCAATGCCCGCAAATCCGCCAACGCCGCCTGCAATGGCTCCCCTGGCGCCCGCCAACAAAGCGCCCGCTCCGGCGCCGATGCCGCCCGCCAAAAGACCTAATAGCAACATGCCTTGCCAATACTCCGGATCAGAGATAACGAGAGCATCCCCAAAGCCAAGATGAGCCGATATCTTACCGGGTTTTCTTTGAGAGATAGGGGCCGCGAGCCCAGCTTGATTTGAAGCAAAAACGGCGTCCGCGGGGTTTACCGCCCCGGGCCGCCGGTTCGCCGCTGATAAAACAGCAGGAGACGACAGAATAGCTTTCCCCTTGGTTTGGCCCTGCTCAAACACAGGCCGGGGCTGGTGAGCCATCCAGTCGCTTTGATCAGCCCGAAGAGCCGGGCTCAACAAGAATAAGATTCCCGCAATCAACTGAATTTTACGATTCATGCCGTTTCTCCTTAAAAGTCAACATTTTGGGGTCGCATCTTGACTTTTGAATAAAAACGTAAAAAGTCAAGATGCGACCCCATACACTATCTTCTTCTTATCAATCGACGAACAAGGAAAGCGGGGTGCTCTGCGGCTGCTCCTAAGGCCTGCCGGAAGGCGGGGACCAAGTTCTGTTCGGGAGTCAGGCTGCGCGAGAATGCGAAAGAAAAATTGGTGTCCTTGACAACCAGATAGCCGCCGCGCAGGGTTTCAAGAAGAACATTGCCGGCATCGCCAAAATTCAAGCGAATGTCTCCCCTGGCAAAAGCATATCGCGGCGATCCTTTTCTTCCCTGTTCAAGAAGAGCCTCAAGCTTTAAATGATGAAATATGCTCAAAATAGCTCCCAGCCTACCGGGCGCAACCGGTCCGGAATCCTTAACACTTCTTCCCAAAAGAGTAAGCGTTAATCTTGTTGGTTTTTGAGCCGCGGTGACGCCGATAAGAGGCGTTGCCTTAACCAAAACCCGCTTCGTGATCTGAACTGTGCCGTCTACTCCTCTAGTGATTCTTCTACCGGCGCTGTTTAATCTTGTGCCTTCCAAAACTGCCCGAAGATTTTCCAAGGTCAAAGACTCTCCATTAACAATTGGTTCTCCTGGATAAAAATTGACCAGCATCGGCATTGACGTTGCCCAGGATGGTTGAGATACCAACAATCCCAGCGTCGCCGCCAACAATCCGCCAATCACGCTTTTTGTTTTTACTGAAACCATAATTTTCGCCTCCGTTTCCAGATGACTCTCCCGATCTCCCGTCACGTACAAGTTTAAAACACCGCCAATCTTTTGTCGTGAGTCCTTTGGGTAATTTAGAAACGGGACTAAAGTTGCGCTTTTGTTACGCTTTTAAGCGGCGTATTTTTTAAGGAGTTCGGGTGGGTGTCCGATGTCAAGGACAACCAGCTCCCCCACATACTGTTGGGCATGCGGTTTCAAGAGTCCGACTTTGGGAAGGCCCAGCGTCAAGGTCCATTTGGCTTGAATGTAGACGCCGGAATGGTACCCTGTGTCCGCGTCAATGCCGGAAGGGATATCCAAGGCTGCGATCGGTTTAGCGGCCTTCATCATCTTTTGAATCACATGATGGATGGGGCCCATGGGCTTGCCCTTGGCTCCGGTGCCGAGCAAGGCGTCCAAAATAAGGGTGGTTTGGCTTAAAGCGGGAACCAGCGCTTCCGGATTTTCGACCGCCCCGGGCGTCAACCCATCCTTTTTTGCCTTCTCAATTTGAATCTGCAGTTCCTTTTTCATCTCTTTTCGAGGCGAAGGCGGCACGTAAAAAACTTCAACACCCACTCCCAACTTTTTCAAATACCGCGCCGCAACCATTCCGTCGCCGCCATTGTTGCCCCGGCCGCAACAAACGACCACGGAGGATTCGGCCAGAGGCGAGCGCAAAACTTGGCTTAAAATCTCAACAATTTTATTGGCCACCGCGCGGCCGGCGTTTTCCATTAGATCAAGACTTTTGACGCCGAATTCTTTTTCTGCGCGCTCGTCAATCTCCCGCATTTGAGTTGAGGTTACTGCTTTCATAATATTCAAAGTTCAAAAGGTTCAACAGTTTAAAAGGTTCAAAAAGCCAAAATTTCTTTTTTAAGTTCAGCCCTCTTGAACGTTTTGACCATTTTGAACCTCTTGAACCTTGCCGACCCTTCTTCTTTTTGCTCCCAAATACGCGTCCACAACGCCATAACACCACAATACAACGATTGTCCATTTCGTGATCGAAATAAATCCGGCATTTTGGGCCAGAATCTCTTTAGCCAGCAGCATTTCGGCGCCCTCTTGAATCAATAAATCGGGGTTGGAAAGGGCCAAGGCTTCAACGGTTTTTTTAGCCGCATGGATAAAAAAATAGGCCGCGGCGGCCATGACGCCGATCAAAAAACCGATCAGGATAAAACCCTTTTTCCATTCTTTATTGTAAAGCTGGCCCGCACCCGGACCCAAGAGAGCGGAAAGCCCAACGGCCAAAAGGATAGATTTTTGGTGTTGTCCCAACCGATTTAAACTTTGGATTTTATCCCTTCCTTCTGCTGGGGAACCTTTTTCCAATCCTCCAGGAAGGCGGCCAAACCTTTGTCGGTCAAAGGATGTTTAAACAACTGCCGCAGGACGCCAAAGGGCATGGTGGAAACATGAGCGCCCAATTTTGCGGCTTCCACGACGTGCATCGGGTGGCGCACGCTGGCCACCAAAACTTCGGTGGGCAGTTGATAATTTCTGTAAATAGTTAAAACATCCGCGATCAGGGCCATGCCGTTTTGCCCGATGTCATCTAAACGGCCGATAAAAGGCGAGGCGTAAGCCGCCCCCGCCTTAGCCGCTAAAAGAGCTTGGTTAGCCGAAAAAATCAAAGTCACGTTAACCTTGATTTTGTGCTCGCGGGTCAAAATCTGGGTGGCCGCGATTCCGGCTTCCGTCATCGGGATTTTAACCACGACGTTGGCGCCCCACTTAACCAATTTTTTACCTTCCTCTACCATGCCCTCAATGTCGGTTGAAATAACCTCCAAGCTGACCGGGGCGGGAGCCGAGACCCGCAAAATTTCTTTAGCCACATCCTCAAAGGGTTTACCAGTTTTGGAAGCCAGCGTCGGGTTGGTGGTCACGCCATCCAGCATTCCCCAAGCCTTGGCCTGCTTGATTTCTTCGATCATAGCGGTATCCAAGAAAAACTTCATATCTGAACCTCCTGTGGTTTATATACAATCAAAATTAGCATCCAGGATACAAGATTTTAATTGGTTTTGGGGTTGGCGGCTCCTGGCTGGCGCCTACGAAATTTTCTTTCTGCGAATCCGCGTGGGTTCCAAAACGATCAAATGGGAAGCCACCTCAGAATCTTGAACTTTAGACAAAAAGTCAACCAAGCGCCGCTCTGTGGCTTTAACGGAAAATTTGGGCAGCCTTAGCACGACAATGCCGGTTCGCGGTTTGGGAGGATAAAGCAACGGATTTCCAAAGTGGGCGTCAATCCCCAGTCGTCGCAAATCCTTGGCAACAGATAAGGGCATATTCTCATCCAACAAAAAACGGCTCATCTGCGAAAGAAAAGGCTAGACAGGCAGGATTTCCTCTTGAACGGCCAAAGAAGCGTATTGAACCGCCTCCTGGATTGCCGGTTTTTTGATTTGAGGGTAGGCCTTCAAAATTTCTTCAAACGAGTCGCCGGCCGCCAAGTGGTCCAAAATCAGATGAATTGGTACCCTCGTGCCTTTAACGCACGGCTCCCCACCGCATATCTTAGGGTCCGAAACAATCCACTTCCACTGCATCGTCATGCTCATATTATGACCCCTTTTTCAAAAGTTTGCCAGGCTGCGATTAATTGCCCAGCCACTCGCAAATCTCCTTAGCAGACATCGTGTTTAACAGATCCTGTTTCTCCAGCCAGGCCCTACGCGCGATGTTTAGCGCGATCTGTATGTAACCAAATTGATGAACCGAATGGGCATCCGTGGTCAAAACCAGAGGAACCCCCAATTCCTTGGCGCGCTTGGCCTGCGTGTCAAAGATATCTTGGCGTTCCGGCTGGCCGTTAAGCTCCAAAGCCGTTTGATTTTTGGCCGCCGCCCCCAAAACTTCTTCAACATTGATTTCGTAGGGCTCCCTTCGATTTAAGAGCCGCCCCGAAAGATGCGCGATGATATCAACGTGAGAATTTTCAATGGCTCGGATGACGCGCTTGGTCATCTCATCACCCGAAATTTTAAAGTGAGTATGCACCGCGGCGATGACCGCGCCTATAGCGCCTAAATCCTCGTCCGTATAATCCATGCGCCCGTCTTTTAGAATATCAACTTCCATAGAGCGGAAAATACGAAACCCTTTGGATTTGGCGTTAAATTCTTGGGCTTCTTTAATCGTGCGGTGCAGATCAGCCGGCGAAAGCCCGTTGGCCACTTTAAGGCTTTGGGAATGATCTCCCACAAAAACCCATTCCCAGCCCATAGCGCGCGCCGCCTCGGCCATCTCCTCAAGCGCATTGGCTCCGTCCGTCAGTTTTGTGTGGTTATGAAAATCCCCTCTGATGTCTTGAAGCTCGATAAGCTTGGGCAGTTTATTCGATCTCGCCGCCTGGATCTCCCCTCTGTTTTCCCTTAATTCCGGAGGAATCCACTTCATGCCGAGCGCTTTATAAATTTCTTCCTCCGTCTTAGAAGCCACCTTGCGCCCCGCCTTGCCCTTCGTTAATTTAAAAATCCCATACTCATTGATCGTCATGCCCAGTTTAAGCGCCTGCTCCCTTAACACCACGTTATGCTCCTTGGAACCGGTGAAATACAGAAGCGCCGCGCCGAATGAATCCGGCGCCACAACTCGAAAATCGCACTGGATTTGGTTTTTAAGCCATACGGTGGCCTTGGTTTCACCCGCGCCCAAAACGCGTTCCACCTGTTCAAGTTTGGTAAAAAACTCGATCGCTTTTGAACCGTTTCTAGCGGTGGTTAAAATATCCAAATCCCCCACCGTCTCTTTGCCGCGGCGAAGACTTCCGGCCGCCACCGCCTCGACGACGACGCCCGATTTCTTAAGCCGTTGAACAATATCTGCCGCAATGGTTCTGGCATCCCAGATCAACATTCGCTTGGCCGCGGCCTGGGCAAAATCCGCTCCTTTTAAAATGCTCTGCTCTAACTTCTCACCGAACCCGGGCAGATCGCG
This sequence comes from Elusimicrobiota bacterium, assembly GCA_016205025.1. Classification (GTDB taxonomy): domain Bacteria; phylum Elusimicrobiota; class Elusimicrobia; order JACQPE01; family JACQPE01; genus JACQJO01. The sequence continues at coordinate 25,999 of JACQJO010000022.1, forward strand.
CAGTTTGCCCTCAACCGCCGCTTTCTTTAACGCCTCGATGGAATCGATCTTTAACGTCTGCCAAAGCAGCTTGGCCCGTTTGGGACCCATTCCCTGAATATCAAGCAGCTTAATGATTCCCTCTGGAATCTGTTTTTTGATCGTTTCCAGGTCTTTGAGATTTCCGTGGCTTAAAATTTCCTGAATATGAGCCGTCATGCCGGGCCCGATTCCGGGAAGATTGCCCAATTCCTCCGGCGCCATTTCGGAAAGATTGCGGGTGAGTCCCGAGAGCGTTTGGGCGGCACGCTCATAAGCCCTGACCCGAAAGGGATTTTCCCCTTTTATCTCCAAAAAATGCCCCATTAAGGATAAAAGCCGTATGATTTCGGCATTGGTGGTTTCGGGTTTGCTCATGAAGGCGGCGCGGGCTACGTCAACAAAGCCGTGACAATCGCCGCGGCCAGGAAAAGAAAAATCGCCAAGAGCCCCGCGAAAACAGCTCCCACCAAAAGAAGGTAGGGCGATAAAACCAGGCTTAAGACGGAAAGCTCTCCGATTCCCGGAAACCTGCGGCGGACAATGACATAAAGAACCGGAAAGACCGCAAAAGAAAATAAAACCCGCAGGGACAGCCCGACGGAGGTTCCGTTGCTCAACCCCAAAAGCCCTATGGCCGCCATGACAATCGCCATAATCGGGGCGGCCAAAAGATAAGGCGACTGCGCCGCCAATCCCATCTGTATTAATTCCTCGATCGGGGGCGGACGCCTGACCTTGCGGCGCAGAATTTTAAGCATCGCGAAAATGCAGAGGGCCAAAAAAAGAGAAAGAAAAAAAGTGGTCAGCACCTGGGAGCCGAACAGCCACGCCCCCCTAAGCCATGCCTTTTTCCCCGGCAGGCCGAAGGCGTTATCAAGAAGAAGGCGGTTGATGGCAATTAAAACCAACAGCAGCCAGGCCGGCCCCTGCCAGGGTTTTGACAAGCTCTCGAAGGGCTTTAGTATCCGGTCCACAAGTAAAGAAGCCCGGAGGCGGGAACGGCTTTTTTCTGCAAGAAATTCAAAAATTGCAGATCAGCGCGTCCTTGAAGCAGTTCTTCAATCAAATCTTCCCGGAAATCAACATCCCGGATAATTTTAGGCTCGCCTTTGATTTTGCCCAACTCCTTGGCCAGCCTGATCGCGCCCGCGTGCCCGGAAATCTCATCAACCAATCCAACGGCCTGCGCGCCTTCCCCGATCATGATTCTTCCATCAGCCAATTTCTTGGCGCGATCAAAATCATAACCCCTGCCGTCAGCCACCGCTTTAACAAACTGCTTATAGGCCGTGTCCACCAAAGACTGCAGGATTCTCCTTTCCTCCAGGGTCATGGGACGCGCCGGGTTGCCGATATCTTTATAAAGCCCCGATTTAATGGTGTTAAACCCGACGCCGAAGCGTTTGGCCAAAGCGTCAAAATGAGTCGTCTGGAATATCACGCCGATGGAGCCTGTGATGGTTCCGGGTTCAGCCACAATCTTATCGCAAGCGCAGGCCACATAATAACCGCCGCTGGCCGCCACGTCGCCTAAAAGCGCGATGATGGGTTTGTTATGTTTTTTGCGCAGTTCCCCGATAGCGCGGTAAAGCTCCTGCGAAGCCGCAACCGTGCCGCCCGGGGAATTGATCCGCAGGACGATGGCCTTAACCTGTTTTTTCTTGGCCAACCGTTCAAGACTTTTTCTGGTCCGGTCAATCATGGTGTCTCCCCAAAAACCCTGACGGTCCATGGCGATCAAACCGTCTAATTTGACCAGGCCGATGGCGTCGCCGTCAATGTTTAAAAAAGACAGGCCGACCTTTGATGGCGCGATTTTCCGGGAATCTTCCACCGCCGGCGTTTTTGGAGAAACAAAAACAAGCAAAACAGCGGCCACCAAGCTCGCGGCGTAAAGCAGGCCCAACAGAGCGGGGCTCGTGAGTATCTTCTTTTTGGAATTTCTGGCAGATTGCGGCGCGAATTCCGGCTGCCCGGCATCTTCTCCCATCGGTTATATTGTAGCCAAATTACGAATTTATTTGATCTTCTCTTGCTTGCTTTGACCGCTCACCGTTCCCGTTGAAGAAACGGGCGGCTCATCCTTCGGTTTTAAACGCAACTGGCGTTCGATTTTTTCTTTAAGCGAAAGGGCTTGCGAACGGATGGAGTCGTAGGGAATCTGGTGCTGCAAAGCCAGCTCCCTTAGCCGGGCCCCCTCCACCCTTTTATGCGCCAGCTCTTTTAGAACATTCTTGGCCTTTTCCGCTATGAACATTAAAATCACAATCTCTGAACGTCCGAAGCCGCGCCGGATATAAAGCGTGACGTCTTGCGCCGGCGTCGCGGTGGACAATCCGATGATCGTCCAGTAATCCGTCGCCTTGGTTTTGGTCAGCTCATCCGCCAGCGCCTGGGCAAAAGGATCGATCGGATAGCGCGCCTGCCCGGTTGAACTCTTGTCAGCGTAATCCAGGGCCCCGGGCGTCACTCCCATTTGGAATTCGAATTGGGCCCGCAGAGAGGGAACAGGGAAAAGGGAATAGGGAATAGTGAAAAAAAGGAAAAATAAAAACGCCCTATTCCCCATTCCCTATTCCCTAATCCCTATTTTCATTTCTCTATCTCCCCTTTCATCGGCACAAAAGCCACGGGAATCAAATCTCTTTGCGTCACTTTAGGCGCGCCCAGCGGGTTCGGGGTTTTCTCGATCAAAATAAGCTGCTGTTTGCTTTGGTTGCCAATGGGCGCCACCAGCCTTCCGGGCGCGTTCAACTGCGCAACCAACGCCTCGGGCACCCGCGACGCGGCGGCCGTCATCGCGATGCGGTCATAGGGGGCGGAGGGCATCCAGCCGTTAAATCCGTCGGCTTGGCACACCTCGACGTTAGTAATGTTTAACCGCTCTAAATTTTGCTTGGCAAACACCGCTAATTCGCCGATTAATTCAACCGAAACAACCCACTTAACCAGTTTTGAAAGAATGGCCGCCTGGTAGCCACAGCCGGCTCCCACCTCCAGCACCGTTTCATTGCCCGTTAAATTCAACTTCTCCGCGATAAAAGCCACGATATACGGCTGTGAAATGGTTTGGTTGTGTCCGATGCCCAGAGCCCGGTCCGCGTAAGCCAAAGCCGGCGCCACTTTGGGCGGCAAAAAAAGATGGCGCGGCACTTCCCTCATCGCGGCCAAAACGCGGGGGTCCTTGACCCCCCGGTCCATGATCTGACGCGCCACCGCGGTATGGCGAATCCGCGTCCACTCCTCTTCACTGACTAAATTCTTTTTCATGCCTCGATCATGACTGTCACCGGCCCGTCGATTGAACCTTTTTAGCCTCTTGAACCTCTTGAACAACATTTATATTCATCCCCAACGCCGGGTACTTGGAGGTCTCGTACTTGGCCAAATACTCTTCAAGCGGCATGTCTTCAACTACGCCGTTTACGGAAGAGGCGTGGCGCACCACGGTTTGGCCAGCCTTTTGAATAATTAAACCTTGATGCGAAACGATGACAACCGGATAATCTTGAACGCGCACCAAATTAAAAACAGCGCCGCTGGGTATTTTTTTCGCTTTTTCTTTAAGCAGGGCCACGGGCGCATAGGCCAGCCGGGCCGGTTCATCCGGTATATCCTTGCCCAACGCCTGCCATTTAGCCACCAAAGCCTGTCTCTTTCTGGGGCTCAATTTCTTTCCAAAACCATTAACATTCTCTTTATCAAGAATTTCTTCTGTTTTAACCAAGTACCACTGGCGTTTTGAAATAACCTTCTCGGCCCAGCGCACGCCGTCTCCGGCGAATTCCTCCGTGATGTCTTCGATCAAACCGGCCTGCTTATTATTGGGGACCCAATCAACCGAAACAAAATGGTTGCGCGTCTGATATGAAATAACACCGTCTTTGTATCGAATCTTCGTTAGCATGGGAACCACTTCACGTTTATTGCGCGCCAAAGCCAACGCCATAACGGTCTCAATGAACGTGGTGCAGTCCGCCGCGTCAAAACGAATCAATGGATCGCGGTCAAATTCTCCCCTCACCTCTTCTCCCAAGGGACCAAGCACATAACGCATGCCGATAAACCGCGCACTGATGACCTCTATACGATGAGCAACATTCTTAGGCGCCTCCTTGCGCAATAACTCAATCATGTCGGAAATTTCCTGCTCGCTGGGAATCTTGAAGGCGGGAGAGGCGGTTAAAGCTGTAAAAGCGGTAAAGGCGGTTAAAGCGATGACAAATAAAAACTTTTTATGGCTTTGCGCCTTGACCGCTTTCCCCGCTTGTCCCGCCTTTACCGCCTTCATTCTGGTTTCTCGTTCCATTTCAAACATTCCCATTTCCCCTCCCGATGCGTGATTTCTCCGTAATTTCCAGGATTTATCTTAAATGATTTCGCTTTTATCCTTTTTCCCCACTCTCCGGGAACCAATTTCAAAAAATAACGCAAAACCCCGGAACTGCCCACAAGAATAACAGAAGTTTCCCGCGGCCACTGGCTGACAAGATGGCCGGCGAATTCCGTCGCCAGAATCTCCAACTCTTTTTCTCCCGGACGCCAGCCGGCGCCTTGCGGCCACTGGGATTTTTCCTGCCAAGCGCGCAACGGTTCCGACCCGAATTCTCGGATGATTTCTTCATCGGTTTTTCCGCACCAAAGGCCGTAATCAATTTCGTTTAAAACTCCGGTCTGTTGAACTTTAATCCGTAATTTAGTTTCCTCAATGGCCGCGCGCGCGAACTCCCGTGTCCGCTGAAGAGTTGAGCAATAAACCGCGGCCGGATCAATCGAGCGCGCGGCCAACATCTGGCCGAACGCGCGCGCCTGTTGCATTCCCGCATCCGTTAAAGGCATGTCCTGGCCGACACCGATCATGACCGGTTTTTGAGTATCCTTAAACGTCCTGCCGTGCCGCGCTAAAATTAAACGCATATCTCCCCCTCTTTTCTAAGTATCCCCTCCACCACGCTCACATCGTCGGGATTATCCACCGACCAAAGAGTCCGGCCTTTAGTTTCCACGACAACGACATGAATGGGAATGCCGTGTTCCAAAACCCGCAACTGCTCCAACTCTTCAGCTTGTTCGAATGCTCCCGGCGGCAGTGAAACCCATTTCTGCAGAGCCTCTTTGGTGTAGCCATAAACACCAAGATGTTTGTAAACAGGCGGGGTTAAGGAATCTTGTTTTTTCAGATGAGGGATTAAGGATTTTGAAAAATAAAGCGCTTTTCCGGTTTTATCAAAAGTCACTGTTGTGGCGCCCGCTTTCCCGTTTTGAGCGGAATTTTTAATTCTGTCGTACAACTCTCTGGTTAACCGGATAGCGGGTGTGGCAATCTGGCAGGAGGGGTCTTGGGACAGCCGCTCGATTAAGGCCTCTAAAATCCAGGGGGGCGTCAACGGAGCATCGCCCTGAAGATTAAGATAGATGCCGGCCTTGAATTTTATTTTTTGGGCCGCCTCCCAAACGCGTTCCGTTCCATTGCGGCAGTGGGAACCGGTTAAAACAGAATCGGCCCCGATCTCCTTGGCGTGGCTCGCAATCCTTTCGTCATCAGTGGCTATGTAAACGGCCGAAGCGTTCTTGACCTGCCGGGCGATCCGCCAAACCCTCTCCAACATCGTTTGTCCCGCGATCTTAGCCAACGGCTTACCCGGAAACCTAGATGACGCCCAACGAACAGGAATAATAATGACGCCCTTGGGATTCACCCTCTAATTTTACGTTAGTAAAAAGCAAAAAGGCCGGCGGGATTTATCCCGCCGGCCTTTTAAGATCGTAGGTAACTACCCAGGTCGTCACCCCGCCCCAAGGCGGGGTCCAGGTCTGGACCCCCGCTTTCGCGGGGGTGACGAACGGGAAGGGACCTGAGCAGTTACGATCGTAGAATAATCAATTAACGCCCGAAGGCGTTGTTAACAACTAAACAACTCCTACGGTGTTCGAATTTCTGGCTGGCCCCTAGAGACGCCATACCAATATCCAGGTATCTGACCAAAAACGTAAGCCACAATACCAGCGCCAAGGCCCGCCAAAGTTGCCACTGAAAAACGAGCCGAGACCGAACGCTTCAGGAGAAACTGGGCATCGCCGCTGTATTTTGCGCCTCTATAAACCAAATTAAAAATAGATAAACCGGCCGTAACGCTTATAGGAACCGCCGTGTAACGGGCGTTATACCAGCCGTTTCTTCGAGCCACAACCCTGCGCAGTTCGTTGGCATTCTCAATTGCTTTGCCTTGGGCATGCGCGTCAATCAAGGATTTGAGTTCAGGACCCTGGGCGATGGCCACAAAACCGGAACCCTTGGACTCACCGGAAGCCGACGCAGTGACATTGGCAATGACAGGAGATTGCGCTGTTCGGGAAAAAACATTCTCAAGCAACGCTGATTTGTCAGTATCAGAAAGATTGGACTTGCCGACACGCTCCGCCAAGCCCTTATCAGCGCTTAAGTTAAAGCTGGGCGCCAATAAAATAGTGGCCTGCTTGGACGAGCTGGAAGCGCTCTCTTCAGCCTTAAGAGTCCCCGCAACAGTAACGAACACCAAAAGGAAACGAATGAACGATTGCATCTTCTTATCCTCCTGCAGATTACGGATTTCCCCCTCTTTCCTAATGCAGTTATAAAGACAATGGAATATTATTACCAGGGTCTTGAAGGGAAATTGAAATTGGGCCCAAAGTCCGCTCACCAAAGTCCCCAAAAAAAGTTACGCGTCCCTTCTTTTTGTCATGCCCGCGCAGGCGGGCATCCAGGCCTGGATTCCCGCTTTCGCGGGAATGATGTTATGAAAGCGCCGCACCCTCGTTACAAAGTTAGTACTTTGTACGGGACTTTTAGAGCAAGAGGACTTGCTCATAAGGAGGTGCGGCATATGCAGTATATCGCATTCGATTCTCACAAGAGGTATA
>JACQJO010000033.1 GCA_016205025.1 Elusimicrobiota bacterium
GACTATCGTACGGTTATTTGAGATCAGAAAGAAAAAGAAGAAGAGGTACTTTACGATTAGACGGGAATCTTAGGGAAGGGGCGGTGGTCTTTCTTTTTCTTCTTTAAGCGAAGGGATTAAAAATTAACTTAGCGGGGATGATCCTGGGCCTTTAAGGGTAATTTGACTTAGGACTTTAGATTTACAACTAACTTTAGATTTATTTTGGCATACTACTTTTGCATTATGAACGCAACAAAAATGGTTCTTCTTAGCGCGATACTGGCAGCATTGGCGACGCCGGTTTGGGCCGCTCCAACGACTAAACCCACAAACATTCTGATTGTTGAAATCACGACGCAATCCTTCTTTGTCACCTGGTCAGAAAAAGAGGCGGGAGACGTTACCTATACACTAGTTGCCTCCACCGAGTCGAGCTTCAATTCCATCCTTTCTTCCGCAACCTTAAGAAACGCCGCCAGCGTGGTCAATAGAACCACCGGAACACGGGTTAATGGACTGATGGTCAATACGCGGCATTGGGTCGCGGTCTACGCCCTGAAAGTGGGCAAAGACTTGAGCGACCTCTCAAATGACAAAGACAACGATTTCACGTTAGCCAATCCACCGTCCAATCTAGCGGCGCAAGTCCTTGAGGACGCCGAGGTCTTTTTGTCCTGGAATGCCAATGGAAATCCTTCCAATACGCGCTATGAGGTAGGCTTCTCCAGCGACAATTTTACAGCTTACTTTTCAACGCCAATTAGATTCAACGACAACTACACCTTAACGCAAACAACGATTACCAGCCTAGGCGGCGACACTGTTTATTCTTTCCGCGTCAAAGCGCGCAACGAAGACACCCCGAAAGTGGCGACCGCTTATACCCTGGTCGTTTCAACACGCACGCTGTTAGCACCCGCGCCCGAAATTCCAACGCTCACCAAAATCCAAGAAGTATCAACCACCACCGCCCTTGTCGAGTGGAAAGAAAAGAACTCGGGCTACACCTCCTTCATTGTTTCGGTTTCAACCTCGAACGCTGACTTAGCCGGCACCATCGTGTCTTCGACCGTTTTTGCCGATCCCAATGCCTCAAGCAACAAGATCGTTGAAACAACTCTTGTAAATTTGACGCCCAACACCAGCTACCACGCTTCGGTGCGCAGCGTCAAACCCGGCACCAAAACCAGCGATTTTTCCGCGCCCGACAGCGCCTCCACGCTGGTCAACGCCGCAGCGCCGGCCTTCTCAAGCGTTCATGCAACCAGCGTCACCGTCAGTTGGACCGCACCGTTGGGGGGCGCCTCCGGCTACAAATTGCAGCTCTCGGTCCAATCCGATATGACACCGGTCCTGAAATCATCAACGGTGGCGGCCGGCATAACCTCCGTGCCTTTGACAGGTCTGACGGCCCTGACCACCTATTACGCCAGATTAACTTCTTTCAATCCTGACGATGTGGCCACGCTAAGCGCCGTTATCTCGACTAAAACTACGGCTGTGCCGCCACCGCCACCGCCGCAAGCGCAACAGCCGACTTTAACCACTGTCATCGCCATTACAACGGCAAGTATGACGGTTACCTGGAAAGAAAAAAACAGCGGCTCCTTTGATTACATCGTCAGCGCTTCAACGTCAGACGCAAATCTGGCCGGAACCATCATTTCTTCAACTACGCTGACGGACGCCGCTTCCGACGTCAATAAAATAACGACCGCCACCATTTCAGGCTTGACTCCCAACACCCTTTACCACGTTTCGGTACGGGCCGTTAAAACAGGATTTCAAACCAGCGGGTTTTCCTTTCCAGATTCAGCAACTACGCTAGCAATTGTCGCGCCGGCGCCGCCCGATAAACCAACATTTACCGAAGTTACCCAAAAAACAACCGATACCGTCACAGTCCAATGGAAAGAAAGAAATGACGGCGATATCACTTTTAAGCTTGCGGCGGCGCTGGACGCCGGCGACATTGCCGGAACAATCGTTTCCTCGCGGACCATTCAAGATTCCTCTTCATTAAAAGAAAAAACCGCGGCCGGCACGATCCTCGGATTAACGCCCAATACCGTTTATTGGGTTTCGGTGGCGGCCTCAAAGGATGGAATAAACTTCAGCGACTTCTCAAGCCCGGATCAAGCCGTCACGCTGGCCAGCCGGCCAACCGATCTCACAGCCACAAAAGCGGCAAAAACAAGTTACCTGCTCGAATGGAACACCAATAACAACTCATCCGATACCGCCTATGAACTAGCCCGCTCGTTAGACAACTTTCAAACCGATATTTCAACGCCGATTCCCTTTAGCTTAAACTGGACGGATGACCAAGCCATCGTGGTGGGTTTTGTCCCAGGTCTGACCTACCACTTTCGAATCCGCGCTCAAAACCAAGAGGGGATACTAACGGACTATTCCGAAACCCTCCAAATTTTAGCCGAACCGCCGCCTACCTCCTCATCCGCCGCCATTGTCAGCAACATTGCTTATCTGATCGCGGACCCTTTGGGCGTGGCGCATCTGGTGCTAAATCCCAAAGTCGTCAACGACGACGCCACTCTTTATTTTTCCATTGATCCTCTTAACAACCCGCTTCATATTGATCCGCTAAAATTGCAAACGGCGATCAACTCGCTTCGTGAAGAAAAACTCCTTCCGGGCACCTTACGGGAATTTTCCCTTATCGTAAACAATCAGCTTTTCACGGACAATTTCAATAACCCGGCCCGTCTCGAAATTTCCTACGCGGCGCAGGATCCAAATAAAGACGGCTTTTTGGACGGATTCCAGCCGCCTGTTCGGGCCGAACGATTGGGTTTATGGGTCTTAAGTGAAGCCAATGGCGCGTTTCTGCCCTGCCCGGATTCCAGCGTTGACACGACTAAACAAATCGTTTTCTGTTTTCCCAAACACTTCTCCGCCTACGCGGTTTTAGTTGACGTTAGAACAATATTGGGAGTGGCCGACAGCGTCGCTTATCCTGTTCCCTGGCGCCCCAATGACAATGATCCTTCCAACGGAGACGGCTCCGGAATCACCTTCGACAATCTGCCCTCAACGGGAGAAATAACCATCTACGATTTTCAGGGTAATATCGTTAAAACACTAAAACTCGCAGGCGCCTCGCAAAGCAAATGGGACGGCAGAAATGAGGAAGGGGAAAACGTGGCCAGCGGCGTTTACATCTGGCGCCTTGTTTCCTCGGGAAGTTCAAAGACGGGAAAGTTGATGATCATCAGATGAAAAAAGGATTTAGGATTTTGGATTTAGGATTTAGGACAAAAACTGATAAAAAATTATTTTTTCTTGCTTTCCTATATCCTATATCCTATATCCTAAATCCTTGCTTTGCCTCCAACGGCACCACCTCCGCTCAATTTTTATCGCTGGGCGCCGGGGCGCGCTCCGTGGCGATGGGGGAATTGGGCGCCGCCGTCATCGCTGACCCCAACGCCGCTTACTGGAATCCGGCCGGTCTGGCCCAAATGCGCGATCCGGAAATCAGCCTGATGCACAACAACCATTTTGAAGATATCACGCACCAATATGCGGCTTACGCCCAGCCTTTCGGCTGGGGAACGCCCGCTCTTTCTTTGACCCGGCTGGCCGTGGCGCCCTTTGATTCCTATAACGCCTCGGGACAAAAAATAGGAACCGTTAAATCGCAGGATTGGAGCCTGGGTGCCAGCGTGGGCCGCGCCCTCAATTCCAACATCAGCTTGGGGCTAGGCGCCAAATGGATCCAAGAAACCTTGGGCCCGGCAACGGCAAAAACAGCGGCGGGCGATTTTGGAATCCTCTGGAAACCATCCGCCTCCCTGTTTCAAGGAGCACAAAAAGTCACGGCCGGCCTTTCTTATTCCAACCTTGGGCCGGGCCTTAAATTCGATACCGAACGCTTCGATCTGCCCCAAACCCTGCGCCTGGGGCTTAGCTTCAATGAGGAATTTAAGCGCCGGCCCGTGATCCTGGCCCTTGAAGGAGCTGTGCCCAAAAATGAGGATGCCCGCGTTTCCGTGGGAGCGGAAGCCGGACTGACTGAAATGATCTTCCTTCGCGCCGGGTACCGCTTTTCCCAAGATATCGGATCGGGCCTGCGGCTGGGATTCGGTTTTCACATGGGGGGCTTGACGCTGGATTACGCCTGGACCGGATTCGGGGATTTGGGAGCAAGTCATCGCGTCGGGCTCAAACTCAATTTTGCCGGATGGCCCATTTTGCCCCCGGTGACTCAAAATCTTCTGGATCAAGAAGTGCCTTTACTGGCTCAAACTGAACCACCGGCCCAAGCGCCTGATTTGGGCAAGGAATCAATCCCGGAGCCGGATCTAGTAATGGTTCAAAATGCCAAAACTGCCACGAACGAAGATTCAAAAAAGTTGGAAGTTCGAAGTTCGAAGTTGGAAGCCAAGAAAACGATCCTCGACCCAACTTCCAGCCCGCCCGAGGAAGCCGCCGCGCATCTAGACCCCCCAACCCCCAAAACAGATTCTTCCCGCGCGAGCTGGCTCTGGATCGCGCTCGCTATCCTAACTGCCGTCACCGGAGCGGCGTTTAAACTGCGGCCGGCTAAGAAACGCTATCCAAAAATCCTCTCCGAAAAACCTCCCGAGTTGGCCAAATTTGCCAAACAGCAAGAGGATAAACTGGTGGATCAAATGAACAGCCAAATCACCCCTGCCAAAGCCGACGATCCCGAAATTAAGGAGAAAACATAACCTGCCGACATGCTGATCGCCCCTAAAAAACAAGAAATCATCCACTACCAACTGGTCATCACCCTGGCTATGGCCGTGGCGGTTCTTGCCGGTTACACCGCTTTCTCCCGCCATCAAAGCCTCCGATCGGAAACTTCAACGGACCGGGACCGGCGCGCCCATGCGGATCCGAAGCCGCAGCCCGTGGTCTTAGACATCAACCAAATCAATACGGTTAAAGATACCCGGCTTCTGATCCCGCGCAACATCTTGTTTACCTACGTCCATTACCGGGCAAAATCAGTCTCCCTGATCGGAAACTTTAACGACGGCCGGCCGATCGCCATGCAAAAAGAGAAGCTGGGCGTCTGGCGCGCCAGCGTTCCTCTGAAACCCGGAAGCTACACCTACAACTACCTTGTCGACGGCAAAAAAGTCCCCGATCCCTACAACTCCAAACGAGCCGACGAGGCTTCGGTTGTTATTGTTGAACCAGCCCAGGAAAAAGAATAAAATGACACCCCGTAAAGAAGGCGTAGAAAATGAAGGTACAAGGAGCGTGGACGTTATGAAAAAAAATGTCTGCTATTTTGGATTGATTCTCTTGGGAATTTGGTCAAGATTGATGCCGCATCCGCCCAACTTCACGGCGCTGGCGGCGGTGGCTTTTTTCGCGGCGGATAAAATTCCCAATAAAAAAATCGCCTTTGCGATCCCACTCATCACATTGGCGCTGTCGGACGCGGTGCTCGGCTGGCACTCAACCCTGCCGTTCGTTTATCTGGGCTTTATCTTAACGGGCGTCTTGGGACTGCGATTCGGCGCTAGCAACGCCCACAGGGCCCTGGGGCTCGCCGCCTCCTCTGTTTCTTTTTTCCTCATTTCGAACTTCGGCGTCTGGCTGACCTCCGGCCTTTACCCCCGGCACTTAGCGGGTCTGGCGGCCTGCTACACCGCCGCTATCCCTTTCTTTAGAAATGAATTCCTGGGAACCCTGCTTTATGGCGGGGCTTTCTACCTGGTCTCTTACTGGGTGGAAAAGAGCGAAAGAGCTGCTAGCGCACAAGAAGCGTGAGGCGCGCCGGATGATCAAAAAATTACTCCAAGCGCTCCGGGGCGCGAAAAAAACAAAAAAAGCCGGGATCAGAGGCAAAACGCGGACGGCCGCTAAAAAAGAAGGTCCCGTTTTCAAACCAATGGCCGCCTCTTACCTCAAAAAATTCAAAAAAGAGCTGGTGATCTTACAGCAAACGCTAAGCCGCAAGCTTGAAGAGAAAAGAAACAAAGAACTCATTCCCGCCACCGAAATGGACCCCGGCGACGACGCCGACGTCGCGGTTCAAACCTATGAAAAAGAGATGCTTTTTGAAATCTCCGGCTCCGAAAGGGGAACGCTGATGGAGATTGAAGAGGCGCTGTATCGAATAGAAAACAAAACCTTCAGCCAATGCCAGCGGTGCAAAAAAGTGATTCCTCTTAAACGTTTGCGGGTTCTGCCTTACACTAAATACTGTCTCAAGTGCCAAACGTTGATCGAGCCTATCAGAGCGTCCCTGTAACCCCGCCGGCGAGGGCGGGTTAAACCAAAATGGGTTCCCTGGCTGGAAAAAAAATCGCCATCATCATCGAACGGGACTTTCAAGACCTAGAGGCCTGGTTTCCCTATCTGCGCCTTCAGGAAGAAGGCGCCGTCGTGGAGTTTGTGGCGCCCGAAAAAAAAGAATACGCCGGAAAATTCGGATACCCGGCAATGGCGGAGCGAGCGCTAAGACAAGTCAAGCCGGACGACTATGACTGCTTGGTCATTCCGGGAGGTTTCGCGCCCGATTTTTTAAGGCGCTACCCGCCTTGTATCGAATTCGTCAGGGACGCTTACGCCAAGGGCAAACTGATCGCCTCTATCTGCCATGGTCCCTGGATTCTGGTTTCAGCCGGAATCTTAAAGGGCAAACGCGCCACCTGTTTCGCGGCCATTGCCGTTGACATACAAAACGCCGGCGCGCATTACGAAGATTCCGAAGTGGTGACGGACGGCCGCATCATCACCAGCCGCAAGCCGGAAGATCTACCGGCGTTCTGCCGCGCAATCATCAAAGCTTTGGGGGTCAGGGGTCAGGGGTCAGGGGTCAGCAAGAGAAAAGCTTGAGATGCGTGCCGTCATTTTTCGCGCTCACGGCAGCCCGGAAAAGCTCGAATACGTCACCGATTTCCCAGAACCCGCGATCAACGATGACGAAGCGCTGGTGCGCGTGCGCGCAACCGCTTTAAACCACCTGGACATCTGGGTTCGCCAAGGCTTGCCGGGGCTGAAACTTCCCCTGCCGCATATTTCGGGCTGCGACATCAGCGGAGAAATTTTTAAAACCGGCCGCAACGTTAAAAACTGGAAACAAGGCGACGCCGTGATCGTAGCGCCCGGAATTTCCTGTTTTAATTGTAAATTCTGCAAAAGCGGACGGGATAACATCTGCGCCACCTACGGCATTATCGGCGAGCACATCCACGGCGGATTGGCCGAATTGGTCAAAGTTAAAAAAGAGCAGCTGCTGGCCAAACCCGAAAACTTAAGCTTTGAGGAGGCGGCCGCATTTCCATTGACATTCCTAACCGCCTGGCATATGCTGCACACCCACGCTCAAATCGCCAAATCAAAAAGCGTCGCCGTGCTTGGGGCGGCCAGCGGAATCGGGGTGGCGGCCCTGCAGATAGCGAAATTAGCCGGAGCCGGCCCCATCTTCGCTTTGGGGAGCGCCGCGGAAAAATTAAGCAAAGCCGAAGCTCTGGGCGCTACTCACGCCATCCTGGTCAAAAATGACAACCCCGCGTTTTACCGCGAAATTCTTAAGGCCACGGACGGGCAAGGCGTTGACATCGTCTTCGAGCACGTGGGACCGGCGACCATGGAAAGTTCGATCAAGTCGCTGAAAAAAGGGGGGATTATCGTCACCTGCGGCGCCACCACCGGAGCCAAAACCCCGCTTGATTTAAGATATTTTTTCACGCGCGAACTGCGCCTTCAGGGCTCTATCATGGGGACACTCAACGAACTCAAGGAAATCGTTAAGCTCGTTGAAGCCAAAAAATTAAAACCGGTCGTTGATTCGGTTTTTCCTCTGGAAAAAACCCGCGAAGCTCAAGAAAAAATGCTGTCGCGTGATTTCTTTGGAAAAATCGTTATTAAAATATTGTAAAGAAGAATAAGTGGGGACAGACACTACTTTCCAGAAAGTAGTGTCTGTCCCTACTTATTATCGGAAGGCCGAAATTTCGGAGTCTTTCAGAAGACCGGCCAGTCCGAGAACGGAGCCTTGTGAAACGCTCTGCCAAAGCCCCAGGCGGTGACCGAAACCGTGAAGGTAGCTTAAGACCTCGCTTCGCTCCACGCCTTTTAAACTGGCTTCATGATGAGCCAATTGCGCCAAATCGCGTAAATTCAACTCCAGCGTCTTCCTGACGGTGTTGACGATGTCATCTTCAATTTCCTGATCCAAACCGGGGGATAACACCCAACGGTAGAAAAGATAGGGGGAGCGCTTCCATCGGTACCACTCCCAGGCCAGGTCATAAGCGTAAGGAAATCCAAAAAAGCGCTTAGAGCGCAGGGCGAGGTACGGGCCTCCCTGGCAAATCCAGGCGTCGTCATCTAAAGAAACCTCCATGCGGATATCGTGCTCCACCTCCCAATAAAAGGAAAGAAGAAGCTTGGTTAACAGCAGGGCCTCGCGCTCCGAATTTAAAATCTCTTCGGATATGCCGACCCGCATCCGGCTGAACTCCTCCAAAGGTTTCTTGGCCAGCATCACCAGAGGCGCGTGGATCAACGCCTGGGCCGCGTTCTGGCTGCCCGGCGGTTTCTCATACGCCATGTAAGGATTAATATAAAGGCCAAAATCGGACAAGGGCTTGGCGCCGCTGGCCAAAATCCGCGCGAAATCAAGGGAGGACACCGGGCCGGCCAACAGTTTTCCGCGGATGATCAAATCCGCCAGCACTCCGGCGCTGGCCGGGAAGGCCAGGTAAGAACCGAAGAGCTTCATGTTATTGGAATAAACCTGATTCGGCAGGGATTGCAGACGTCCGATTAACAGTGGTTCCGGCATATAAATTGACTCAATATAAAATAAAAAAGGGAAGTAGATTAAGAGATAGCTCTTAAGCTACTTCCCTGGTCTCACCCACGTTATCCCCGCGACTTGCGATCGCGAGACGCCCGGGTCGTGGATACCTCGCACAGCGCCCTATGCTACGAGCATAAGGTTTCTAACGAGCTACAAGGATAGCTCACCCGTTGTACCCAACCCTCACGTTAGCGCTATTCTATCACAGAATCGTTTGATTCGAGCCGTCTCGCGCGTCTTCAGCCCTGATCGCCGGTCAACTTGACCGGGTCAAAAACTTCCTTGATTTCCTCTTCCTTTAATAGGCCCTTTTTGCGCACCAAATCAAGGATGGTCGTTTTGGTGGCCACCGCTTCCTTAAACACCTCGGCCGCTTTTAAATATCCGATCTTGGGATTTAACGCGGTAGCCAGAGAGGGGCTGATGCCGAAATAATGGCGGCAGCGCTCTTGTTCGGCGCGAATCCCCCGGATTCCCTTTTCGGCGAAAACAGGAATGAAATTGGCCAAAATATCCATAGAGTGCAAAATCCTGTAGGTGGCCACCGGGGTCATCACGTTTAAATCCAATTGACCGGCCTGTGCCGCTAAAGCCACGGTCATGTCCGAGCTAACGACATCGAAAGCGATCTGATTTAAAGCCTCCGCCATGGAAGGGTTGACCTTGCCCGGCATGATGGAAGAGCCCGGCTGGACCGCGGGAAGAACGATTTCGGCAAAACCCGTTAAGGGTCCTGACGCCAGCAGTCTTAAATCATTGGCCAGCCGGATCAATTCCAAGGCCAAATTGCGAAGGGAAGCCGAAAAATTGGTGAGCGGAAAATGGCTTTGAAGCCCGTAGCGCTGATCGCGAACCGGCCGCAGGTTCAGTCCCGTTAATTTCGCCAAGTGGCTGACTGCCAGTTTACTGAAACCCTTGGGAGCCGTCAGGCCCGTGCCGGCCGCGGTGCCTCCCAGGGCGACGTTTTCCAAATTTTTGGCGCTGTGCGAAATTTGATCACGGCATTCCTCCAGGGCGACGGCGTAGGCTTTAAACTCCTGTCCCAGCGTAATGGGAACCGCGTCCTGAAGATGGGTTCGGGCTGATTTTAAAATGCCGCTGAACTCTTTTCCCTTTTTAGAGTAAGCCTCTATAAGCGTTTCCAGAGATTTAGACAAACGCGGCAAGTCGCTTAAGATCGCGACGTAGGAAGCGGTTGGGAAAGTGTCGTTCGTGGATTGGCTTCGATTAACATGGTCATTGGGGGAAACCAGATCGTAGCGGCCTTTTTCTTTCTTTAAGATTTCTAGGGCGCGGTTGGCTAAAACTTCGTTGGCGTTCATGTTAAAAGAAGTTCCGGCGCCGGCTTGGTAAACGTCGATGATGAATTGATCGTGATGGCGTCCGCTTAAAACTTCGTCGGCCGCTTTAATGATGGCCTGGGCGATTTCGGGAGGAACGGTATTCAAATCGCGGTTGGCCAGGACGCAGGCTTTTTTAAGCGACGCGTAGGCGCGGATTAAAACGGGGAAAGCGCGCAAACCACTGACCGGAAAGTTTTCCTTGGCCCGCAGGGTCTGGATGCCCCAGTAGACGTCTTGAGGTATCTCGCGTTCGCCCAGCGAATCCTTCTCTTTGCGGTTAGCCATGACAGAAAGTTATTTTATTAAAATGGTAACGGCAATTCGTGGAGGCCATGGAAAACCTAAGTCTCAAAGAAATCTCTGAACTCATCCGCAGTCAGGCCCTGCCTTTCCAGGAACTGCGCCGGGAAATGACTAAGCGCATCATCGGCCAGGACGACCTGGTTCATAAGGCGGTTGTTTCGCTTTTAGCCAATGGCCACATCCTTTTGGAAGGCGTGCCGGGCCTAGGCAAAACCTTAACGGTAAAAACTCTGGCCGGGTTAATCAAAGCCAGCTATTCGCGCATCCAGTTCACGCCGGACCTTCTTCCCGGCGACATTGTGGGAACCCCGATCTTCCAGCCCAAAGAAGGGACGTTTACGGTCAAAAAAGGACCTGTTTTCGCCAACTTTGTGCTGGCCGATGAAATCAACCGCGCTCCGGCTAAAACGCAATCCGCGCTCCTTGAAGCCATGCAGGAGCGCCAGGTCACCATCGGCGAGGAAACTTTTAAGCTCGAAGAGCCGTTTTTGGTCCTGGCCACCCAAAATCCGATCGAGCAGGAGGGAACCTACCCCCTGCCGGAGGCACAGGTGGACCGATTCTTGGTGAAACTCAAAGTGGGCTACCCTTCCAAAAAAGCGGAGCTCGAAATTTTAGACGCCTACTCCGGCGAAAACAACCACGGCCGAATCGAACCGATTTTAGATCCCAGAGAGATCTTAAAGGCCAGAAAAACAGCGGCCCAGATTTATCTTGACCCCAAGTTGAAAGACTACATTATTGAAATCGTGTTCTCGAGCCGGTTTCCCCACGAGCACAACCTGCCCAAGCTCAAAGGTCTGATCTCTTACGGCGCCAGCCCAAGGGCCACCCTATATTTGGCCGGCGCGGCCAAGGCGTCGGCATTCCTGGAAGGACGCGGCTACGTCACTCCGGAAGACATCCGGTTCATCGCCTTTGACGTCTTGCGCCACAGAATTCTTTTAACCTACGAAGCCGAAGCCGAAAACATCGCGCCCGAAGATATCATCCACGAAATCTTCGAAACTGTCGGCGTACCGTAGCCACCCCTGTCATGCTTAGCGCTGAACTCATCGCCAAAGTCCGCCGCCTAGAAATCACCAGCGCCAAGCTGGTGCAGGAAATCTTCGCCGGCCAATACACCAGCGTGTTTAAAGGCCACGGGCTTGAATTCTCGGACATTCGCGAATATCAATGGGGCGACGACATCAGGGCGATGCATTGGAAAGCGCTGGCCCGTTCCGGAGGCGAAGCTTTCATTAAACGCTTTGTGGAGGAACGCCAATTAACCGTCATGATGGCGGTTGACATATCGGGATCCCAAAATTTCGGGTCCAATCGCAGCTCAAAACGCGAAGTCGTCCAGGACGTGGCCGGCCTGTTAACCTACATGGCGATGAAAAATAAAGACCGGGCCGGATTGCTGATGTTCACGGACCGGACCGAGCTTTACCTGCCCGCCAGAAGCGGCCGCGGCCACGCCCTGCGAATTTTAAGGGAATTGGTGGCCTGCCAGCCGCAATCAACGCAGACTGATTTAAAGTCCGCCGTCCGGTTTCTCCTGCAGATGACCAAAAAAAGGTCCATTGTATTCCTGATCTCGGATTTTCTGGCCGATATTCCGGAAATAGAGCTGGCTATTTTGGGCAAAAAACATGACGTGGTGGCGGTTACGATTGAAGACCCCGCGGAGCGCCGCCTGCCCGCTCTTGCCGCCCGCGTGCGCCTCCAGGACGCGGAGCGCCCCGGATTTATCCGCGAGTTGGATTTAAGGCATCAAGACGACCTTGATTTCCTGTCGCGGGAAACCCAAAAAAAACGCGAAGCTCTGTCGGCATTCCTACGAAGAGCCGGGATTGACCAACTGGATCTCCAAACCGGCAAAAATTTCACCGACGCTTTAGCCGCTTTTTTTAGGAAACGCCAGGAAAAAAACCGCCGGTAACAAAAACGTCCTGTCAGAAACGCCCTCCCTGAAATCCGCAAACTAAGCGCTGGCATTGGCCGCGTTGTCCTGATAAGAATATAGTGGATGAAAACACATCAGGGATCATGCCCTTATAATTTATTCTGTCATTGCGAGGAACGAAGTGACGAAGCAATCTCATAAAAAGAAAAAACTTTTCGACGAGATTGCCGCGTGGCGCCTCGGCGCCACTCGCAATGACGGAGTTGGAAAATTTATACTCCTCGCGATCGCTTTAATTAACTTCTCCTCGCTGTCCGCCTTTTCCGAATCCAACTGCGAAACTTCCTTGCCTCAAAATAACGAGGTTATTAATTTTTGCTCACAACAGGGAAAAATCAATTCTCAACAGTTCCAGGAATGTCAAGAACCGTTCACCGATGAGCGCGATTGGGCGGACATTCTGAAAGAAGAAAAACCCATCGAAGTAGCCTGCGGCCTGTGCGGCCACGCCATGAACTGCGGCTTAGGCGACATCGGCAACGGCCTCTGCGCCGGAACCGAGGAATCTTTTTGCGGCCTGCTGGCCGAGGAATTGCTGGCCTCCTACCTGGTATTTACGCAAAAACAAAATGAAGGAAGAGTAGGGGAAGGCGAGCCGGACGAGGCTTTTAGCGGAAGCGCCGCGAGACCGGCAACGACTCCGGACGCGAACCCTGTTGTCGAGGGTGCACCGATCGCCCCAAATCCGGCGATATCCGAAACGCAAAATCGCCCGGACCCTGCCGCCGCAACCCACCCTCCCGAGCAATCCGTCCGGCCGCCAGAGAACGCTCCCGCGCCGGCGGTGGCAGCCGTCGCATCAGGTCTTGCCGAAGCATTGAAAGCCGCGCCGGCGGCAGTCATCCCGACCGCCATCGCGGCCGCGATAGACCGAAAAAGTTTTATCGCCGCGGAAGAAAACGCGCTGATGTTAAAGTCCCTTCACGCTCAAAAATTGCTCGAAGCTTATGGCGCCCAAGACCGGGCCAAACAGCTTGACGCCATCCCGGTTAGAAACAGTCCGGACACGCTAAAGCAGGTACGCCGGTGGCAGGAAGCAGCGGATCGTGATTTAAACCGTATTTTATCCGGAGATATTCCCAACGATCACTCGTTGGCAGAAGCGAAACGAGACTACATGGAGCACAAACAAAAATACAGCAACCTGGTGCAGGGGTCAGCTCGGCGCGGGGCTATCCCCAGCGGTATTGTTTTTCGCCCGGCAAGCTTGGGATTGGAGAAGGAATTTAAACCCAATGTCACCCTAACTTCGGCCAACAAAAGAGGCAAGGCGGGATTTACCATCCGGGGCCTTACGCCCGGCCACCACAGCCGGTTCGAAAGCTTTGACGGACAACTGCAAATCGACAACTTCCAAGACGCCTTGGGCAACCAAATAACGGTTCAGCGCAAAAAGGACACCACCGGCCAATGGCAGGAGAAGGTTTGGATTTTTGACGGCAAGACCCATGTGCTTCAGCACGGCGCGCTGGACGCCGAAAGAAAAGCGCAAATTCAAAAAATAAGCTTGGTAAAAAGCCCGCTAGCTTCTTCCTTCAACACCAAAGTTCCAGAAGGCCAGATCAAAACAAATCTTCCTAAATTGTCCAATCAACCCGCTGAAGACAACAAAAATTTATTCACGATTGAAGCGGTCACAGCCCAAGCAATCGCCGGTTATCTGCCAACGCCTCTACTGGCCCGCTTTGCCCAGGCCATCACCGACTTTGTCGGTACCCCGGAAGATAAACTGCCACCGCCCTACTTAGACGACCGCATTAGGTAGGAACCAACTCTTCCTCCGACGCCCTCCTGGAATACCCTCCAAATTCCTGGTACAAATTAATCATATGGGAACCAGGCAATTCTGGGGAATTATTTATTTCTGTCTGGGATCTCTCTTTATTTTGGGCCGGGGTGAAGTCTTAAACGCGTCTGACAAAAAAGAAGTTCTAACTCCGGAACAGATTCAAAAGGAGTTCTACCTGTATGAATACGAAATCAAAGGCATCATGTCCCAACTTTTAAAAAGCCGGGCCTACACGGATGAATTTAGCAGGCTTGAAATGAGCGCCAACAATCTAAAAAAAGAATTTCCGGAAAAACAGCGGATAGTGATTGATATGGCTAATGGGCCACCCCAGGAAAGGCGCGCCGATTTGATCAAACTCTGGACTGATTCCTTGAACATGTGCCAGGAAAAACTGGAAACGATCGATGCGATGATCGAATACATGAAAGAGATTGCCCCTCCCGGCGATGATAGCCAGGACGCGCCTTCCAAAAAACCTTCATCTACGACAGCGCCGTTCCCAAGTGATTGGATGCAGTGGCCCCCAGAGAAACAAAAAACGTTTATGTCTAGAAGGCTGGAGGGGGAAAAAGGACGAGCCCCGGACAGCATGCGAATCGCCAAACTTGATACCAGCGGCATAAAAAACCTAAAAACAGTGCCCGCTGTTTTTGTAGCGAAACCAGGGGAAAAAAGGGAACTCAAGCCCAAGGTGGAGGTGCCTAAATTGTCCTTCCAGCAATCCATCGCGGCAGCCGCTAATAACACGAATAAGGTTCAATCGGCACCCACCAAGGACGCATACGACCCAAATCCCCTGACTGCTTCGGCCGAAATTCAGAAAAATCCCGCGGTTAAACAATGGTGCGAAGAAATCCAGCAAGAAACAAAAAAATCCTGCCAAGGCGCTTGCGTGGATGGTTTTGTTAATGGAATTACAAACAACATAGCGCCTGTAGCCAGCCTTCTGACACACCTTAACCGGACTTCGGGCGCTCAAATGAGAGGATGGATAGAAACGAATCAACAAGTTGCCGCTTATCTGGACTCATGCATTGATTCCCGGTGCATTAACACAAGCGTCACTTGCGAATTTGGCGGCGATGCCTACATGACGGCGCTGACCATGATCGGCGGGGCTGGGATAGCTAGAGAACTTGGTCAAGAAGCTTTGTGTCGCGGCCTAGGTACCAGTACTAAATTGCCTGCGTGGCTGTCTAGCGCCTTATGTCTGGGAGCCGGAGTTGCCGCCGGAGCCAAATCAGCTAAAAATCTCAAACCAAAAGAAGCTGCCCTGGACGCATCTTCCAAACTGCCTAACACAAATTTAACCGATGAATCTTTGGCCGCGGTCAAGATTAAAGCTGCTGATAACATTCTCGAAGATCGTTGGCATCAATTAGAAACTCCAGAAATCCCTGGCGCCAGAAAGGATCCTCACCCCAAAACTCTAAAAACAGAAGGCGGGGCGGATTTTACCTACCTGGATGCCGGAGGTCAGGCGAGCGTGTATATATCTGCGGATAAAAAAAGAGTAATTAAGGTGCTCCATGGCAGCGGAAACGATGGCGTTGTTCAAAATGAGGACGTTAAAAAATTTGTAAAAAAATTAAATAACCTTAGCATGAACATGGAGGGGGTTCGCTTGCCCAAAGCCAATGCTGTTTTGCTACCGGGGATTCCAGAACTAAAGACTCCTCAAAGGCTAGGGATCGAAATGGACTATATCGAGGGCAAAAGCCTGCGGAATTTTTTTGAAGATAAAACCATCTCTCCCATCATAAAACAACGACTAAAAAATAAGGCTGAAGACGTACTGCGATCCATCGATAATCAAACCCAGTTGGGGGGAAGAGGCGCCGCGGATTGGTGGAAACCTGATCCTGCCGAATTCAAACCCGGCGACACCGTTTGGTCTGATGCTGATGGAATTTTTAAGCTGAAGGTGGATTCCCAGGGACGCCTTTTGCCAACAGACAACTTCATATTGGAATTTGGCCCCGACGGAAAGCTGATTTATGGCGCAGATGGTTTGCCCATTATGGCCTTGATTGATCCTTTGGATTTAGGCGCTCTGATTGCCAGATAGAAAAAATTTCGACTTACACTGCTGGACATTAGGGAAAAATTTATTTTAGATCATCATTCCGGCGCAAGCCGGAATCCAGCTCCTTCTCCTCTGCACAAAAAAGTCCCTCCGCTAGTTCTACAATTCTTTGCTAAGACGAGGACTAGGGAGGGAACATGAAACTCAATCAAGCCCGATTGAGCAGGGAAATGGTAGCAGAGCTTAAGGCCTTCGCGC
>JACQJO010000023.1 GCA_016205025.1 Elusimicrobiota bacterium
CCCTTGCCCCCAGACCCGAGAACCAGTCCCGACGGTTCTCCCCGCGTGCTCGCGGGGCCCCTCGGAGCAGCGCCTCCGGCGCCCCAGGTGCCGCGAGCTCTGCGAACGGCCTCCGCTACTGGGTTCAAGGGTGACTCCCCTACGCTAAACCCTTACCTCAATTTTAAAACTCACAAAAGAATTACTCCGGAAGAGGCGCCTCTTAAAACGATTTTTCCGTTTTGGTTCGTAATCTCAAAGGAGAAAACTACCTTGAGCCTCTTTTGCTCCGGTTCAACCGATTCCACGGTTCCCACACAGGTCAGCGCGTCGCCGGAATAAACCGGCCGCAAGAATTCAAAATGCATGTCGCGCGCGATAAAATTGGCGTCACCGCCTAATTTGGTGGGCAGGGTGGCGGTCAAGAGCCCCTGGGCCAACAGCCGCCCCGAAGCGTCCTTCTCAACATGATGAGAACCCCGATCTCCCGAAATTTCGGCAAACCGCGCGATGTCTTCTTCGCTAACCAGCCGCGACCAGGAGAGCTTAAGTCCCGGCTTGATGTCGCCGGGCGTTTTCGTTTCCATAATGGTCAGCGGGACTCCTTTTCTCCGGCGTCTGTCTGGGCCCAAGTCTTCTCTAAAAACCGGTCGCGCCCGGAGCCGGCGCGGTAGTATTTATAGCGAATAGGGTTTTTCTTGTAGTAGTCCTGATGGTAATTCTCGGCCTTATAAAAAGTCGAAACCGGACGGATTTCTGTGACGATTGGCTTGTCAAACCGGCCAGCCAGCGCATTCTTTGAAGCTTCGGCTAATTTTTTCTGCTGGTCATTGTGATAAAAAATGCCGGTTTTGTATTGATAACCCCGGTCCACGAACTGGCCGCCGTCATCCGTCGGGTCCACATTCATCCAAAAAACTTCCAGGAGCTTGCCGTAAGTTATTTTCTTGGGATCATAAGTCACCTCGATGGCTTCGAGATGCCCGGTCGCGCCGTTTGAAACCTCTTCGTAAGCCGGATTTTCCTTCTGACCGCCGGTGTAGCCGGAGAGAACCTGCGTCACACCTTCAAGTTTCTCAAATGGCGGCTCCATGCACCAAAAACAGCCTCCGGCAAAGGTAGCTTTTTGCAGTTTTGGCGGCGGATTCGAATCGCTCTTCTTTTTAGCGGCGTCGGACATCGAACAAAAACCCCCCAACAGCAAAATGATAAAAAATCCGGCCCGAGGCGCGCACCTTGACGGCATAATCAATCTGTTATTAACTATAGTAAAGAATTACAAAATATGATTATTCGGCCAAATCCTAATTTATGAAAACAGGGCAACGCACGGTTGAAGGCGATCTTAAAGAACTTTTTGAGCATTGCTTCAAAGAACCCCTGGGGGGCATTGCCGCGCTATCGGCCGACGGTTCGAACCGCCGGTATTTCCGTTTAACCGGCGGCGATCAAACAGCGATCGGCGCCTGGGGGCCGGACCCGAAAGAAAACGCCGCGTTTCTCGGCTTCTCCAGGCATTTCAAAAAAATCAAGCTCCCGGTTCCCGAAATCTACGGCGAAAACGCCGAACGGGGCGTTTACATTGAGGAAGACCTGGGCGATACCACCTTATTTCAATTTTTATCGGAAAACAGGGCTCCCGAGGGACCAAACAAGCCCGCTCTCGAAATCTATAAACAGGTCATCCCCATTCTGGCCCGCTTTCAAATAGCGGGCGCCAAGGGGCTTAATCACAAATTGTGCTACCCGCGAACCGATTTTGACAAGCAATCCATGCTCTGGGACATGAACCATTTCAAATATTACTTCCTGCAGTTAGCCGGCATCGTGTTTCACGAAGAGGCGTTGGAGAAGGATTTCCAGCGGTTCGCGGATTTCCTGATCGAAGCGCCGGCTGATTACTTTCTTTACCGGGATTTTCAGTCCCGAAACATCATGATTAAAAATGGCGAACCCTATTTCATCGACTACCAGGGCGGACGAAAGGGGGCCCTTCAATATGACATCGCCTCTTTGCTTTTCGACGCCAAAGCGGACCTCCCCTTTGCCTTGCGGGAACAACTGCTCAAACTCTATCTCGAAGCGGTGTCGGAATTGACAACGCTTGATGTCAAAAAATTTCTGAAATATTATCCCGGCTTCGTGTTAATACGAATCATGCAGGCTATGGGCGCCTACGGCCTGCGCGGATTTCATGAAAGAAAAAGCCATTTCCTGCAAAGCATCCCCTATGCCATTCAAAATATCGAATACCTATTAAGAAAATACGAACTGCCCATTAAAGCTCCGGAATTAATGAATGTGTTGCAACGCCTGGTCGGCTCCACCTATTTAAGGCAGTTGGGCCAAGCCCATCTGAAATTAACGGTGCGCATCCACAGCTTTTCCTACAAAAGCGGCATCGCGATGGACCCGACGGGGCATGGCGGCGGTTATGTTTTTGACTGCCGTGCGCTCCCCAATCCGGGAAGGGACCCGCAATATGCCGCTTTGACCGGACAAGACCCCGAGGTTATCGAGTTTCTCGACAAAGAGCCCGCGGTCAAAGAATTTCTAAGCAACGTATTGGCGCTGGTCAACCGTTCGGTTGAAAATTACCGCGGCCGCAACTTCACCGACCTATCCGTCGCTTTCGGCTGCACGGGCGGCCAGCACCGCTCCGTCTATTGCGCCGAAAAATTAGCCCGGCATCTCAAGGAAAAACTCAAAGTGAGCGTTGAGGTTTCGCACCGGGAGCTGGCCAATAAACCGAAAAAAGCATGAGAAGTTCAAAAGGATCAAAAGTTAAAAAAGGTCAAAAGGTTTCAGAAGAAATCCCTTGCTTTTTTTTATTCAATCCTTTTGAACCTCTTAAGCCTTTTGAACATCTTGAACCTCTTCTCTCATGAAAGCGATGATCCTGGCCGCCGGCGTCGGCCTCCGCCTGCGGCCCCTAACCGATCAAACGCCCAAGGCTTTGATCGAAATCGCGGGCACGCCGATCCTGGAAATCGTGATCCGGCGGCTGATTAAAGCCGGCGTTGACGGCATGGTCATCAACTTGCACCATTTTCCCGAAAAAATCAAAGAGTTCGTCGTCCAAAAGAAAAATTTCGGCATTAAAATCCAGTTCTCTCATGAGCCGGAACTGCTGGATACCGGCGGCGGTTTAAAAAAAACGGCCAAATTTTTCGATGACGGCGAACCTTTTTTCCTGCACAACGCGGATGTTTTAAGCGATATTGATTTAGTAAAAATGTGCCGCTTCCACGCGGAAAAAAAAGCGCTGGCCACCCTGGCCGTCAGTCATCGCGAGTCAGGGCGTTATCTTCTCTTTGACCGCGAGGGTTTACTGGTTGGCCGCGAGCGGACAACGGAAAAAAGGATTGAATGGGCCGCATCTCCCGTTGACCCGGTGGAACGGTTGGCCTTTGCCGGAATTCACGTTATTTCACCCGCCATTTTTAAAAACATGACGAGCGAAGGCGCCTTCTCCATCATCGAAACTTACCTTAAATCAGCCGGGCAGGGAAAAAAAGTCCTGGCGTTTAACACCAATGACTGCTACTGGAGCGATATTGGCAGCGCGGAAAAACTCCAAACGGCTCGCCAGCATGCCGATCAGCGCGGCCTGCGCCAATAAGAAACGTAAGGCGGGTTTTGCTATTCCCCAAAAACCGCGCCAAGGCTAGCAGGGTTCAACGATGAACTGCGGCCAGGAACTGGTTTAGGCGCGGCCTCTTTTTTCCTCTGTTTCCTTATTTTTTCTAACTCCTGCGTATCGTATCCCTCATTTTTAAGTTCCTTTATCGCTGCGTTAAATTCCTTGTCCGTCATCTGCGTCAACTGCTCGACTATCTGCTGAAAATCCGCCCCCTCTTCCTCGGGCGTCGCGGGAATAACGCCACTCAACGGAAAAATATTAGACACACCCACGCCTTTGCAGTTGGAATCCTCTTCGAAATCTCCACTGCACCGTTTCCAATCAGGCGTTTTAACGACATATGGCCTCAAGCATTCGCCATCCATAACATAGCCACCGGCATAGATACCGCCGATGGGTAACTTTGCTTGCCGGACCACAACTCCCTCAACCTTTCCCGTCTTTGCGTTAATTACCGGTGATCCTGAACTGCCGCCAAAAACATCCAGATTGGAAATTAGGGTTAGCATCTGTTCGGTCAGTGCTCCCACTAATTTGGCATCGCCTTCTCCTCCCGTTACCTTAAGAGGCAAACCATGTGGATGGCCCAGCGTAACCACAGGAGCATCCTGTTCCGGAGTTCCAGCGCGGTTGATCGCTAGAGGCTTGCGGCCTTCCACATCGCGATCCAGCTCAATTAAAGCCAAATCAGGCAAATCATGATCGTCCGAGCGTATCCTTAACCGAACCTTAGAACAGCTGTAAACATCTTTCTTGGCCAAGGGCACCTGTCCATTCCATGACCGAGATATACCGCCCTTATCTGATAAAGCAAAACCAAAAACCACCTTAAGATCAGGGCAGGGGATGGATTCAATAACATGATCGGCGGTCACCAATAGCTTGGGCCCCACCAGAAAACCTGATCCCATTCCCCACAACGGGCCTGCTGTTGGCTGGCCGTAAAAACGTTCACTTGAACAGAGCTTTAACATTTTGGGCGAAACAAAGAGATGGGAAAAAAACTTCTCTGCCATGTTGGGGTTAAGGCCAAGCAAACCCAAGAAAACATTGGGTATGGTGGCCAAATAAGCTTGGTCGCCGTCATCGTCGGCAGTTACATCGCTGTCTGACACCAAAAGCGCTACAGCTTGGCCCCATTCCTTGATTCTTGGATCTTTTTCCTGGTAAAAATCGCGGCGGTCATCGCGGTCAAAAACCTGCGGCTCGCTCCAGGCTCCAGGAACAGGCTGCAACGCTAAAAAAGTCAGCAAAACAATAACTTTCACCGACACTACATTGGCAATCGCTTTCTTCATAACACACCTACCCATCTATTCTTTCCTTGCCATAACCCTGTGAATGCGGATTTAAGCTAACGATATTATAAGCACCCGCGACGCCATGCGCCTGGGCCGAAAGGCCTAATTTTAGATAGGACCTGGGTCCTATATTTTAAGGGTAAATCCCGCGCAGTTTGATGGCTTGGGCTACGCGCTGGACCGCCAGGATGTCGGCGGCCAGGCGCATGTCCACGTTCTCGGTGGTGGAAATTTTATGCACCGCTTGGAAAGCTTTGATCATCAGTTCGCGCAAACGGTTGTTGATGTCCTCTTCTTTCCAGAAATAAGACTGGATATCCTGCACCCATTCAAAATAGGACACCGTGACGCCGCCGGCATTGGCCAAGATATCCGGAAGAAGAATGATCTTTTTGTCATGCAGAATCCTGTCCGCCTCCGGAGTGGTGGGGCCGTTGGCCGCCTCCGCGATCAGTTTTGCCTTAATCTTAGAGGCGTTTTCGCCCGTAATCTGGTTTTCCAAGGCCGCAGGAACCAAAATGTCGCATTGAGATTCCAGCAACTCCTCATTGGTAATCTGGGTAACCCCGGGTCCTTTATAATTCGCCACGCTGGCGCCCTCCGCCTTTAGGGTATTCAGGCGAGCCACGTCTAGGCCGCCATCGGCATAAACCCCGCCCTTGGAATCCGAAACAGCCACAATTTTAACGCCCAGGGTGGATAAAAGTTTGGCGCAAATCGAACCCGCGTTGCCAAAACCCTGGATCGCCGCCGTAGCGCCTCTAAGATTCCAGCCCAACTCCTTATACGCCTGCTCAATGACATAAACCACGCCGCGGCCGGTGGCTTCATTGCGGCCCAACGACCCGCCGATTTCAATGGGCTTTCCGGTCACGACGCCGGGCTCGCTGTGGCCAACTCCCATGGAATAGGTGTCCATGATCCAGGCCATGGTCTGCGAATTGGTGTAAACATCGGGCGCCGGAATGTCTTTATTGGGGCCGATAATAATGCTGATTTCGGCTGTAAAGCGCCGGGTCAATCTTTCCAGTTCTTTGAGAGAAAGCTTTTTAGGATCAACGCGAACCCCGCCCTTGGCTCCGCCGTAAGGCAGGCCCATCACCGCGCATTTCATGGTCATCCAGAAGGCTAGGGCTTTCACTTCATCTAAGGTCACGCCGGGGTGGTAGCGGATGCCGCCCTTGGCCGGGCCGCGCGCCAAGTTGTGCTGAACCCGGTAGCCCTCAAAAATCTCAACGGAACCATTGTCCATCTGAACGGGAATGGAAACCATCAAAATTCTCTTGGGCGTGCGCAGGTATTTATGAATTCCGGGATCAAGATTGATGCGCTTGGCAACGGTGTCTAACTGGCTTAACGCCCCCTCCCAAGGATTGGTTTCGGACAAAGCGCAATGGACTAAATTTTTTCCATTGCCGGCAAGAACCGGGGCGGCGGGTTTTGTTTCTCTGGCGCGTTTAATCGGCATATAAACCTCCTGCTTGAATCAATTGAATGAATGGGGCCTTGATATTTTATATTAGCTAAAATTAAAATGCGTATCCTAAAAAATCAGGGAGGTGGGGGATGGGAATCAACTGTAAAAAAATCGCGATTGCCGGGATTGCCGCAATCGTGGCCTTAACGGTCATGGAGTTCTTCGCTCACAGCGTTGTTCTGAAAAATATCTACATGCGGCCCGAATTTTTCGGGTTGTGGAATTCGGAAGAGGCGTTTAAAAGCCGCCAGTGGGCCATGTTCCTGGCTTACGTCGTGACCGGGGTTTTCTTCGCCAAAATTTATGCCTACGGCTATGAGCCCTCCAGGTCTCCCTTGGGCCAGGGCTTGCGCTACGGTCTGATGGTGGGGGCTCTCTTCGCCGGCTCCTGCTTGATCCAATATATGGTTTACCCCGTACCCTTAAGCCTGGCCCTGGCTTGGATCGTGGTGACATTTATTGAAACCGCGGTCCTTGGGGTCATTGTGGCGCACCTCTACAAGCCTTAAAACGCAAGGGTTTAGCGCAGGTGAGTCACCCTTGCCCCCAGACCCGAGAACTGGTTTCCGCTCTGCCGAGCTCCAACCATTTCCTCGTCCACCCGCCGAGCGGGTGCCCGGACTCGGTCACAGCTCCGACGGTTCTCCCCGCCTTCGGCGGGGCCCCTCGGAGCAGCGCCTCCGGCGCCCCAGGTGCCGCGAGCTCCGCGAACGGCCTCCACTACTGGGTTCAAGGGTGACTCACCTGCGCTAAACCCCTTCCTTAAGACGAAGCCCAGCCTTCAATCAAACGCCAACTGCGCTCGGGCGTGTAGCCATAGAGTTCGCGCAAGGTCTTAAATAGGTTCGGACCAGCCCCGACTTCAACGTCATCGGCGGTAAACTGGCAAGGGTGCTGGTAGCCGCAGGCATGCGTTAAGGCCAAGAGCTCGTTTCTAAACGTCTGGCAGTACCGGGCAAAACGTTTGGCCTGCGTTTCAGGCGCCAAACCCCGCTCCAGCCAAGGGTTATGCGTGGTGATGCCGGTGGGGCACCGGTCGGAATGGCACTTTTGAGCCTGGATACAGCCGATCGCCAGCATCGCTTCGCGCGCGATATTGACCAAATCGGCCCCGAGAGCGACGGCCACCACCGCGCGATCCGGAAACCCCAGCTTTCCCGATCCGATCCAAACTAACCGCTCGGCCATCTTTTCTTCCAAAAAAATCTTATAAACCCGGATAAACCCGATCTTAAAAGGAAGGGAAACGTGATCCGCAAAGGTCAAGGGTGCCGCGCCTGTTCCGCCCTCTCCGCCGTCCACGGTGATCCAGTCCGGCCCCTGGCCCGTTTCGCGCATTGCGGCCGCGAGCTCATTCCAAAAACCGTCATGGCTGACCGCGGATTTGATGCCGACCGGAAGACCGGTTGCCCGGGCGATCTTCTCGATGAAAGCAATCAGCGAGCGAACATCCCGGAACTCTTTATGGGAATTAGGACTGATGCAGTCTTCATAAGCAGGCACCCCGCGAATGCGCGCGATTTGGGCGGTCACCTTTTTACCCGGCAGCACGCCCCCCTTGCCGGGCTTGGCTCCCTGTGAAAGTTTGATCTCGATTCCGCGCACCGCCTGGTGACCGGTTGTTTCCAAAAGCTTCTCCATTGAAAAATTCCCGCTTAAATCCCGGCATCCAAACATGCCGGTTCCGATTTGATAAATCACGTCGGCTCCGTGGAGATGATCAGGGGCCAGGCCGCCCTCGCCGGTGTTGTGAAAACAGCCGGCCTCCTTGGCGCCTAAATTCAAGGCCCTGACCGCGGACGCGGACAAGGAGCCGAAGCTCATGGCCGAAATATTGACAATGGAGTTTGGGCGCCAAGCCTTGGCGCGGCCGTGAGTTTCGCCCAGAACCTTGGCGCAGGGAATCGCGACGTTTTTATCTTTGGCGGAAGCGGTGAAACTGACTTCGCCGTAAGGAAACATGGAATGCTTAATGATGGGGTATCCTATAGCATAGATCTGGTCATCGGTGCCGAAACCGAAATAGTTGTTTTGACCCCGCGCGGAGCGGTAAATCCAATCGCGCTCGGAACGATTGAAAGGAGCCTCTTCCCGGTTTCCGGCCACAATGTACTGCCTTAATTCCGGACCGATTTCAATTAAAAGATAGCGCAGGTGCCCGATGACCGGAAAGTTGCGAAGCACGTTGTCATGGGATAAGAATAGGTCGTAACAGGCGATCGCCAGCAAGATAGCCAGGGCCGCGATCCAAAACGTCACAAATCTAACTGAAGCCCGTCTTTGGCGGTGACCAGCTGCAGGGAGTTGCCGCCCTCCTTGATCATCTGCAAAGCCTGGGTTTCCTGCTCTTGAAGCTGCCACTCGGAGCGCGTGGGGTCATGACCGAACAAAATGAGTTTTTTAACTTTAGCCAGCAAGGCCACCTCCACAGCCTCGGTCCAGGAGGAGTGGCCATTGGACCTGACCGGCCCGCCGGCCGAACGATTATAAGCGTCGTGGATTAAAACGTCGGCCCCTTGGCAAAATTTCTTCATCTTGTCGCGGTATTCTCCAACATGCTCCCCGCTTAATTCGCCCAGCGGGGCGTAAACGATCTGGCGATCCTTGACTTTAAGCTTGTAAGTCATGGTTGAGCCCACGTACTGGGCGTGCATAGCCGAAAGGGCCGCGCCGTTAAAAAGCGAATAGTCTTCCTCAAAAACAGGGAACACGCGCATGCCTTCCGGAAGATAGGGCCGTATGGGCAGAAGGCCTTCCAGGCCTTCTGGCGCATAGATTTGCAGTTCATGAGCTGGATTCAACAGCTCTCTGATGCCGGCCATGCCGCTGGTGCAGGGCGGCCCGGCGTGAACCACAAAAAGAAAAACTTTCTTAACGCCTTCCAGACTGGTCTCGGACAAATCAAACAGGCCGCTGCCCGCGTCAAATAAGAAGAGAGCTTCGCCCGAGCGCAAAACCGCACAGCACGATTTCTTTTGGTAGTCCAATAACCCGCTCGGGTGCAGGCTCCAGGAACCCAAAATGGTGATCTTCATCTGGCCGGCCAAGATCAGTTTTTGTTCGGTTTTGGCGGTCGGCTGCGGCGCGCCCAGGACGGAGGAAATCTGCTCAACCAAGCCCTTCAGGTTTAAAGGCTTTTCCAAAAATAAATTAACCCCGGCTTTGTACGCGCGCGCCTTGTCCTCCTCGTATTTTTTGCCGCTCGCCACCACCACTTTTAAAGCCCGTGTTTCAGGATTAGCCCGCAAAAGCCGTAAAACCGTGACGCCGTCCATGCCGGGCATCATGATGTCTAAAATGACCAACCGGGCTCCGGATGCTTTAATGGCGCTTAAAGCGTCGCGCCCATCCAGCTTGATCGTGACGCTGTAGCCCCCAAGGCCCAAGGCTTCCGCCATTAATTTGGCCAAATTTTCGTTATCTTCAAAAATAATGATATCTGAAGGCATAAGCTAACTTCCTCCAAAATCAGGATTGTCGCAACGGCAAGACGCCATACCTATTATTTAGCCCCAAATTTATTTTTAGTCAATAGCGGCTTGGGATGGTGGTATATAATAAAAATATGCGGCTTTCTTCGCTGACAACGGAACCAACCAAACTCCCGGCGCCGACCGTCGCCCAGACTCTTTCCGGCAAAATCCCGGCCGGAAGCGATGTGACGATCAGGGGCTGGGTGCGCTCAAGGCGGGATTCCAAAGGCGGTTTTTCCTTTATCCATATCAGCGACGGCTCCTGCTTGGCCCTGCTTCAAGTGGTGGCGGCGCAAGGCTTGGCCAATTATGCCGATGAAATCTTAAAACTGACCACCGGCTGCGCGGTTTCGATCACCGGAAAGCTGATCAGCTCTCCGGCCAAAGGCCAGGCGGTGGAGCTGGAGGCTCAAAAAGTCCAGGTTCTGGGCTGGGTTGAAAATCCGGACACCTATCCCGTTTCGCCCAAACAGCACAGTTTTGAATACCTACGCGAGGTGGCTCACCTGCGGCCTCGCACCAACACCTTCGGCGCCTTGGCCCGCGTGCGCCACGGGGTCAGCCTGGCGATCCATCGCTTCTTTCATGAGCGCGGATTCTATTGGGTCCACACCCCGATCATTACTGCCTCCGATTGCGAGGGCGCCGGGGCTCTGTTTAAAGTTTCAACGCTGGATTTAGCCAACCTGCCCCGAACGCCGGAGGGCCGGGCGGATGATTCCAAAGATTTTTTCGGCAAGCCGGCTTATCTGACCGTTTCGGGACAGTTAAACGTAGAGGCTTACTGCCTGGCTTTATCCAAGGTGTACACCTTCGGACCCACCTTCCGCGCGGAATACTCCACCACCCCCAGGCACCTGGCCGAATTCTGGATGATCGAGCCTGAAATCGCGTTCGCGGATTTAAACGACGATGCTGACCTGGCCGAGGAATTCCTAAAAGGAATTTTCAAAACCCTGCTTGAAGAACACCATGAGGACATGAGATTTTTCGCCGAACGGGTGGATAAAAACTGCATTCAGCGGCTGGAGGATTTCGTTAAATCTAGCTTTGAACGAATCGAGTACACCGAAGCGATCAAGATTTTGGAGAAATCCCCCAAAAAATTTCAGTACCCGGTCAAATGGGGCATTGATCTTCAGACCGAGCATGAGCGCTATTTAACCGAAGAGCACGTCAAGCACCCGGTCGTGGTGATGAACTACCCTAAAGAAATCAAGGCTTTTTATATGCGCCTCAATGACGATCATAAAACGGTGGCGGCCATGGATGTGCTGGCCCCGGGGATCGGGGAAATCATCGGAGGCTCGCAGAGAGAAGAGCGCCTTGAGGTATTGGACCGGCGGTTGGAAGAAACGAATCTGCCCAAAGAACCTTACTGGTGGTACCGGGACCTGCGCCGCTACGGCACCGTGGCGCACGCCGGATTTGGCTTGGGCTTGGAGCGCACCTTGATTTACGCGACGGGCCTGGCCAATGTGCGCGATGTGATTCCTTTTCCCCGAACGCCGGGCAATGCCGCATTCTAAAATAGGGAAAGGGTTTAGCGCAGGGGAGTCACCCTTGAACCCAGTAGCGGAGGGGGACCCGTTCAGCAGAACGGGGGAACCGCCGGGACTGGTTCCCGGGTCTGGGGGCAAGGGTGACTCCCCTGCGCTAAACCTTTACAAAATAGGAGGATAAAATGGCAACAACAAAAACGCGTCCGCAAGGAATCGGTTGGATTAGTCCTTTTTTAACCGTGAAAGATGTGGAAAGGGCGGTCGAATTTTATGTCAAGGCGTTTAAGTTTAAAAGCGCCGGAATTATTAAGGATGACAAGGGAGTCGCCAGTCACGCCGGCGTGAAATACAAAAACGCGCTGATCATGATGGGCCCGGGCCCCAATAAACCCCCCACGGAACTGGGCGGCACCACTTTTAACCTTTATATCTACGTTAAAAATGTGGACGCCTTCTTTAAAAAAGCCAAAAAAGCCGGGGCCAAAGTGATCGCGGAACCGGCTGATCAGCATTGGGGAGACCGGGTGGCGCAGTTGGAAGACCCGGAAGGCCACTGCTGGTGGTTCGCCACGCATCTGGGCAAACCTGAAACGACTACAACAACAGAGCCGGTCCAACAGGGGCAGTAATTATCGGCGGGGCTTTTGGCCCACCACGTCAAAAATAATCGGGGAGACGAAACGGGAAACCGGGTCTTTTTTGCGCAATAACCACGTCTTTTTGAAATCCCGGACCTCGCGCGGCGTCATGTTCCCGGCCTGGGCGATGGAATCGATGTAATGGCTAAAAAATAGCTCCGCCCAACGAAAAACTTCGGACCGGCCGCCGCCGGCCTGGACATTGGGCCTAAAATCCACAACGCGCAGTCCCAGCTTGGCCATGATGGCGGGCAGCCGGCCCGCAACGTCTAAACCCCCGCCATTTTTCGCAAACCACTTTTGAGCCGCCGGGATAACGCGCTCAAAGGCCGGGGACTCCGGGTAAAAGGTCATGCCCCGGTAATCATGGTAATCCTCGATCGCAAGATAGCCGCCGGGACTCAACATCGGCACGAGCCGTTTCAGGCGCGACTCGATATCCTTAATAAAAAGAAAAACCCAGCGGCATAAGATCAGGTCGAATCCGGGCCCGCGCCATTTGAAATTCTCCAAACGGTCGTTGATCAGGAAGATATTTTTCAGATCCGCTTTTTTGGCCCGGTCATGCAGAAGATCGGCGTAAACCGCAGACTGCTCTAACGCCACCACTTCGCCTTTGGGCTTCAAGCGCCGCGCCAGGGGCAGGGTCACGCACCCGATGCCGGCTCCAACATCAAGACAGCGCCAAGGCGAACGGACCCCCAGGCGATCCAGAAGATTTTGGGTCATCCAACCCCAAACCTTCTCTTGGAATTCCAAACGCCGGATTTCCTGGGGTGAGACGCCCAGCAGGTAGCTCATGCCCCGGCCCAAAAAAACTGACGAACGTTTAGCGGGTGCGCTTCGTTTTTTTGCGGACCTCGGTCTGCACTGCCCGATCCACGGGAGGATGCCCGGGGGGCAGCATGGCGTCTTGACCCTCGCCGGTTAAGCCAGCTTCTTGGGAATGCATCATGCAACACGCTTTGCCGGCCTTATTTTTGGCGATGTGGCTGACCGTTCCACAGATAAATCCGCCAAGGCCCAGCAATAAAAGCGCGCCGCCGACGATCCGGCCGGCCCATTTGGCCACTACGGCGTCTTTTTCGGCCTTATGAAGAACCCACCATCCCAACACAGCTACGCCGGCCATCAAGATTGCAGACAGCTGGCCGCAGCCATGAGAACAGCCGCCGGCTTGTCCGCCATAACCCATGTGCCCAGCCCAAGACGCGGCAGGCGCCAAAACAGCAAACGCGAACAACGACACGCTCTTCATTCTCCCCTCCTATTCTTAAGCAACCTAAAGATTATGAAAGACCTAGCGCCTTGTTTCAAGGGGCATTTTGGAAACCGGGTCCGCTCCGCGGACCCTGGCGTAAACCTCCTCGATCAAAGAGGTGACTCGGAACGCCTCGGCAACACCCACGACCGGAGGCTGGGCCTTGGCAATCGCCTCGATAAAATTCTGATCCTCCTGGCGATACCCCCACCGGTCAGCCAGGTCCAAGGACCCGAACTCCAGCGTCCGGACCTGGTCCTTCTCAAGCCCATCGGAGAAGGTGACGCGTTCCATCTCGTCGTTAAAACAGGCGGCATGATCGCCGTAAAGCTCGATTCTCTCAAAAGGAAAAATCCAGGAGGCGTGCGCGCAGGAGGAAAAAACCGCGTGACCGCCGTTTTTAAACCGAAACAGCATCGAAAAATTATCGAAATCCGGATAAAGGTCTTTGGCGGCCGTGACCTCGAAACTTTCAACGTCGCCCAAAAAATAAAGCATCAAATCAAAGAGATGGATGGTGGATTCATAGAGAAAACCGCCGGTCACTTTGGGGTTTGAGGTCCAGGGGGGCCGCTGGAGCTCTCCCCGGTTCATCTTGATATTGGCGCTGAAAGGTTTGAACTTAGGCGTTAAAGCCAGCTCTTTCATTTTTTTATAAACCGGAGCGAAGCGCCGGTTAAACCCGATTTGATAAATCGCCCGGCTTTTGGCGGCCGCCTCCTTAATTTTTTGAGCGCCTTCAAGATTAACAGCCATGGGCTTCTCCGAAAAGACATGAATGCCCCGCGCCAAAGCCGCGGTCACGTAATCAACGTGCGTGGTGTTGGGGCTGGCCACGTAAACGGCGTGCGGCGAACCATCAAAAAGCTCCTGCGAGCCAGCGTAACTTTTCGCGTTGTGTTTTTTCGCGAGCTGGGCCGAGCGGGAAGGGTCTTGGTCATAAAAACCATTCAAACGGACGCGCGGGTCGGCAGACAGAATCTCGGCATGAACGCCGGCAATGTAGCCCGCGCCGATAAAAGAAACTTTGACCGATGAAGGGCTCATTTATCGAAGGGGTTTAGCGCAGGGGAGTCACCCTTGAACCCAGTAGCGGAGAGGGGCCCCGCGAGCACGCGGGGAGAACCGTCGGGACTGGTTCTCGGGTCTGGGGGCAAGGGTGACTC
>JACQJO010000001.1 GCA_016205025.1 Elusimicrobiota bacterium
ACCCTTGCCCCCAGACCCGAGAACCAGTCCCGACGGTTCTCCCCGCGTGCTCGCGGGGCCCCTCGGAGCAGCGCCTCCGGCGCCCCAGGTGCCGCGAGCTCTGCGAACGGCCTCCGCTACTGGGTTCAAGGGTGGCTCCCCCGCGCCGAACCCCTTCGGATAAATCGTTGCCATGACGCCGGGGCTCTTGTAGCGGATTTTAACTTGAGCGCGGATTTGCGCCTCTCCTGAATCCTCGTTATTGACCCAATATATTTCACCAACCGCAATTTCTTTTTTATACAGCTCCTCCTCGAAATCCACGTAAACCGTCCGGCTTGCCGGATTAATCTCGGTCACATAAAGCGGGCGGCCCACCGCAACGCCCAAGCCTTCCCGCTGGCCGACGGTGTAGCGGTAATAACCCTCGTGTTGGGCTAAAACCCGGCCGCTTGATTTTTGAATGATCGGCCCATGTCCATTTTGGTCGCCCAGGAGCTTGCGATAATCCCCGCCGGCCAACGCCCCAACAAAACAAATTTCCTGACTGTCCGGCTTTTGGGCCGTCGGCAACCCGATTCCATCCGCAATTTTCCTGACTTCGGTTTTCTCCAAATCCCCCAACGGAAAAAGAATATTTTTTAACTGGCTCTCTTTAAGCATGTAAAGAAAATAACTCTGATCTTTCTGCTTATCTTTAGCTTTATACAAACCGAGCCTTGCTTTTTTTTCATCCAGCATCCAGCATCCAGCATCCAGCATCTTTTTTATCTTTGCATAGTGCCCCGTCGCCACCGCGTCGAAACCCCAGGTCTTGGCCAGTTCCAAAATGTGCCCAAACTTCATGGAGCGGTTGCACTCCACGCAAGGATTGGGCGTTTCGCCCATCAAATAAGACCGCTTAAAAGACTCGATGACCTGCTGTTTGAATTCACCGCTTTCATCCAAGCTGTAATGAGGAATCCCGATCAAGCGGGCGCACTCCTTGGCGTCATAGATGTCGCGGGGACTGCCGCAGCAGTTGCCGCCTTCCTTGGACACCTCAAAGAGGCGTAGGGTCAACCCCACCACTTCATGGCCCTCCTTCTTTAATAAATGAGCGGTGACCGAACTGTCCACCCCGCCGCTCATCATCGCGAGAACCTTCATAAGGCTGTCAGTTTTTTCCTTTAAGCATCTGCCGAAGAACAGTCGGCAGAATGCCGCCGTTGACATAGTAGTCTACCTCAACCGGCGACTCGAGGCGGGTGGTGGTGGAAAACGTGATTTTACCGCCGCTCTTGCCGGTCGCGGTGACGGTCACCTGCTGACGCGGTTTTAAGCCGTTTTTGATTCCAGGAATATCGAATGACTCATCCCCAGTTAAACCGAGATCGGCCGCGTTTTCTCCTTTTTTAAACTCAAGCGGCAGAATTCCCATGCCGACTAAGTTGCTGCGGTGGATGCGCTCGTAACTTTCGGCGATCACGGCCTTGATGCCCAAAAGCATCGGACCCTTGGCCGCCCAATCGCGGGAGCTTCCGGAACCGTACTCCTTGCCGCCCAGAATAATCAAAGGCACGCCCTCCTTCGCGTATCGCTCCGAAGCTTCATAAATCGTTGTTTTGCCGCCGTTATTGGCAACGTGCCGGGTCCACCAGCCTTCGGCGTCGGGCGTCAATAAATTCTTGAGCCGCGCGTTGGCGAATGTGCCGCGCGCCATCACCTCGTAATTGCCGCGGCGCGCGCCGTAGCTGTTGAAATCCTTTTGACCGACGCCTTGGGCCACGAGGTAGCGGCCCGCGGGGCTTTCCGGATGAATCGAACCGGCTGGAGAAATGTGATCCGTGGTGATGGAATCCCCCAGCAAGGCCAACACCCGGGCGCCCTTGATATCTTGCGGCGGCTCGGGTTCCAATTTAAAATCTTTAAAGAAAGGCGGTTCTTTAATATAGGAGGATTTCTCATCCCATTTATAGAGGTCGCTTTCCGGAACCGGAATTCTTTTCCAGCGCTCATCACCCTCAAAAACTTCGCTGTAGCGCTCCTTAAAAATCTTGGAGGTCACGAAACGGCCGAGCGTCTCCTGGACCTCCTTGGAGGAAGGCCAGATGTCCTTGAGATAAACGGGCTTGCCGTCGCTGCCGGCGGCCAAGGGCTGGGTGGTTAAATCAATATCCACGCGCCCCGCCAAAGCGTAAGCCACCACCAAAGGCGGGGAAGCCAGGTAACTCGCTTTAACCAAGGGATGAATCCGGCCTTCAAAATTACGATTGCCCGAAAGGACAGCCACCGCGACCAGATCGTTATCCTTGACCGCTTTGGCTATCGCGTCAGGCAGAGGCCCGGAGTTCCCGATGCAGGTGGTGCAGCCATAGCCTACCAGATGAAAATTCAATTTTTCAAGATAAGGCAGTAAACCGGAATTTCTAAGGTAATCGCTCACCACACGCGAGCCGGGAGCCAAGCTCGTTTTGACATAGGGATTGACGGACAAGCCCTTTTCCACCGCTTTTTTAGCCAAGAGGCCCGCGCCGATCATCACCGCCGGGTTTGAGGTATTGGTGCAGCTGGTGATGGCCGCGATCACGACCGAGCCGTCAGCAACCGTTTGGGCGCGGCCGCCGATCTCAACGTCGGTTTTGCGCAAAGCGGCGGGGGCTTGGCCCGGTTTAAAAAAAGTTTTGAAAGCTTCAGGGAAACTGCGGCTTAATTCTTTGAGCGCCACTCTGTCTTGGGGTCGCTTGGGACCGGCCAAGCAGGGTTCCACTTTGGACAAATCCAGCTCGAGGGTATCGCTGAAAACAGGTTCCGGGGAATTCTCCGACAGGAAAAGCCCCTGCTCCTTCATGTAGCGTTCGGTCAAATCCGCCGCCTCTTGGCGTCCGGTCATTTTAAGGTATCGAAGCGTCTCCTTATCAACGGGGAAAAAACCGACCGTGGCGCCATATTCCGGGGACATATTGGCCACCGTAGCCCGGTCCGCCAAAGAAAGCGCCGCCACTCCCGGTCCGTAAAATTCCACGAATTTGGACACAACGCCCTTTTTCCTAAGCATGCTGGTGACGGTCAAAACCAAATCCGTGGCCGTGGCGCCGGCCGGCATCTGACCGGAAAGCTTAAACCCGATCACCTCCGGCGCCAATTGATACAAAGGCTGGCCAAGCATGCAAGCCTCGGCCTCAATGCCGCCGACGCCCCAGCCCAAAACGCCCAAACCGTTGATCATGGTGGTATGAGAATCAGTGCCGACCAAGGTGTCCGGAAACGCCGTCATCTCGCCGCCCTCTTGTCCGGTCCAGACAACCTTGGCCAAATACTCCAGATTGACCTGGTGAACGATGCCGGTTCCGGGAGGCACGACGGAAAAATTGCGAAAAGCCTTCTGGGCCCAGCGCAAAAAACTGTAGCGTTCGCCGTTGCGTTTGTATTCAAGATCAACGTTTAAGGCGAACGCGTCGGCCGTGCCGAAGACGTCCACCTGCACCGAATGGTCAATCACCAAATCCACGGCAACAATCGGATTGATCTTTTTGGGGTTTCCCCCAAGGCGGCGCACCGCGTCGCGCATCGCGGCCAAATCCACCACCGCCGGCACACCGGTAAAATCCTGAAGAATGACGCGCGCCGGGATAAAAGGGACATCGTTGGCGGCGGGTTTTTTGGGGTTCCATCCGGCCAAAGCCAGCACGTCCTCTTCTTTGACCAACCGGCCGTCCGCGTGGCGGACCAAATTCTCCAAAATAATGCGCAGGGTGACCGGCAACCGGGAAATATTCTTAACGCCCGCTTTAGAGAGCGCTTCGAGCCGAAAATAGCTGAACTGGCCGGCTGGAGTTTCGAGTTTTGCTTTGGCTCCAAAAAGGTCTTTCATTTTAATTGCGCCAGCCTTCATTATAAATTTATGGACCGATTGCCAGATCGATCTGCGTGGCGCATTTGGCAAATTGGGCCTTGATGACGCCGGCCAATTCGGGTTCGATGGGCGCGGGTAGCTTTATTCGGTTGATTTCATCGGGCCAAAGATCGCGGAACATTTTTAAGAATGAACTTTTTTTGAAAATACTCCGCCAAACGCGCACGGGTTCAACGCGAACGATTTTGCCGTTGGGGTTTGCCGAAACTAAAAAAACGTTTAATTTAGCGCCCCTGGAATCTTTCTCCAAAACGCCGGCGTAAGAGGAGCCTCCCAAAACGCCTTTGGATCCTTTAGCCAAAATCACAAAAAGATAGCGGTCAAAATCTTCGATGACTGCGCCGGCGATGCCTTGAAAGCGCGCCAAATCCTCTTTGGGAAGAACGGCCCGCAGGATCGTGAAACGCTCGGCGTCCGGAAAAGAGCTGTTTAACAATTTCAGATCAGGCCTGACCGGATAGGGATTTTTAAGCCAGCCGCCTGCGTTTTTGGGCGTGCTCGAAGAATCGCCCGGATTGGACCCGGCCGCGATTTCCTGGGCGCTCGAATAACCGTCTTTATCCAGATCCATCTTGGCCAGGGCGTCGATCGCGGCCGCCGACAATCCGTTATCCACGAATCCACGGCCATAGTCATTTAAGCCGCTCCGCCCGGCCAGATGGCACAAGGTGCAATTGGCTTGCAATTGATACTTGTCTTCAAAAAATTTCTGGAATTGGGGCAAAGCCCTCAGGGGAAAGGTAAAAAAGGTGAAAAAGGCGACAAAAGTGACAAAGGGGGTCGAAGGATCACTTCTCATTGATATATTTAAATTCCACCGGCCAGGCGGAGCGCTCAATAATTTTAATGTGATAGGGGCTGGTAAAGGCCTGGATCACGAAAGAATTGTTGGTGGGTTTTGTTGTTTTGACGCTGATCATAATTTTGCGTTTCTTCTTTTCGATCTTTTCTATGGAAACGGCGTAGCCGCCCGTCGGTTTGGAACCTAAAAAAGCGGCCACCACCATATACCGCTCAAAATCAACCGCCGGAGCGTTGCCTTGGCCGGTCTGAACCCAAAAAGCTTGCCATGATTCGGTATCCTTAATGACCATAGCGCCGCTCTCGGTGATCGCGCTCATCTGGCCCTGCCACTCACTTAAAATAGTCATTTTTTCAGTCTTACCCTTAGACTGCGGTGTTTTTGATTTGATTGTTGCGGTTGATCGGGCCTTCAGGGGAAGAGCGACTAAGGTGACAAAGGTAACTAAGGTGACAAAGGCGCGGGGGGAGAAAAATTTTCTTGCCTTTGTAACCTTCGTTGCCTTAGTTACCTTCGTCACCTTAGGCTTTCGGCAACACTACGGTAAACGTGGAGCCTTGGCCGACTTTACTGGAAAGCTCGACGTTGCCGCGATGCAACTCAACCACTTTTTTCACGAAAGCCAAGCCTAAACCCATGCCTTGAACCTGCCCCGTAAAATCGCTCTCAATCTGATGAAATCCGCGAAAAATCCTGTCCCTCTCTTCGGGCGGAATGCCGGGACCATTGTCTTCGATGGCGAAATGGACCCTGTCGCCCGCCGCCTCCACCTTGAGGTTCAATGTTTTATTAGGCTTGTCGTTAAACTTAACGGCGTTTTCAATGAGGCTTCGCAGCGTATCGATCAACAAAACGGTGTCGCCGATCACCTGCGATTCGCTATCCAACTTCTTGGTAACG
The DNA here is from genome assembly GCA_016205025.1 of Elusimicrobiota bacterium. Taxonomy (GTDB): domain Bacteria; phylum Elusimicrobiota; class Elusimicrobia; order JACQPE01; family JACQPE01; genus JACQJO01. The sequence continues at coordinate 5,577 of JACQJO010000001.1, forward strand.
GCAACCTTGTACGACTGAACCAAAAGACCGGCTTTACTCAAGGCGTCTTCCATTAGGCGGTGAGCCGATGATCTATTCTGCGCTATGCCATCGAAATCAACCACGCCGGCCACGGTGCTAAACCGGATCAAATCTTCGATTAAGTAGGAAAGGTGCCGGCTTTCCTTGTCAATGGCGTCCAAGGCGCGGCGGTTGGCGTCCGTAAATTTATCCTGATCCTCGCGAAGAAACGGAAGATACCCGGTAATCGCCACCAGGGGAGTTCGCAACTTATGAGAGATGACGGAAAGAAAACTTTTTCGGATAAGCTCTTCCTTGCGTTCCTGCGTGACGTCCCGGAACAAAAAAAGACATTCGCCATCGCCATCCGTCCCGAAACGCGACCACGTTCCCGAAAGAATGAGGAGCTGGGGATCGCGGCGGCGGGCCTCAAAGCTGCCGTTTCTGCCGGGATCATTGAAAATCGCGCCCAAGCTCGGACTGAAAAAATACCCTAAAGCCTCCAGGTCTTTGAGATTGGCGATGCGGCCCTCTCCCAGAAGGCGCGAGGCTTGATTATTCATGCCCAAAACCTCGCCTTCCGGAGTGACCATCACGGCGCTGTCGGCCATCTCTTTAAAAACTTTTTCTATTTTTTCCTTTTCAACGCGCAGATTGGTGTAAAGCTTGGCGTTCTCAACGCAGATGGCCGCCTGGCTGGCAAAAGCCTCAAAAAGCTCCTGGTCAAAAACATTGAATCCGGAGCCGTCAACCTTATTGATGGCCTCGATGACACCCACCGTGTACCCCTTGACCCGCAGGGGGCTGGCCAAGATCGACTTTGTGTCAAAATCAGACTCGGCAAGGAGAGCCGCGCCCTTCCAACGGCTATCCTTTTTAACGTCATTGACGATCAGGGATTTTTCATCATGAACGGCGGCGCCGGCGATTCCTTGGCCCACCGGAATCCTGATGCCCTTAACCTTTTCTTCGGCCACACCGACCGCGATGTCAAGATAAAGCTCTTTTTTCTTTTCATCAAGAAGCAAGACGGAACTGGCTTCCACCTTCATGACGCGGCTGGCCAAATCCATGATCGAGTAAAGAAGCTCGGAGAGCTCGAGCTTGGAGGAAAGCAGGCGGTTGGTTTCTAGCAGCAGCTCAAAATCTTCAACGCCTAATCTATTTTCCATTTTCCCCGCCGCGCGCGATCTCGATGAGCTTTAGAAATTTCTCGCAATCCAAGCTGGCGCCTCCGACCAAACCGCCGTCAACGTCGCCACAAGCCATGATGGAGGCAAAATTATCCGGCGCAATCGAACCTCCATAAACGATGCGGGTCGCCTGGGCCTGATCACTGCCCCAATAACTGGTCAGGAGCTCCCGCAGATGAACATGAACTTCCTGGGCCTGTTCGGCCGTGGCGTTGTGACCCGTGCCGATAGCCCAAACGGGCTCGTAAGCCAAAATAAATTCCGATGGGTCGCTTAAAAACTCCCGCGATATGTCGCCCAACACAGCCATCTGTTCATCAAGCGCCTGAAACGTTTTGCCGGCCTGGCGATCGCCTAAGCCCTCCCCTACGCAAAAAACAGGAACAAGCCCGGCCCGCATAGACATGGTGAGCTTGCCCTTGAGCATGGGGCTAGCCTCCCCAAAATAGCGCCGGCGCTCCGAGTGTCCGATAATGGCGTAGCGGGTTCTGACGTCTTTCAACATAACCGGCGAAACGCAGCCCGTGAAAGCCCCTTTTTCTTCCCAATGGGCGTCCTGGGCGCCCAGGGCGACGCCGGAGGGAAGAATTTTATTCAAAGCAACCGGCGCGATATGCAGAAACGCCGGGCAGATAATAATGTCCACGTGGGCCACCGTTCCATGAGGCAGTTTAGCTTTGAGTTCCCCCGCAAAATCAAGAGCCTCGTCCAAGGATTTATTCATCTTCCAGTTGGCGATTACGATAGGTTTACGCATAAAATGTCTCGCTTATATCGTAAAGGTTTAGCGCAGGGGAGTCCCCCTTGCCCCCAGACCCGAGAACCAGTCCCGACGGTTCTCCCCACCCTTGCTGGGTGGGGCCCCTCTCCACTACTGGGTTCAAGGGGGACTCCCCTGCGCTAAACCTTTTCCTTATATCTACTATCCTCCCCATTTTTTACCCCGAAAACGGCAAAATCCACTCGCCGTATTTACCGGGCGAATAATTCTCTTTATACGAACTTTTTGGAGAACGCCGGGCGCGAATGGCGATAACGCCGGCCTTATCGGATTCTTCCATATCGGAATCGGAATCACCGACAAAAGCGGCGTAATGACTATTTTTCATCAAACGAGCCTTCTCTTTGGTGAAATAAAAACCGTCGTGAAGCCAGCTCCACTTCGCGATTAAATCTTCAGTATCGACCGGCAAGCGCGCAGTGATGATGACAACGTCAAAACCTGCGACTTTAAACAAAAGCGCCCAAAAAATGACGCCCCACTTGGGCTCTTCAAGTCCATAATTTTTATTGACGATCTGCCAAAATTCCTGTCCGAATGGCTTGACGCCGTCCGTTTCCGCGGCGAACGCTTTATCGAAGGCGGGGGTGGAAAAGCTCAACGTGTCGTCATAGTCAAAACCAACTTTCAAATTCACAGATGCGACAAGTAGATGGGCGGCCGCAAAAATGGCGAAGATTTTAAGCTTCATCACAAAAATGCGACCAGGATGACCGTCAAAACCAGAGCGGCCCAAAAATACCGGCCGGGCTGCAAAGCCTCTTTAAATGCGTTGCGATTAGGGGTCACCTGAATGCCGAAATTCAAAGTGTCGGACTGGGCGCGGGAAGATAGGAACCGGCCCCAAAACGTCTTGAGGGATTCCGGGCTGGTTTTATGGGCCAAAAGCTTGCCTCGGAAATCCTTAATCTCCATGTCAAATCCGGAGCCCAAAAGCTCCTGAATCGCTTCGGTGGGCGACTTCATGAAATCCCATAAATTAACCTTGGCCAAAATGGACCCGCCTCCGGGGCCGTCCAGGGGGTATCCGATGCCGAAAACCGGTATTTTCTCGTGATCGTACTGCAGGGGTGAAATAACGACGCGGCCCATTTCGTGAGACTGCTCATAAAAGCCATTGGCCAGCATATCGCTTTTATTTTTCTGGGAAATAACTCCCCTGGAGCGCTCCAGTATCAGCGCCCCCTCTTTCTTGCCGCCGGCCCAGGCTGCTTCTTGAATATAAGGACTGACCTCAAGGAGGCTGGTTAAAGAACGAGCCAGTACGCGCCGGTCGCCATCCGTCTTACCGTGCGCCAGTTGAGCCGACAGCGCCAGCTGTTCCTGAATGGTTTTAAATCGCAAGTCTAAAATTTTGGCGGTCACCAAAGCTAAATGATCGGACCGGCGCTTGATTTCCACCAGGCGCCAGCTCACCCCGATCAGCAAAAAAGCGCTGCCGATCAGCAAAAAATGTTTGAAGGCGATTAAAAAATCAACCGCTTTATCTTTAACTTTTTTCATGCCTTGCTCCGCTCGTTATTAGAAGTATGAGAGTCTATTTTATCAATGATTAAGGGGTCGCGTGGTCCCTAATTTCCACGCAGATCAATTAGTCTGGTTTCGGATTTTGGATTAAGAGGGCTTCTTTTCGCGATCCATTGCGAAGCGGCGTCGCGCACCAAAACTCCCAAATCATCTTTCCGGGAAGCCCTTAAAAAAGTGGGGTAGCCATCACCCCCCTCGGCTAGAAAGCTATTGGTCGCGACCGTGTAATTTTTGGTAACCAGCAACGGCTTGCCGCCAATTGAAATATCCGCAATTCTGTGCCCCTTGGGACGGGAAGACCGGTAACGAAGGCTTAAGCCGGAAACATACATCCTTTTTTTCTGTTCCGTCAAACTGTTCTCCAAAATTTCCTTGATCTGCCCGCCCGTTAATTCCAGGACAACGACGGTGTTGTCAAATGGGAACGCGGTATAAAGATGCCGCAGGCTGATTTCCCCGACCGGGATCGCGGAACGAATGCCGCCGGTGTTATGCATCGCGATGTCAGCCTGGGCCTGCTCTTTCATGGCATCAGCGATCAGGTTGCCTAAAATCGAATCTTCTCCCCGGGCGTGGGAGAGCTCCCCCTGGGTTCGGCCGATTACGCGGGAAAGCTGTTGGTTCACCTTGTTCTTATACGGCTCGATTAACCGCAAAATTTTAGGATCCTGGCCTATTTCATCAACCCACAAATCAATCAGCCGGTGCTCGAACTTTTTGATCTTTTTGGTCTTGGGATCCAAGGTAAGCTCAAGCTTGTCCAGCGCCGAAAGGTAAGAGCCGCTTTGAACGATGATCGTTTTGTTTTTTGGCTCCTGGTAGGCCGAGGTCAGGCGCGTGTGGCTGTGGCCGCCTAAAATTAAATCAATGCCCGGGACCTGCCGGGCCAAATACCGGTCATCCTCAAAATCCTCCCCCTCTTTGGCAAACCCGATATGGGTCAAAAGAATAATCAGATCGCATTCCTCCTCCCTCCTTAAACGGCCGGCCAATTCTTTGGCCGAGTTGACGGGCCGCAAGAACTTAAGCCTACGCACATGCCTGGGCAAAGTCAGAACCGGGGTGTTCTGCGTGATCAACCCGATGATGCCCACCTTGACCCCCTCTTTTTCCTTAATAATGTAAGGCGTGGCGTATTCCGGCCTGGAAGGCTCCTCTTTTTTGACGTAACGCTTCATGATATTGGCGGCTAAAAGAGGGGCCTTCAATTTCTTAGACAGAGCCAGCAGTCTTTTCTCGCCAAAATCAAACTCATGATTGCCGACGGCGACAGCGTCATAACCCAACGCATTGGCCGCCTCCAAAACCCCCTCGCCGTTGGTCAAGTTGCCTTCCGGAGAGCCGAAAAATAAATCTCCGGAATCCAGCAAAAGATAGGGGCCTTTCTCCTGGCGGACGATCTGGGCCAGAACGGCGAACCCGCCGATCAAACGCTTAGGGTTCTCCTTATGAAACGAAGCCTCTCGCGGCGAAATATAGCCATGAATGTCGTTGGTGTGATAGATGACAAGCTTCTCGGCGTGAAGCGTGAAGAGTGAGGCGTGAAGCGTTAGAAATAAACAATAAAAAACAAAACGAAAAAATTTAATACCCCGCATCGCCTCACTCCTCACTCCTCTCTCCTCTCTTGTTTTCATGCCGACTTCATCAAAATGTCGCCCAAAATATTGGCCGCCTGGTCCATTCGATCCGCCGCGTTGGAAAGATGGCGGTATATCTCGCGCGTTTTTAAGATATCGATCACCTCGGTCGTGTCGAAAAGCTCTCTTAGAGCCTGGCGATAAATCCGCTCGATAAAATTTTCCAATTTTTTAACTTTGATTAAAAACTCCGAAATCGCGCCGTTTTTAACCGAAGCCTGCGGCAAAAGACACACCGCTTCCAGGAGCAGCCGCGACCCGTTTTCCATCGCCACCGCCATCTCCCGAAGGCGCGGGTTCGGGACCACGCCGAAAAGCTTCATTTCCTCCACCGTGGAGCGGGCGTAATCCGCCATATCATCTAGCGCCCGGGAAAATTCGTAGAGATCTTCGCGGTCAATGGGGGTAACGAAGGAGGAATTCAAAGCCTTGATTAAATCGGTGCGCTTCTTGTCCGCCTCCCTTTCGGTAAATTCCACCTTACCAGCCGCCTCCTCGGAAGGATTGTCCATGAAAGCCACCAAAGCCTGCAGAGTATCCCGGCTTTTTTTGGCTTGCTCGGCCAGCATGTGATAAAAATCGAAACGCCGACGGAAAATCCAAAACATTTCAGCTTCCCAAAAATTTGGCCGCTAAATAACCGAAAAAAAGGCACGCGGGCAACGTCACGATCCAAGATAGCAAAATCTCGCCAACCACCATCCATCGGATCTGGCGGACGTTTTTGGCCGCGCCCGCGCCCAAAAGGGCGCCGACTAAAACCTGCGTGGATGAAATGGGGAATCCGAGCGCGGTGCAGCCCGCCATCGTTGAGGCGCTCACAACGCCGGAGGTCAACCCCTGGATCGGCCGAACGCAAAAAATTCCCCTGCCCAGGGTCTTTAAAATTTTGTTTTCCCCGAAAAGCATGCCCGCGCTGATCATTAAAGCGAAAAGAACTATGTAGCCTTGAACGGAAAATCCGCTCCAGAAAGACGCCGGGGCGGCCGCCCGGGCCATCAAAAAAAGGCCCAAACCCTTGGAAACATCGTTGGCGCCGTGAAGGAGCGGCAAAATGCCGGCCATGACGGTATTTAACCGCGGAACCCAAAATTCACCCCAGTGATAAGGAATGTCAAGGCGATAAACGCCCCGGGTCAACAGGAACCCCAACACCGATCCGATCACGGCGCTGCCCAGCAAAACTCCGAAAAGACCGGCCAATTCCATGACGATATGGGCCCGGCCCATCCCCAGGGCCAAGGCGGCTCCCGTAATCGCGCCAAAAAGAGCGTGCGTCGACGAAGAGGGAAATCCCAGATACCACGTGGCCACGTTAAATACCAGCGCCACCATAAGAGCGCTTAGAACAAAAACCTGTATCTCCTGGGACGCCGGCCGGACAATGTTCATGATCTCTGTATTTTCAAATGACATGGTTTTTAAAACCGTGCCCGAAAAAAAAACGGCGCCCACGAATTCCAAAGCTCCGGTCATCAGCAAGGCTCTTCGCGGGCCCATGCTGCGGGTGGAAAAAATTTGGGCCAATATCGTAGGGGAGTCGTGCAAGCCGTTCCAAAAAACATAGATCAGGGCCGCCGCGAAAGTAAGGGTTAGCATGACGAATTTTCTATAATGGCTACATTCACATCTTTAGACCCAAGAGGCCGTAGGACTAGAGACTCTTGTTTTGAAACCCAATGAACACTACATATAATTGGCTGCGCAAGCCCAAGTTAGCAAATATGAATGAAGCTCTGGATTTAGTCCTGCGTCAGGCTCGAGCCAAGATCGGCTCCTTGATGCTGTTTGATCCTCTGGAGCGAGCACTGCGCATCGTGGCGGCCAGAGGGTTCTCCCAAGATATCATGGATCACATTAAAAATTTAAGGTTGACGCCGGGTCAAGGCATAGCGGGGCACGTTTACCAAACCGGCCATCCTTATTACCTGAAAAGCCCGGAAGACGACCCCCTCTTCGTGCGCCAAAACATACCGGTCGGCCCCGGTTTCCAGTTTCTGTCCATTCCGCTTAGAAACGATCACAAGCAAACGGTCGGGGTCTTAAATATCCACTTTCCGACCGAATCCGTCTTGGGCCCCGATGACCTGATGGCGCTGTCCCAGCTGGCCAACCGCTTAACGGTCAAGTACCTGCCGGTCTTCAACAGCAAAAACCAGAGCCTGCTGCCCTGCTGACCCTATCTGTCGTCGCCACACCGCTCGGAAATCTTCAAGACATCTCTGTGAGGGCGCTTGACGCCCTGCGTTGGGCTGACGCGATCTTGTGCGAAGACACGCGCGTGACGCGCAAGCTGCTGGCGGCCCACGGCATTGGAGCCAAAGAATTGATCCGTCTGAATGAGCGCTCCGAAAAATCGCTGGAGTATATCCTTAACCGGCTGCAAGGCAAGAATGCCGCCCTGGTGAGCGATTCCGGAACTCCGGGCATCAGCGATCCCGGACGCCGCCTAATCCAATTTCTCGTTTCTCATTTAAGCCCTAAGCCCTATTGCCTAAGCCCTCGTATTATCCCCATCCCCGGCCCTTCAGCCTGCACCGCGCTTCTTTCCGTTTCCGGACTGGGACGCGACGGCTTCATCTTTCTGGGATTTTTACCCCGCTCCAAGGGAAAAATACGCCGGGAACTCTCCGGCGCTTTGGCGACCCAACGCGCGGTAGTATTTCACGAGTCGCCCTTTCGAATACTCAATACCCTTAAAATTATCGCCGCAAACTGGCCCCAAGTCCGCCTGGCCATTGGACGCGAATTGACCAAAGAATTTGAAGAAATTTTGCGAGGCGATCCCGGCTCTCTTGCGGAAAACTTAGGCCGGAGGGATAAAATTTTAGGCGAGCTGACCGTTGCTATGGAGCAGCCATGACCCGGCCTGAAAAGAAAGCCGCGCAAGCGCTCCAGCGGGGAGAGCTGATTATCTTCCCTACCGAAACAGTTTACGCTTTAGCCGCCGATGGGCTATCCAAAAAGGCTAAACAAAAAATCTACAGCCTTAAGGCCAGAGATTCGCGCAAGCCTCTTGGGCTTCTTCTGGCCGACGGCCGGCGGTTGCGGCGTTACGTTGATCCCAAAAACCTTACTCCGAAGGTGCGCCGGCTCTTGCGCCGGTTCTGGCCCGGCCCTTTGACAGTTATTTTTCCGGCTAGCGATCTTGGCGCCGCGATCGCCGGAGGGCCAACCATAGGAATCCGCGTGCCGGATCATCCGGTCGCGGCTCAAATACTCAAAAACGCCGGCGTGCCGGTTGTGGCCACCAGCGCGAACAAAAGCGGCGGGCCCGAACCCGTCCGCGGCGAGGATATTCCCATCAGCGTTAAAAATGCGGCAAAATGCGTTGTGATGGAAAAACATAAAAGCGCACACGGCGCCCCCTCAACGGTCGTAGACATTTCGGTTGACCCTCCGAAAATTTTACGTGAAGGCGCAATAGCAAAAAAGGAAATCGAAAAATGGCTCAAATAAAACTATCTACTATCTACTATCTACTATCTACTTTTCAATGAACATCCTATTCGTCTGCACCGGAAATACCTGCCGAAGCGTTTTGGCGGAATATCTGTTGAAAAAAATGGCCGCCGGTAAAAATATCCAAACATTCTCCGCCGGAATCGCGGCCAACGCGGGCACGGCCGTGCCGAACGCCGTTATTAATATTCTCAAGGAAGAAGGCGTCACCGGGGTGCGCCATACGCCCGCGTCCCTTGAGCCCAAAATGGCTGACGGGGCCGATTATATTTTTGTCATGGAAAGCTTCCATAAAAACTATGTCTTGGAGCGCTTCCCGGCCGCTAAAAATAAAACTTTTTTGATGAAAGAATTCGCGGCCAGGAATAGAAAAGGCGATGAAACCCAACAAATCACCCTGGAGGTGGCCGACCCCATGGGAAGCTCCGATGAGGTCTACCGGCGTTGTTTTAAGGAAATCAAAAGCGCTCTGCAAAAAATTTTGGAGGTTTTGCCCAATGCTTGATGCTCTTTTAAAAACAGACCCCGATATCTATAAAGCCATCTTGGAAGAAACAAAACGTCAAGAGGATGGCTTGGAGCTGATCGCCAGCGAAAACTACGCCTCCGAGGCGGTGATCGCGGCTTTAGGAACGGTTTTAACCAATAAATACGCCGAGGGTTATCCGGGCAAGCGCTACTACGGCGGCTGTGAATTCGTGGATATTGCGGAAGAGTTGGCCATTGCCCGCGCCAAACAACTCTTCGGAGCGGATCACGCCAATGTTCAGCCCCATTCCGGAACCCAGGCCAATTTAACCGCTTATTTTTCGGTCCTTAAGCCCGGCGACAAAATCGTGTCCCTGGCCCTAGATCACGGCGGCCACCTAAGCCATGGCCATCCCTTAAATCTCGCGGGCCGGATGTTTCAGATCGCTTCCATGAAAGTTGATCCCAAAACCGAAACCATCAATTACGACGAGGCGGCGGCTCTGGTGGAAAAAGAAAAACCCCAAATGATCGTGACTGGGGCCTCCAACTACTCCCGGGCTTTTGATTGGAAAAAATTTCAGGAGATGGCTAAAAGCGTCGGCGCTTATCATCTCTCCGACATGGCGCATTACGCGGGCTTGATCGCGGCCGGCGTTTATCCCAACCCGGCGCCTTACGCCAACTTTGTGACCTCGACCACGCACAAGACTCTGCGCGGACCGCGCGGCGGCCTGATTTTATGTCAAAACGAACTCGCGGCTAACTTGGACAAAATGAATTTTCCCGGCAACCAGGGAGGCCCCCTAATGCACGCGATTGCGGCCAAAGCGGTTTGCTTTAAAGAAGCCTTGGCTCCGGAATTTAAGGATTATCAAACAAAAGTTTTAAACAACGCCCGCGCCTTGGCCAAACTGCTGACGAACAAAGGGTTCCGCGTTGTTTCCGGCGGCACGGACTGCCATCTTTTCAGCGCGGACCTTCGCGCCAAAAACATCACCGGCAAAGAGGCTGAAATTTGTTTGGGCAAAGCCGGGATTACGGTTAATAAAAACATGATCCCCTATGATCCCCAAAAAGCCATGGTTACCAGCGGCATCAGAATCGGCACCCCGGCCATCACCACCCGCGGCATGGGGCCCAAAGAAATGGAAATGATCGCCTCTTGGATTGATGAGGCGATCGCGGCTAAAAACAACGATGCTAAACTTCGCTCTATTAAAGAGGAGGTCTTAAAACTATGCCGGCAGTTTCCGGTTTACGAACAAAGAATCGCGTCAATGGAAGCGCTGCTTTCAACTTCGGTGGCATGACCGCCAAGTCCGCCATCCATATCATCTCCCATCCGCTTCTTCAAGAACACCTCATGCGTCTGCGCGACAAAAATACCGAACCGCCCAAGTTTCGCTGGCATCTAAAAGAGGCGGCTAAAATTTTATTTTGGGAAGTCTTGTCCCGGGTTCCGGCCAAAAAAATCGCGGTCCAAACCCCTCTGGGCAAGGCCGAAGGCATCGGCGTCGGCGTTGACATTATTCTGGTCAACATTCTTCGGGCGTCGCTCGGCATGACCGAAGGCATGATCGAGATTTATCCCAAAGCAACCATGGGCCATATCGGCCTATACCGGGATGAAACGACCTTAAAACCGGTGCAGTACTACGTCAAAGTGCCCAGAATGCGCAAGGATACTTTGGTTGTGCTGGTGGATCCCATGCTGGCGACCGGGGGTTCGGCAGTCCATGCCGTTAAACTGCTTAAAAAACAGGGCGCTAAAACAATTGCCATGATTTCTTTGATCGCGGCCAACAAGGGTGTCAAGGTTTTAACCCGGGCTCATCCTGACGTGGACATTTACCTGGCCGCGGTTGACGAAGGCTTAAACGATCAAGGCTTCATCGTTCCCGGCTTGGGCGACTGCGGCGACCGGCAGTTCGGAACGCTTTAACTTACATAAACAACAATCCAAAATGAAAATGGTGCCAGGCACCATTTTTTCAGGCACCATTTTTTCTTTTTTGACAGCGTACGCTCCTCATCTGCGGAGAATACAAACTCAACCACTGTGCGCTGTAAGCGCACAGGATGGGTCGCCGCCTAAAGGCGGCTTAAGACTTCCCAATCGTAAAATTTTCATCATCTTCCTTTGTATGATTCTCAATGTAATCCCTGATCTGTTCTTCGGTAACGACT
>JACQJO010000024.1 GCA_016205025.1 Elusimicrobiota bacterium
GACTATCGTACGGTTATTTGAGATCAGAAAGAAAAAGAAGAAGAGGTACTTTACGATTAGACGGGAATCTTAGGGAAGGGGCGGTGGTCTTTCTTTTTCTTCTTTAAGCGAAGGGATTAAAAATTAACTTAGCGGGGATGAAGTCCCTATTTGGAAGGTAAGGGTTTAGCGCAGGGGAGTCACCCTTGAACCCAGTAGTGGAAAGGGGCCCCGCCGAAGGCGGGGAGAACCGTCGGGACTGGTTCTCGGGTCTGGGGGCAAGGGTGACTCCCCTGCGCTAAACCCATACCCCGCGTCCTCTATCGCTCCACGCAAGCTCCGCCGGGTCCACACCGCTCTTGCGGGCTGCAACGGCATGCTCCGCCCAAATTGCAATTGCATCCTTCCCGTGGCACGCATTCGCCGCGCACACAGCGCTCATCCGGACTGCAGTCTCCGGAATTGCGGCACCCCTGGCGCCGGATTTTGGCAGACACAGCGCCCTTGGGCGCTGCAACCCCAGGTATTGGGCAAAGAACATTGACCGGGATGAGCTTGATTACAGTTTTGGTTGGCCGTGGAAGCTTGGCACTCCGGCTCCCGCGCGAAAGCAAAATCATCCGCCCCATCGCCGCAGCTGGGATTGCGGCTGATTAAAGGAACGTGGCCCGGCTGAAGCTGGACAAGATGCCCCCCCGTCCCCGGAGGGCCCAAGCCGCATTTCAAAAAAACGTTGCAACTTTTGCTTTCCGGAACAATGCTCGGCATAAAAGGTTCCGGAAGCGCTCCGCCCACCGAACGCCACAAGCCGTCATCGGCCAAAAAATTATCGATCAGGCCACTGCAGGCGAATACCCTGTACTGGCCGTTGTTGGTGAAATCAATCGCGATGGTTCTGGTTTTTCCGGCGTCGGTGGTTCCTGTTTCAGTGATGTCGGCCGGCTCAATTTTTAAGGTGGCCGGATCGTCAAGGCGGGATACCTGAAAAGAAACCTGCTGGGGCGTATTCGTCAACGGTATGATCCCCAAAGGATACTGGTTCATCTTGGTGGCGCTGAAATGCACCCGGTCATTGTCCTGGCGGCAGTTATCCCAAATTCTGATATGGCGCCGTCCGTCATCGGAAGAACCCGTGGGCCTATAGCAAAGCCGCAGTCCGCCTTGCCATCCTCCCCCTGGACCTGGTCCGGGGGGCGCGGGAGGAGGGGTTGGAGGCGGCGGCGCCGGAGGAGTGCCGGGAGGCACATTAATCGTTGAATCGGAATGAGCGGCCGGATTGGGCACATTCAATAAATCCGGCCAGCCCTGCGCCGAAGCCACATCCGGGCCGGCCGTAATGCCGCCCTGCCGCGCTTGAGCCGCCTTGGCAGAATCTAGGGCATCAAGGCCGAATCGCGCCGTTTTTCTGGAACCCAAGGCGGTGGATTGACCGGTCTTGCCCGCGCCGGCCAACCTCCTGGTGGATAAATTCTTATTGGACCTGGCAAACTGTTTGGTTTGTTCCGAAGTGACGCCATAGCTTGGAAAAATCGAACCGGCTGTTTCGCCGTCCGTCTTATAAAGTGAGGGGCGAGGGGGAGCAAAATAAGAAGGCAAGCCGTTCGCGCCGGAATTTTGCTGTTGGCTAAGCAGGGACCGCAAAGGCCCTACCGAGGCGACGGTCGTCTGATTTTGAGCGCCGGCCCCGCCGGCCGCCTCCGGCAATTCCTCCTCCGGCTCCTCATCCTCTTCATCCGGAGGCTCCTCAAAAACGCGGTTTTCCTCGCCGCCCTTAACGAGATTTAAAAAATCGGAATGATCTTCGTTTTGCGCCGGAGTTTGGGGCCGGATAAACTCGCTGTCCGCCGGAAATGCCGCCGAGAGTCCGGCCAAATTCACCGAACCGTCATCTAAATAATCATCCGGCCCCGAAGCCATGGCAAAGGCCAATAAAAAAAGCCCGGCCGCGGCGCCCAGGCCCGCTCCGGCCGTGGCCCAATTCTTTTCGTAACGGGAAAGGCCTTCCCACTTTCCTTTCAGTTCGCTCGCCCAAGACCGCCCATAATCACCGCGGTCCGCCGGCCTTCTTCTTCTCATATAAAGGCAGAGTTCTCCTTACAATTGAAACTCCACCGTGTTACCCGCCCCCAGGAACCAATAGGATAGGACAAAAGACGTCTTTTGTGTTGAGCCCAAAGACCTATTTGAAATTAGAACTAAAGTCCCTAAAATTTGAAGGGCTTAGGGAATAGGGCTTAGGGCTTAAAAAGTGGTAAAGGCCAATAAATAGGGACAGACACTACTTTTCTAGAAAAGTAGTGTCTGTCCCTATTTATTGGCACCCCGCCGGCAATGGCTCCGGCCAGCTATTGCCCCCCGACGCCAAACACTGCTGGATATTAGGGGTGATCTTGTAATACATATCGCAAACCTGTTCGGTGGACATCTGCGGATTTTGCTCGGCCAATTTCCGGAAATCGGCGCTATGGCGCTTAAAATCGCGAAGCGCGGTAAAATTGCATCTTTTCTCCAGCGCGCAGTTTCCCCAGCGCGTACAGGCGATCAAAACCTTCCTGTTGGGCGCCGATGCCGGCAAACAGCGCTTCAAACCCGTGGTTGATCCGTCAAAATTACGGTAAAGATTAAAGTAAATCGAAGGCCAAAAGCTCGGATGCGTCTGGGGCCAGTCATCCGCGTCATCCGGATTCTCGCATTTAACGCACACCCCATACTGCAGACGGAATACTCCGTAACCCAAATGCTGGACAATGCGCACAATGTGCTTGGGATTGTTCGGCCCGCCGTCCGCGCCGCCGGGGGTTTCCCCCGGGCTTCTGCGGTAAAAACCGGAAGGCACCGACTCCACGCATAAATCACTGTTCCAGTCACAGCCCTGGCGCACCATCACCTCCGGAAGGTTAAACAAGCTCCCGGCGTAAATAGGGGGCACCACGGTTTCAAAACCGTCGTTGGGACTTTCTCCCGAACCAACGCAGCGGCTAAGCACAAAAGGCGGCGGCGCGCTCCAACTGCCGGCACAATTGGGAATAGATATTGTGCCGAAGCGGGGATGTATCATGGTAATGTCAACGTCGGAATAAAAAGAAACACAGCCGGCAGGCTCGTTTTCGAAAAACCAAAAAACCACGTTGCTTAAAATTTCATTCCAGCCTGAAATGTCTCCCAAAAAATCTTGAACCAATTTCTTCACGTCCTGCCCGGGAAGCTTGAGATTGCCGAACTGCTGGTTTAAAGCCGCCTGCCAGGATTGCCATTTGGAAACTACGACCTGCCGGGCTCCGGTTTGCCCCCCGACCTCGATCATCCGCGGACGCCAGCTGAACACCCAGCCCATGAACATTCCTTCCGCCACGTTTTGATTGGCGGGATCGCCGGGCTTGATCCCCTGCGGGTCAGGGATATTTTTGGCGCCCAGAGAACGCGTCAACTCCTCATCCGGTATGACCAAGGTGGAACCCCGCTTTCCCCAATAAACCGTGTCCTGCGTTCCGGCCGCCCGTTCCGCCTGCGGGGAACTGCCGCCTTGCCGCGAAACAAAAGTCCGGCGCCTCAAATCCTCGATCGGCGGCGGCTCTTTGTTCCAACGCCCGGACATCACGCGAATTTTTTCTCTAAAAAGGTTGTACCAAGAGCCTCGCTTGTCCATCTTCTCCTTGGCGCGCGCCGTGATCCCCTCCGTCTGGTAAAACCCGGGGTCTTGATATTCCATTTCGGCCGTAACCGTGGAACCCGATAGCTCCTCATCCGTCAAAATATAATCTTCGACGGCCAAATCCTCGGCCGCGCCCGGCGCGGCCGTTGCCGGCCTTGCGCGGCGGCGCGCATTGCGATTTTTCTTCGGCTTGCCGGGCTCGTCGCTTTGGGAATCTTCTGACTTCAACTCTTCAGGCGGCGCCGAACGCGCGCTCTCGCCCCGCGTTCTATCGTAAGGCTGGCCCGAGCCGCCCATCGAGGCGGAGGGAAAATTAGGCTCAACCTCTTGGAGCTCAAGGGCCTGCGGAGCCGGCCGCGGCCGGCCGCCTGGGTCAAAAAAATAAAGCCCTGACGTTTCCTCGGGGCTCGCGAAAGGCAAAGAAACTTTCCTGGAATCCGGCACCTTGACAGCAGGGCCAGCCTTGACCCGCGAACCGGGGCCATGCGCGCGCACGGTTTCACTGACCATGGAAGGGGCGTGACCGAGCTCAAATCCATCGCGAACGTGGCGGCGGCCCGCCGCCGGACCCGCAATTTTCCTGACCAACAAAAGACCGGCGGCTAGGACGCCGGCGGCCAACAGCAAAAGGAGTAAAAGGAACTTTTTTCGATCCGATCGAGATGACATAATTCCGACACCTGCTTACAGAAAAACGCCATAAGTAGGGACAGACACTATTTATTAGAAAATAAATAGTGTCTGTCCCTACTTATTTCACCGCTAACCGCTGACCTTCCCCTCTCCCCCTATCCTATAAACCGGCTGGCGGCCGTACTCCTTAAAAATAACGTCAATCTCGTCGTACTCCAGCTCCTCTTTCGCGATCAATTCATTGGCAAAACGCTCCACCAGCTTCCATTCCGCTTTAAGAATCTGCCCCGTTTCCCGCTCGGCTTGGTTTAAGATATGCTGGGATTCGTTATTCAATTTTTCTTTAAACGCCTCCGAAAGCTGGGCCTTGGGGATGCGGTTAAAATCGCCAAAAAATCCGTCCCGCGACATCCCAAAGCGCCACACCATGTCATGGGCGATGGCCATGGCATTGGCAAAATCCGAAGCCACGCCGGAAGAGGTGACTCCGTAGCGGATTTTCTCGGAAACGTACCCGGCCAGGGCCACTTTAATCGTGGCGTAAAGATCATCCTTGCTCTTGGTAAACATCTCCTCTCTGGGTTGATGGTGCACCACGCCCAGGGCGCCGCCGCGCGAAATGATCGAGGCCTTAAAAACCTCGTCGGAGGGGTGGTGCAGGTACAAAACCACCAGATGCCCGGCCTCATGAAACGCCACCCTTTCTTTCTCGTGAGGCGTCATGTTTAAGCGGTGCGCCACGCCAAGCTCGATTCGTTCAATCGCCTGCGAAATTTCCCTGTAACCGATGCGTTCACTGCCGTTTCTGGCCGAAATCAGCGCGGCCTCCTGAACGATGTTTTGAATTTCGGCCGGCGTCTTGTAAACCGCTTTCCTGGCCAGCCGTCCCACTTCTATGGCAGGATCGTACTGAACCCTTTTCAGGTAGTAATCAAACATCGCCTGGCGCTCCTCGAGATTCGGCCGGTCAACGAAAATTTTCCGGTCAAACCGGCCGGGTCGAAGCAAGGCCGGGTCCAAAGCCTCCTCCACCACGTTGGTGGCGCCGATCACCACCACGTTGTGGCTGGGCTCAATGCCGTCCATCTCGGTTAAAAGCTGATTAGTCGTGGAGTTAAGCTCCTGGCCGCCGCCAAAAGCATCGAAGCTGACGCGCTGCCGGCCGATCACGTCAAGCTCATCTAAAAAAACGATGGCGCCTCCGTACGCGTCGCCGTAAAGGCGGGCGTCTTTAAACAATTTGCGCACGCGCGCCGCTCCCACGCCAACGAAAACTTCGATGAATTCCGCTCCCGAGGCCGCCAAAAAAGGAATCCCGGCTTCCGTCGCGATCGCTTTAGCCAAAAGGGTTTTGCCGCACCCGGGCGGCCCGATCATCAAAAGACCTTTGACGATTTTTCCTCCGATCCTTTTGACCCTAGCCCTGTCTTTGATTAACTGCACCACTTCCAACGCCTCGCGTTTAGCTTCCGAGAGACCGATGACATCGGTAAATTTAATCTTGGCATCCATCTCCAGATTAATTTTGGTTCCCCTCATGCGCGAGGGGCCGCCGCCATAATGCAGCCAATAAAGGAACCCCACGAAAATCAAGGTCTGGATAATATAGATGGGCAGAGACCCGAAGTTGACCCCCAGAATAAAGCTCTTGGTTTCCGGGTTTAAAGTCTGCAAATAGGCGATGGGCAAAACGAAACAGAAAAAAACGCCCGCCACAATCACGATATAAAGCCAATTTTTCCTAAACCAAAGCTCCAACTTGCGCCGTTTCATCAACTGCGTGCGACGCCACTCCTCTTGGGATTCGGCGTCCCACTTTTTAGAAGAACCGCCTGACCTTCCGCCATTTTCTTTATCATTCATATCTGTACCTCATTACTATTATTAGCCTTTCTCTGTATGGGTTTAGCATGGGGGAGTTGTCCTTGAACCCAGTAGTGGAGAGGGGCCCCGCGAGCACGCGGGGAGAACCGTCGGGACTGGTTCTCGGGTCTGGGGGCAAGGGCAACTCCCCCATGCTAAACCTTTACCTTTATTATCATTGCGCCGCCAAGCTCGGGATGCTCCACCTAATCGGCCGGTCGCGCGTGGGCACGTATTTGACGATCTCCCATTCTTTTTCCATCTCCGGCCTAAACGGAATCAATCCCTTGGTGTAAACATTCAAGGTCAAAACGCCGTAAATAATGGTCGGCTCCACCTTCAAACGGATGTCCTGGCGTTTAAATCCCAAAAACTGCTCTTTAAACGGATCGTCCGCTCCCAAAAAAATGGCCAGCCGGTTTTCGATGTCCGGCAATAAAGTGCGCTGATCCCAGGAACCAAACGCCGCGTTTTTGTGCGATTCCAGCATCCAGCGCCGCCCCGCGTAATACATGCCGAGCTCCATCTTCTGCACCATGACCGAGATAGCGAAAATCTTGACAATGCCGATCGCGGCAATCAGAAAGAGAGGAACCAACAAAAGCATTTCGGTGGTAGCCTGCCCATTTTTTAAAAAAGGCGATAAAGGCCACAGACGCGACAAAGGCCAAAAACGGAAAGGCATAAAAGTCTTTAATTCCACTCCCTCTGTCGCCTTTGTGGCCTCTGTCGCCTTTGTTGCCTTCTCTTTCACGGCTTTAACCTCACCTGGAACGTCGGCTTTGGTTTGGGCCAAATCCGTCCTCCTGAAACCTCGGCCGAGGCGGTAACCCAGGGATCGAACCCCTCAAAAAGATCTCGGTAAACCACTCCGAAATGGTTGCCCGGTCCGGTGTAATGGTATTTGCCGAACAAAAGCCTTTCGCGGTTGTCAAAAGCCATGGAAGGAATGGTGGATAACTGCCATATGCCGGCATTGGGGGATTCATCGCCGCAGCGCCCCTGCCCCCCTGCGGCTGTGATCGGAGTGGGCTCCCAGCGGCGCGCATCGGGAAAACCCATGCTTGTAAATATCGTGAACCAAGAAGTGACCGTCATGGTGCAGTGATTTCTGATGGTCAGAGCGCCCGGGGCCAAGGCTCCGTCCGGCGTGAATCCGGTATTAAGCCAAAAGGTCTTTTTGAAAAACACCTTGTTTAATTTTTCGTAAACCAAACGCACCATGCTGGCCAGTTGGTAAAAATAGGTATACACCTCGATCAAGCTGGCATAAAGCACCTTAGCGTCATCCACCATCACTTGCGTGCTCAAGCCTCCTCTGGGTTGGCGGTCAATATCTTCCAGGGTGAACAAAACCCAGGTTCCGAGATTAATAGGCGGATCGGGAACATTATTGGCGTTTCGTTGCGCCAAAAATTGCTGGGCGGAGGCGTCTCTGACATCCGCGCGGAACATCCCTTGCCAAGTGTCTCCCAGCGTTCTCTCGTCATCGGAAGGATAAATGCTCGGCTGTTGAGCCACCGGTTTATCCAAACTGCCGGGATAAACTCCGTTCTTTAAGAAATAATGCCAAGAAAAGCAGGTGTCCTTGCCGCACACGCTATTGGAACCCAACTTGTCGAATCTCCATACCTCAAATTCATCATCTTTAGCCTGCAAAACGCGGGTAGGCCAAGGGGAATTCAGATACGCCAAGCGATTCGCCGCGTCGGACAATTGAGAGGCCTCCATAAAAACCGATGTATCCATCGCGAACTGCATCAAAACTTTCTGCTGCGAGAGCTTCGCCACCTCCACGATCAAAATGGCAAAAAGAACCAGCCCCGGAAAAACAAAAAGAGAAGGAACAAGGATTTGACCCCGGCAATTCATGTACTAATAATCTAACTCGAAAAGACCGGCTTTGCTAGTAGACGCCTAAGGCGGAAAAGGGAAACGAAATTATCGCGCTTGTCCTTCGGATTCGGGGCTGATCAATCCCAGATCAATTCCCTTTAGGACGGCTTCCGTTCTGTTTTTGACGTTGAGTTTCCTGAAGATGCGGTTCAAGTGATTTTTGATGGTTTTCACCGAAGAGGTCAAATCCTTAGCGATCTTGTCGTTGGAGCATCCGCGCCCCACCATGGCCAAGATGGCCAACTCGGTTTTGGTGAGATTGATCAAGGAAGCTTCCAACTGGGCCGCCGAAATTTTTCGGATTCCCTCCATTAGCTTGCCCATGATGGGCTGCGGGATCAAAACGCCTTCCTGGGAAAAAGTTTTAATCGCGTTAACCAGCTCTCTGGCCGGCAGCATTTTGGAGAGGTATCCGTTGGCTCCGGCCTGAATGGCTTCCAGCACGTGGGCTTCATCTTCATAAGAAGAGAGAACCACCACGTTGGTTTTGGGACAGTCCTTGCGCACCACGCGCGTGGCCGAGATACCGTCTAATTGGGGCAACCGGATATCCATCAGCACAACGTCGGGTTGGAGTTTTCGGCAGGTCGAAACCGCTTCCTGGCCATTGGAGGCCTCGCCCACAATCTCAATTCCCTTTTCGCCGTCTAAAACATCGCGAAGCCCCTCGCGAAATAAGGTTTGGTCATCGCAAATAACAACGCGAATTTTTTTATCCGATCTCGATTCAGCCATTACGCCTCCAGGTTTACATTCTCCGCCCAATTCAAGCCCAACCCGGTCGCCATCATTATAACTGGTTTTCCGGTCATTTAAGCGGGCGTCGAATTCTCGATCGGAATTTTAAACGAAAACGTGGTCCCCTTGCCAACGCCGGCGGAGGCGACCCAAATCTCTCCCTTATGATCCTCAACGATCTCTTTGGCGATGGAAAGCCCCAAGCCCAGGCGGCCGCGTTGTTTTTTAGGGTCTTTGCCTTGATAAAAACTCTCAAAAAGATGCGGCGCCTCCTCCGGATCAATGCCTTCGCCCGAGTCGGCGACGTGAAAAATAAAAAACTGCCCGGCCTGGTCTTTCTCCAAAGTAAACGCCAGTGAACTGCCGGAGGGGCTGTAACGCAAACCGTTTTCAAACAAATTCGTCAAAACCTGCAGAACCCTCTTGGCGTCCATCGTCATCATGGCGCTCGGATCAACGCGGCAGTTCATCTCAAAATTAATGCCCTTAGCCCACCCCTTTTGCTTGATCAGGGAAAAAATCGGAGCCCGCAAAAAATCTTCGACCTTGGTTTTTGCTTGATCAATATGGAACTTTCCTTTTTCGATCGCGGCCCAATCCACCAGGTCTCCGATCAGGCGCTGGGTCTGATCCAACGAATCGGTTAAAAGCTCCAACAGCCTTTTGATTTGAGGACTGGCCGTCTGGCCCAAATTGACCTGCAAGAGGTCATTGGCCATGGTGCAGGAGGAAACGGTGTTGGATAGGTCATGCGCGCAAAAAGAAAGAAACTTGCTTTTAAGATCGTTTAAGCGGGCCAATTCTTCATTTTTAATCTGCAGTTCCTTCATCAATCTCTGGTTTTCTTTGACCAATCTCGCTTTTTCGAGATGTTTGATCAGCGTATGTTTTAAATATTCCGGATCGATCGGTTTAATTAAAAAATCGGAAAGCCCTTCACGAACCGCGCGCACCGCCACGTCCAGGGAAGCGTATCCGGTCATCATTAAAATCGGCACTTCCTCTACCGGTAAAAACTGCCTTAACTCTCCCACCGCATCTAGACCCGTTTTCTGGTTGGGGCCGAACAGGTAATCCAGCAAAACCAAATGAAAGGGGCCGCTTTCCTGGATTTTCTTTTTGGCCTCCTCGAAATTGCCGGCCGAATCCGCCTGGTAACCGAAACTATCCACCACGTCAGCCAGCGATTCCCGGTGTTTTTGATCGTCATCAATGATCAAAACCCTGGTCGCCACATCCCCCCCCATCATCCCACCGCCTTCTTCTCTTCTGGTTTAACTCCGCCGATGCTGGCCCCTCCAAAGGGAAACTTCAGATGAAATGTCGTTCCCTTGCCCACGGCGGAATCGACGGCAAGTTCCCCATTGTGCCTGTCCAAAACTTTTTTAACAACAGCTAAGCCCAAGCCCGTGCCTTTGGATTTGGTGGTGAAAAACGGGGTGAATATTTTGGCGATGGTTTCCGGCGTAATGCCCGTTCCGGTGTCCGAAATGGAAAGAATGCAATGGCTCTTGTTAACCGAAGTGGCCACGGTCAATTCTCCTCCGTTAGGCATGGCGTCAAACGCGTTAATAACCAAATTTCTGACCGCCTGACGGATTTCATCGGGATCAGCCCGCACGCGGACCTGCTCATGAGCGTAACGCTTGACAATGGAGGTTTTCTCCGGAACCGTGATTCTAGAGATGACTTCCTCCAGGAATTCGTGAAGATCGATTTCTCGCGGTTGAATCTCCCTGGTTCTGGCGAAAGTCAGAATCTCGGATATAATCTGGTTGGCCACATGCAATTCCCCTTCGATAATGCTGACATGGCGCAAAATTTTAGGATCCACTCCGGCGGCGGCATCCTTATCCCCCGCCAAACGGCTTTTGATCACATAGGTTGAATTGTTGATCACCGCCAGCGGATTTCGCAGTTCATGGCCCACCACGGAAGCCATCTGTCCCAGGGCGGCCAGCCGCTCTTGCTTGATGAGTTCCTCCTGCGTGGCTTTGAGCTCCCTGGTGCGCGCCTCAACGCGGGCCTCCAACTCCAAATTAAAGCGCTTCAACTCCTCTTGAGCGCGTATCAATTCATGGGTTCTGTTGGCCAGCACCTTGCTCATCGCTTCAAACGCAGTGGCAAGTTCTCCGATCTCGTTATTGGGTTTAGGCAGGGGATCAGTGACAGGCTGGACAAAATCAGTGGCCACGATCTGCCTGACCGCCCGCGTCAAGGTTCGTATCGGCTGGCTGATGCGGTTGGCGAACAAAATCGCGAAAATCAAAACAGTCAAAATCCCGACTAAAATAACCTCCACCAAACGCTGGCGCATCTCAATCATCACCACGAACGCCTCCCAGCGCTCCTGGAAACTGACCGCCACCCACGGCTGGTCGTCAAGCTTGTAGAGAGCGGCCACCACCTCCCTTTTGTCGTTAAAATTCAAGCGCCCGCTCCAAGTTTGGTAGACGCCGAGCTTGCCGATGCGGTCCATCAGTACCGGGTCCACCTCCATCGGGCTTTCGCGAAACACCTTCTTGTAATTAGAATGCGCGATCAGCCTCTTTCTAAAATCAACGATGAAAAGCTCCGCGCTCTTGCCGATTTTGATCTCGGCCAAGCTTTCCGATAATGCCAGAAGGCTCATGACGCTTCGAAGATACCCCACGATCGCCCTGGTGCCGCGTTTCCTGATCGGAACGTAAAGCTCAATGCCGGGATACCCCGAAACCGGCGTGATCGCTCCGTAAAACTGGCCCAACTGCTCCACCTTCTCCTGAACAAAAGGCATCAATTCGGCCGGCCGCGTTTCGCTCGCCACGGCTCCCGGAATGCGTTCCATGCCGTAGATCCATTGGCCATTGGCGTCATAAAGGTCCATCTCCGCTATCACGGGATGCGACTCCAAAACGCGCTTCATGACGGAAACGTAATCCTCTTTTTTAAACCGCGATATTTCATCGAGCTCTCCGATCGTGGAGAGCAGGCTCGAATAACCCTTCAAAAATTCGGTGGCGTTTTTAGCGGTGCGTTCGGCCAACCGCGCTTTGACCAATTCAAAATCCTTTTCCAAGGAGCTTTGAACAATCTGCATCTGGATGAAACCGATCAGGAAGGTCGGCACCAAAGCCGCCGTCAACAGCATGGCCGCGGTCCGAAAGAAAATACCGGACACCCGCATATATTAAATAGGATACAGGATACAGCAGACAGAATACAGGGGGAAAATTAAAATAGGTTTAAAGAAGTAGGTAGTAGGTAGTAGGTAGTAGGTAGGTAAAAAAAGGAAAAATTTTTTCCCTTCTTTTTCCTACCTACTACCTACTACCTACTTTCTTCCCCTCCTGCTTCCCCTTTTATTGGCACTTTCCCCCTGTGGACGCGCCGGCGCCGGCTTGCGTGAAATCAACGCCTTTAAACTCCTCAAGACGGCTTAAACTGCCCAGCCCGGAGAGAACGTAGCGCCCTTTCCATAGGAAGGTCGGCGAACTTTTAAAATTCAACGACTCGGTCAAGGCGTAATCAGCGTCAAGAAGTCCTTGGGATTTCTCCTTGTAGAGAGATTTAAATCCGGCCAAATCCACGCCGCAAGCTTCCAGGGCTTCATCCCAAAAAGAAGAGTCAATGCTGGCCAGGCGTTTTTCAAGATAACAGCGCAGTTTTTCAGGCTGGTACTTCTGTAAAACCATCTGGCGGGCGTTTTCCTCCAGCTCGCCTGCGCCATGAAGGCTGTTAAACGCCGCCGGTCCTTTTGCGGCCCCGGGCGTTTTGTCCACGATGTAATGAAAAGAAAGCCGGGTCCCGGCAGGCATTTTCCCCTCTTTTTCGGCAGTAAGAAGCGCCTTTTGCGCCGACACGCCGTAAGGGCACTGGCTCATCAAAAAAAGCTGGAGGTCCTTCTCCGGTTTCTCTTTTTTCTGCCACAAAACGCCGGAAGAGGACAACCCGCGCACCGCGTAAAGATTCTTCTTTTTGCCCTTGACTTCCAAGGCTCCCTGGCGCACATAGCCCTCTAAATTTTTAGCGGCCTCGTCGCTTAAGGGCTTCAGTAAAACAACCGGGGCAATCGGAAAATTAATGTCTTTAAGAATCGCCTGGGCTTCGGGAGCGCGGCCGTCGATCTCGCGCACCGTGGTTCCCACGGGAAGGCGCTTTAAGCTCTCTAAAACCTGCTCCTCAACAACGGCCCAGGGGGCCCAAGCGCGGCCGCTGATCACCAATATCTCGACCTCCGGCTTGGAGGGAACGGTTTGCGTCAATTTTCTCTCAACAAGAGAAACGCGCTCGCCGGCAGGCAGATGCTCATTAATCGCTTTAGCCAGCGTTCCAAAATTAAATTCGATCGGGATTTCCTTGCCTTCGATCGTCAATTTTAGGCCATCCGCCGGCATCAAGGACGCGCCGGCGACCAATTTTTCCCCCTGTTCTCCCACAATCTCGCGCTCTATTTCGGAAGGATCCACTCCCAAAACAGCGACAAGGTCACGCCAAGGTAGCGACATGGGGCCCAGGGACGCCAACTGAAGATACCGCCGGTATAGCGCCGGGGATCGTTTTTGAACAGCCAAATGGACTTTTGTTTCCTCCATCTGCTCCTTGGGCAATTTCTGCAATTCCTCTTTAGACGCGACGCCGGGGATGACAACCAAATTCAATTGAGGAAAAACGCTTTTGGCCAAGGTGTCCACCATCATGAAATTGCGCCAGGAACCGTTATGGGTGGGGATGAACTCCAGGCGCAATTCCGCGGCTTGCAACAGAAAAGAAGTAGACAGTAGACAGTAGACAGTAGACAGGGATAAAAAAAATAAAAAACTGTATCCTGTATCCTCCTCTCTTCGCGTTCTTCCCATCTCACTCATTTCCTGATTTTTCTTCCTGGGACGCCAAAAAGAATTTGACTCCGGGAAGGCCCAGGTTAACCAAGACGTTGTAAAGAAGGGCCACGATCACCAAGACCAGAAGGGTGGCCGCGGTGTAGCCCAAGGCGAACACGCCGGCCGCCACGTTCTTTTGGTATATCTCGGGCAGGCGCTCCGCGATCGACTGGTCGGGAGCGATGATAAAAGTAAAAAGCCCTCCCAACACGCCAAACACCAAGAGCAGCACCGGAACCGCGGATGCTACCAACGACATAACCGATATTTTTTTGAGTTCTACTTTCATTGGATTACCTCCTCCTACACTTTCCCCTCGTCTAACAGCACCAGCGTTCTTTGATCCTGACCCTGGCTTCGAGGGATGGTCACGATGCGCGCCTGAAAAGGCTTTTGTTCTAAAATCACCGTTCCGTCGCTAAAATGGCCCGGCCTTTCCAAAGCCTTGTTAACCAACTGCAAGAGCTCCGTGCTGGTGACGAAATCCAAAAGATGAAGGCGGCTGGCGGTCGCCGCACCCTTTTGTTCGGTCGCGAAGCCGCCCTGCCCCTGCGAAAACGCCTTGGCGCGCGGCTGTCCGGCCGGGCCCGCCTTAACCATCAAAGCGGAAAGGTTGTGGCCGGCCATGACATAGTTATCGGCGTCCAAAACAATGACGCTTCCGGAGCGCACCAAAACGTTTAAAATTTGCTCCCATCGGGTCTTTTCCAACTCGCCAACGTCTTTTTTATCCTTTTCGAAACGGGCCAATGACATTCTTAGCTTGTCTAAAAACGCGGCCAGCGAACGCTGCAATATTCCGATCTCATCCGTGCGGAATTTCGCCGTTTCCGGCCAAACCGGGGAGCTGATGGCGATGGAGTCCAAAGTTTCTTTAAGCTCGGTCAAAGGCGAGGTTACGGATTTTTGTATAAAAAGAATCCCGGTCAAGAGAAAAATGCCCACTACGATCAGGGCCCCGATATAAAAACGCCGCATGCCCTGGGCCAAGGTCGCCTCGGTCTCCTGGCGGGAAATCTGCAGGCTCACCACGCCCTTGATGTCGCCCTGGCTGACCAGCGGCACAGCCACCTCGTAAAAACTTTTTCCCTCCAGTTGAAACGCCAGCACCTTGGGCGAGCGGGTTACGTACGCCCGCGCGACGGCGTCGGTGGGCAGGGGGTGCGCGTTCTGGTAATCCTCTATTCTTTTGCCGAACATCAAGGGGTCCTTGTGGCACCACCGGACTTGCCCGTATTTATTGACCAACAGCGCGTCAACGACCCGCGTGTCGTTGGTGAAATTCTTCATGGTGTCCACCTCCTCGATGGTCACCACTTTCGGCGAGGAGGCCACGCCGGATAAAAACCGGTTCTGGTTGACGTAAAGAAGAGCCACGACCTCTTGCTTTAACTTCTCGTCAAAATACCACTGAAATAAATTCTGGTAGAAAAGTCCCGCGATTAAAAAAACATAAGCGCCGGTGAAAACAAATAGGAGAGACCACTTGGAAAGTATCTTCATCTTGCCAGCTTCTGCTCAATCATCCGTTTCGCGGCGTAAGCGTTCTGGTTATTGGGATCAAATTTTAAGGCCATGCCCAGCTCCTGAAGAGCCCTCTGCAGATCGCCGGCTTGATAAAACACCATGGCTTGCTGGTAATGCGCCTCCGAAGCTTTTTTGGCCTCCGGCGGCGCTGAATCCTGGCCGGAACCGGCCGCGCCCTGCTCGGTCTTTGCGGCGCCCCCCGTGGCCGCCTTGACGCGCTCTTCGGCCTCTTTCCTCGCCTTCTCCTCTTCTTCCTTGCGCCTGGCGTCATCCTGGGTTTGTTTGATCCGGGCCTCCGCAATCGATATTTTCTCTTTGGCCTCGCCGGCCCGATAACCCAGTTTCACCGCGCCCCTGTATTCCTCGATGGCTTTTTCAAACTCCTTGCGGCCCAGATGCGCGTCGCCCCGGCTCAAATAGCCCTTGGCCTCCAGATCATAAGACTCCGCCACGATTTCCTGGGCGCGCTGATTGTTGGGGTCCAGCCTTGTCATCTCTTGAGCGCTGGCGCGCGCTTTGGACCACTGCGAGTTGGTCAAGGCCCTCAAGGCTTCGGCCAAGTGATACTGCAATTTTTTGGCGCGGACCTGGGACTCCATTTCGGTAATTTGACGGGATAAGAAAGCGTAAGATTTTGAGTCCAGGCTGACGGCGGTGTAAAAGTCGTTCAAAGCCTCCTCAAGGCGGCCCTCGGTTTTGGCGAATTTGCCTTTCTCAAAATACTCCTTGGCGATTTCCCCGTTAATGCGGTTGATGTAATACTGGGCCTTGCGGTTGCTGGGCTCCAAGGCCAGCACCTCTTCGAACTTGCGCACCGCTTCCACCTTGCGGCCGTCTCGATAAGTGGCGAGCGCCTCAAAAAAATTCTCCTGAACCAACTGTCGCGCGCTTTTGGGCGTGGGCAGGCGGGTTCCCCCCGGACGCGCGGCGCCTCCCGCCGCGGCCAAAGCCGAATGAAGCGCGCGGGCTTTCTCAAAACCAGGGTCCAAGGTCACGATTCTATTCAACAGCTCCAAGGATTCCTGAAATTTCCCCTCGCGGTAAAGCTGGTAAGCGGAATCGTAAACCTGGCCCATGGTTCTTCTTAAAATCCAATTTTTCTCCCGGTCAATGGTCTGGCTCATCGCCTGTTTCTCATCCGCGGTAACCAGGCCAACGCCGGTAATGGAACCAGCCAGGCCCTTAAACAAAGCCGCCTCGTCAGTAACGGTTGTTTTGACCGGCGCGCGCAGCTGCGGCCCCTTGGAAGGAGGGGGAGCGCCATTAAGGGGGAAGGTGAACAAGGTGAAAAAGGTGAACAAGGTGAAAAAGGGATTTTTATTAACCTTGATTACTTTGTTTACGTTGATCACGTTGTTCACTTTTTTTTCTAGAAAGAAAGCCCTGCCCCGCCTTTGAATACGGCCACGGCAAATGGGGATAGAATTAAAGCAAAGATCACCGGGAAAATAAATATCATGAGCGGCCCGAGCATCTTGGTGGAAGCCTTGCCCGCCAGCTCCTCGGCCTTGGAAACGCGGCGGTTTCTCATGTCTTGAGAAAAATTGCGCAGCAACCGCACCAGCCCGGTTCCCAGTTCCTCCGACTGGATCAACAGCCCCACCAGGGAACGTATCTCCTGGACATCCACGCGCCTGGCCATGTTTCTTAAGGCGTCGCGCCTGGGAAACCCGAGCTGGATTTGCTTTAAAACGTGATCTATCTCCTGCTCCAGCGGGCCTCTCTTCTTATAGGTCGTCGCCAGAATTCTCTCCATTGAGCTCATGTAATCCAAGCCGGATTCCACGGTCAAAGCCAATAAGTCCACGAAAGAAGGGAGGTTCATCAAGGCCTTGCGCCGGCGTTTGCCGACTTCTTGCTGGGCGTTAAGGTGCGGCAAGAAAAAAGCGATCACAAAACCGGCCATCACCAACCCAGGATTAATGCCGATGCCGGCCCATAAGCAAAAGCCCGCGGTCGCGACGGCGCCCCAAAACCCATATTTTTCCATGGTCGTCAAAAGTGCGGCCGGTTCAGCATATTTGGGCTGGCCGAGGCCGTAATAATCGCGCTCCAAAATCTGCCCGATCCAAGGATTCGATAAAATTGAGGAGTTGAAACTATCCAGCCAGGCGCCCCCCTGTGGACGCGCAAAAATTTGGCGCTCCCGCATAACGGAGAGTTGATCCTGATCCTGCGTCTTGGGCGCCAAGACAAAACCGAGCAGTGACTCCACAAAACTGTAAACCGCCAGCATGCCGCCGCTCAAGCACAGATAACTGATCAGGCACAAGGGAGAAAAACATTTATTTTGGAATGCCATCGTCACTACGAATACGGCCATCATGAGAATGTAAAAAAGAATCTGTCCCGCGCTCATATAAAAGAATAGTAGACAGTAGACAGTAGACAGGATACAGGGACAAAAAAAGCAAAAAAGATCCGCCCCTCTCCCCTGTATCCTGTATCCTGTATCCTGTATCCTGTCATACTTCGATTTTCGCCATTTTTCTAATAACGATTTGGCCGATCGTTTGCCAGAACACCGAAAACAAAATCACGATCAGGCCTAAAATGGAGGTGTAAAAGGCGCCCACCGTCTGGGGCTGAAAAAAGTAAAGGATGATCAACATGGCCCAGGGGACAACGCTGATCACCAAGGACTGAATTCTGGGCCCGGCGGTCAAGGCGTTGACCTTGTCTTTGAGTTTTCCCTCCTCCCTGATGGTGTCGACAATGCGGTCAAAAATTTTGGTCAGGTTGCCTCCTGTTTGGCGCTGAATGATGATGGCGCGCACCACGTAACCCACCATCTCGGAATCAACGCGCTCGTCAAAGGATTTCAAGGCCTCTTCAAACGACATGCCGAGCTTGTAGTTTTTGAGCAAAAGGTCGAACTCCTCCGAAACCGGGGGGACCAGCTCATGGACAGCCAATTCCAGCGCCTGCACCAGATCAAGGCCGGATTTCATGGCGTCGGAAAGCAAAATCAAGGCGTCCAAAAGCTGGGCCTCCACCCGGATCCTGCGGCGTTCTTTGATGAACTTCAAGCCCTCGGTCGGAA
Organism: Elusimicrobiota bacterium; assembly: GCA_016205025.1. GTDB lineage: Bacteria > Elusimicrobiota > Elusimicrobia > JACQPE01 > JACQPE01 > JACQJO01. The sequence goes on from JACQJO010000024.1 coordinate 18,194, forward strand.
GCAGATAAACAAAAACAAAAACCGCCATCAGAAAAACGAAGATATTCATGGAGACGAGCCCGAAGATGACCGAAATGATCATGGGTCCATAGAGCAGCCATCCGGCCCCCACGCCCACAAACTGGCGATTGTATTCCTGGGTCAAATTCTTGGCCCGAAAGCTTAATCTGGAAAAAGCCGACTCAATGACCCCTTGCAAACCCAAACTGCGAAGCCGGATAAAAAAGAAGATGGATAAAAAAATGACGACCGTTATGCCCCCCACGTAGCGCAAGCCGGCGCGCACCAGGGAATCGAGCCCCTTGCGGGCGGCCGGAAAAGCCTTAACCACGTCGGAATATTTGGCCGGACTAAACTCCGAAAGGGAAAACCAGATCACTTTGGACAAACGATAAAAAGCGTCCAGGCCGGACTCATAAGCCGCGTAATCGCGCCGCGAGGAGGCGACCCGGATTTTTCCCAGTTCCTGGTACGCCAGCTCCAACTGCGGGAATACCCGGCGCCCGCGCCCGCCAAGGGAGCTGGCGATGCCGGGGGTGACATAAAGCTGATTTAAAGCGTTGCGCAGTTGGCCCTGCGTTTCGGTGTAATAGGGCAGAAGCGTGGAGATGTCCACGCCCTCGCCGCCGATTCCCTGGGAAGAGTAACTGCCTTTTCTCATGATGTCCATGGCCTTGTACATCAACCCGAACGCGTTTTGCCAAAGATTTTTGACGTTGGGATTGGCGTTTTTGTCGATCATCGCGGCGTAATAGATGTCGGAGAGGGCCGTATTGGCGTAAACCCACTCTTTGCTTAAAGGATCGGCCGTCTTTTTCAATCTCTCGCCGCCCAAACATTCAAGGCGCTTTTGCAAATTCTTCTCTTGACAGCAGGGCCCCTCGGATAAACAGATGGGACCGGCATCCGCTTCCTCTTTGTCTGAAGCGGAGGGGGACTGGCCATAGAGGGAAACCTGCGCAGTAGACAGTAGACAGTAGACAGTAGACAGGGTTAAAAAAAATAAAAAATATCCACTTTTTCCCAACCCTGTATCCTGTATCCTGTCTACCGTATCCTTCGTAATCACTTTTGCTCTTTAGGTTTAAAAATCTTATCCGACATCTCAAGGCCGTGGGTCGCGAACGCCTTGAAAGCGTTGGGGATGACTCCGGTGGCGGCATGATAGCCCAGCACGCGTTTCTCGGCGTCAATTCCGGTCTGGACAAACTTAAAAATCTCCTGAATCTTGACCCCGTGCTCGTCATGGCCAGTCACCTCCGAAATCGAGGTCACTTTGCGCGAACCGTCCTCCATGCGGCTTAACTGGCAGATAATGTGAATGGCGCTGGACATCATGTCGTGCAGAGCCCAGACGGGAAGTTCCATGCCGCTCATCAAACACATGGTTTTGACCCGGTTTAAGGCGTCGGCAGGGCCGTTGGCGTGGATCGTGGTCATGGAGCCGTCATGGCCGGTGTTCATGGCCTGCAGCATATCAATAGCCTCTCCGCCGCGGCACTCGCCCACTACGATTCTATCCGGCCTCATGCGCAGGGCGTTGCGGACCAAATCCCTGATCGTGACCTCTCCCTTGCCCTCGATGTTGGGAGGCCGGGATTCCAAGCGCACCCAATGCGGCTGCTGCAATTTGAGCTCGGCCACGTCTTCGATGGTCACGATGCGCTCTCCCATCGGGATATAAGAGGAACAAAAATTTAAAAAGGTCGTTTTTCCGGTTCCGGTGCCTCCCGAGATAACGACGTTTTTGGCCGTCAACACGCAGGCCCGGATAAATTCCACCATCTCCGCGGTGATCGAGCTCATCTGGATCAATTCCTCGGTGCCCAAGGGCTTGGCGGAGAAACGCCGGATGGTCAAGGTCGGCCCCGAAATCGCCAAAGGCGGAATGACGCCGTTGACGCGCGATCCGTCTTTTAACCTGGCATCCACCAACGGCGAGCTCTCGTCTACGCGGCGCCCAAGGGGGGCCACGATCTTGCGGATAACCTCAACCAACTGATCGTCGGTCCGGAAACGAAGCGGCGTTAAGAGCAATTTTCCTTTTCTTTCGATATAAATCTTGTCGCAGGAGTTGACCATGATTTCCGTAATCGTGGGATCGCGCAGTAAAACCTGAAGGGGGCCCAGGCCCAAAATTTCATCCAAAAGCTCGGTGATGAACTTTTCCCTCTCCTCCCGGTTCATCTCAACGTCATGGCGCCTATCCAGCATGTGCGTGATGATTTGGGTCACCTTTTGCTGGCGCTGGGTTTCATTGGCGACCTTCACCATCGCCATTTCGGAAACAACTTGCGCGTGAATTTCCTCTTTCATTTTGTTCCAGCGCGGGTCCGCGTTGGTTTCCCACTCTAAATCCGCGGCGCCTTCGGCATCCGGCCGGCTTGTCAACGATCCTGCCGGAACCTCGCCGCCGGCCAGGGGGCCCGCGCCGTTGGCCGCGCCGCCTCGCAGTTTCCAAAAACTGCCCGCTTCCTCGATATGGCGCGCTAAATCCACCACACTGCGCGCGGAGCTTTTGGGTTTTACTTCCTTGATGTGGTTGGCGATAAAGCGCAAAATTTTCCCCCATTCGCTGGCGGAATTATTCACGATCAGATAGTTACCGGAATTGGCCGCTTCCGGAATCTCCTCCTCCCAAGGGAGCCTGAATTTGATTTTTTTGTTATAGGGAGAAAAGTACCGCTCTATTTCGCCCACCGGCATGGCGCCCGGAAGATTGTATTGATTGACCACGATCTCGACGCGGTCCAAACCGAAATGCTCCGAACGCAAATCTTCAAAAAGGCCGATCGTGGCCGCGATGGCGGGCCTCTGCGGAATGGTGACCCAATAAACCCCATCCGAAATCTCCAGAAAAAACGTCAAAAGAGCATAAGCGCACTCGGTGTCAACGATGATGTCGTAGTGGTGGACCAGGCCCTTTAAAAAATCATGCAGGAGTTTCGGATCAAAGGCTCCCGTGACGTCTTTTAATTGAAAACCCAAGGGCACGACCGCGACTCCGGCCTTGGAAAAAGCGATCTTGCCGCGAACCAAATCCACCGCTCTCTGGCCGGCGCCGGCGCGGGCGTAAAAATCAACCAAATCTTTTAAGCTGGAGATCGTCCCGAACTGGGTCATGCCCATCCAATGAAGAAGCTCCTCGCGGCACAAAGGATCAGCCGCCAAAAGCACCACCCCGCGCCCCGTTTGCGCCGCGCGCACGTAAGCCAAGTTCAAAGCCAAAATGCTTTTGCCGACCCCTTCCTTGGGGCCCGTGACCGTGATGATCTTACATTGATCAATAGCCGCGTCCGATGCCATAACTGCGACTGCTCCTCCCTCCTCGTCAGCGAGAGAAAATAATCTCATTTAAATGTACCTCAACATCGCGGAGTTCTCAATAGCGAAATCAATAAACTCAAAACGATCAACCAGCGCAGCCCCATACCCTTTGGAAGAATATCTCGGAACCCATTTCTCTTGAAATGGGTGAGAGCTAAGTGGCGGCTCCTGCGGAGCCGACCACGGTTCTTCCAAAGGGTATGGGGCGAAGCTTTTTATGTTTTCAGTATCTCGAAGCTGACGAACAGAAATAACGTGGACTCTACTTGGATATTTTTCTTAAAACTAAAAATGGTTCCGATTAGAGGAATATGCCCCAATAAAGGAACCCTTCGAATGCTGATCTGCTTTTCGGAGCGTTTCAAACCCCCAACCACGATGGTGTCGCCCGCTTTAACATCCACTTCAGAGGTCAACTGCCGGCTCACGATGGAAGGCATGCCGTTGACGGTCTTAGAAAAATCGGGATTGGAAACCTGAAGCTCCAGCTGGGCGTTGATCCTGCTTTTATCAACCACCGGCAAAACGTTTAGAACCACGCCGAACTTCTTGTATTCAAAACCGACGGAGCCCGTGGCTCCCACCACCTGAATCGGGATTTCACCGCCCACCAAAATCGAGGCCTGCGTGCCGCTTTTAGTGACCACCTTGGGATTGGAAAGAAGCTGGGCCTTTCCCTCGTTTTCCAGCGCGCGTATGGTGCCCTGAAGCTGGGTCAGCCGGGCAAAATCCCCCAGCCGAAAAATGCCGGGCACGCTGGTTTCAGCCAGCTCCACAAAATCGCTCCAACTAACCCCAAAATCCCGCTCAATAGAACCCCCAACCTCCACAATATCCGCGCTGATGGCGATCAGTTCCTCGGCTTTAAGGGGAAAGGTGACAAAGGTGACAAAGGTGACAAAGGTGACAAAGGGAATGGAGTGAAATGCTTTGTTGCTTTTGCGGCCTTCTTTGAGCATAGGAAGGGCTATTTCACAAAATTTTGAGGTAAAAAGAAAAGGACCGCACCGCGAAATTTTCTGTCAGCGGAGCCTTGGGTGTCTCGGAAAAGTATCTCGGAGCCTGTTTCTCTTGAAACAGGCGAGAGCTAAGCGGCGGCTGCTCTGCAGCCGACCGCGGCTTTTCCGAGACACCCAAGGCGGAGCTGATTCAAGGTGTCAAAAAACGTAAGGAAAGACCCTGTTTTACCTGAAGAGTTTGCGAAAGGAAGCCATTTCGATGAAATGTTTTTCGATGTCGCCCAAAGGCCGCAAAACCACGCTGATCTCGCCCTGCTTTTTGCCCAGCGTCAAAAACTGCGCTTCCAGCGCGCTGACCGCCACCGAAACAAAACCTTCATCCGAAATGGCCAGCTTCTCACGCGAGGCCTTTTCCCGCTTCTTCTGATCTTCCTGGGCCAAAATTTCGCCCATCTCGGAGCCCACGGATAAAACCAGGATGTTTTGCAAAATGGTGGCGGTCACCCACTCGGTGCCGGTTCCATCCGGACTAGCCACCGGGAAGGTGCACAAAATATCCACCCGGTCAGCCGGCTTGATGAGCGACATGAACTCTTTAGGCACGCCCACCACCGCGGCTCGCAGTCCCGGAGGCACCTTAACTGCGAGACCGGTGTCCGGGCTGACCCTGGCCATCTGGGAATAGGTCACCTGGTTGCCCCGGGGGATGCGCACCAGGGTCACCATGTCGCGCAGTTTGGTGAAATCGCTGATTGTCTTGATTTCAATGGCGTCTTGCAGGACGTATTTTCTCGGAATCGGCACGGTCTGCGCCATTTCCGGCTTGAAAGAGGTCCGCTCCGGAATGTCATATTTGGCCACCAGAACATTAACCGGCTCGCCGTAAGATTTCGTGAACTGCTGTTCACGCGTCTGCAAAGTTAAAAAGAAAAGCGCGGCCAGGACAAGAGCAACCAGGCCAGGAGCGAATGCCTTTTTCATGGTGCAGGGGTGAGGGGTGAGGGGTGAGGGGTGAGTTTTTTGGATAGCGCGACAATCATTTTACGAATCTCTTCAGCCAAACTGCATGCTACTAAAGTATCGCTTAATGACAAATATCTCAACTCAACAGCCAGATGCAATTGACTTTCCACTTCACCCAATGATCCTCTGGCAATAGAAAGAAAATAACGAAATTCAGCGCCTTGCCGACAATGTCCTTCAGCAATATTTGAAGAAACTGAAACGCTGGCTCTTCGCATTTGAGAAACAAGACCAAACTGCTCTTCTTTGGGAAATTTAGAGGTTACTCCATAAATCTCTTTAGCCAATAGTATGGCTTTCTGCCATACCAAAAGATCTCGAAAACTCTGAATTCTATTTCTTACTGACCCCTGACCCCTGACCCCTGACCCCTTAGTCAATACCATATCGGCACCTCTAACGGCATGCGCGATTCCCCCACGATGGTCCGGTACATTCCCACATCTTCATCATAGCCCCCATGGGGCGGCTGCGCAAGAATCAAATTGACAAAAGGGAAAACCAGCGGCATCCGGTAGCGAAGCGTCACCACCAAATCGCAATTGGGCCGGCTGACCTCCGGATCGTTTAGGGTTCTGACCTTTTGGTGTTCAATGGGCTCATCTAACCTTCCCGGCAATGGATCAAAAATCTCCCTGGCCACCGTCCCCATTTTCTCAAGATCAATCCGGGCGGAGGCACAGCTGACCTCGCGTCCCGGAACAAACCCAACCGAAGAGATCGCTCCGATGCGGGCCACCTCGAACGTGGCGTGGTTAACCAAAATCGTCACCGCCGCGATATGACCCAACTGCATCACGCCGAAGATGACCAGCAGGAAGATGGGGAAGATAAGAGCGACTTCAACGAGGGCCTGCCCTTTATGAGAAGGCGGCAAAGGCGACAGACGCGACAAAGGCCAAAAACGGAAAGGCATAAAAGTCTTTAATTCCACTCCCTTTGTGGCCTCTGTGGCCTTTTTGGCCTTTCTTTAATTACTGACTTACTGTCCCAATGGCTTGGCTGATTTTCATGCCCAACTGCTCGAACGCCGCTTTGATTTGGGGCCGGAATACCGTGGACGCCAAAACCACGATGCCCACGATCACCGCCACCATAATGGCGTATTCCGTGGCGCTCTGTCCTTTCTCGCTTCGCAGTAATTTTCTCATCCTAATTTCTCCTTTTTTCACCTATTTTCCTACCTACTACCTACTATCTACTACCTACTTTCATTATCTATACGACGTCAAAATAATCACCGCGGCGCCCCTGAACATCTTTTTCAGGGAATCCTGAAGCACGCCGTAAAACCACACAAAGATAACCATAAACATCAAAGTTGCTAAAACATATTCGGTTGTGACTTGCCCAGAACATCTTTTGTTGAACAGATCTTCCCCAGGCTTGTCATTGCGAGGGCCCAAAGGGCCCGCGGCAATCTCATATAAGGGGGATCCCTTGTTTGAGATTGCTTCGCCCGGGGCTCGCAATGACAGAATGGAGAATAAATAACCCATCTTCCTCTATATTATATCTACCAGGCGCAACTTCTTATGTCAAGCGCAAAAGAAAGCTAGCCCACATTATTACCTTATATGTCTTCTGCATATTTTTCGCCGGAATCTTCGCCGTTGCCGTCGCCAAAGCCTGCTGTCCCGGCCACCGGAACATTTACTGCCGGAGGATTATTCTTTTTCTTCTTTTTGCCAAATCCGAATAATTTGCCGATACCCTTAACTGCCTTGCCGATACCCTTGATTGCCTTGGCTTGCAGGCCTCCTATCACGCCGCCGATAGCTCCAAGTATTGCGGCTCCAACGAAGCATCCTAGCGGGCCGGCCAGCGCAGCCCCTATCCCGCATCCAATATAACCGCCTACTGCGCCTTGTGCTGCGCCTAGCGTGGTTCCTAACCATCCAGGTTCTATCCTGTTGCCGATAAAACCACCAATCAAGGCTCCTACAACGACGCCGCCGTCATACATCCAATAATTGCCAGCGGGATTTGCAATATTTGTACTGCCAAAGCGTAAATTTGAAAACCATCTTCCCCCTGACAAATAATAACCTCCTTGGGCCACGGCTTCGCCGCCCGCGGAAGCGCCAATCAATATTTCCCTAGTAGTTAGACCACGGGACGGATCGGTTCCCTCCGGATCGTCGTTTCTGGGATAGCTTGAATCCGGGGCAGGATCGCCTTCGGGGGTGTAGCCATCAATAGGCATCCCCGTAAAATCCAACCCCCTGATATTCAATCTAAAATTTGAATCAGCTTCGGTTTTATCAAAATCCGCATAATCCCGATCACTGCCGTCAAAGCTTCGTGTGGCCCTTACCCCCCAAGGAGTCATAGCCGAAGGGCCGCTGTTGGCCGCGGCAAGAAGCAGTTCCTGATTCGGATCAGGGCCGTTTGAAGTTGCAGACAACGTCGGCGCTGTCAACGCGGGGGTATCAAAACCCACGCGATCGTTAGACCTGCGCAGAGTTGTTTGAAGTTCTTCTCCCGTAGAGAGCGTATCATCTCCACGTTGTGTACGAATAAATTGGCGAAAATCGCCTTCCGAATCAGAACCGGCATTCCCCAAATTGGTAACTTCGGAAGAACTTTCAGTTGAAGGTTCGGGAGGGGGCGGGGGGGGTGGAGGCAAATCACCGGTATCATTATCAGGCTGTGACGTTGCATCTTCAGCCGGAGGGTCCGGGAAAACACTGGGCCAATCTATCCAGCTGCCGCTACCCGTGGTGACCTCGCCATCCTCGGCTATCTTCATGCCATAGGCCTGATAGCCGCCATTGGCCATAAGGTGCAAGGTCACGGTTAGCACGGCAACCGCTTTCTTGCAATTTTTGCTTACTCTGTCCTTCATTTCTCTCTCCCTACTTCCCTGCCAAAAGGATAGGGGAAAAAAGGAGGGATTCAAAGGGACTAAAGGCCTATATTAAATAGGGACTAAAGGCCCTAATATATATACTAAAATTGCTTATTTTAAGGTATTTTAGTGAAGAAGATAGGCACTAATGAAAGCAGTGACTTGGGAAGCGCAAAAAAAAGGCGACAAAGGCGACAGACGCGACAAAGGCCACAAACGGAAAGGCATAAAAGTCTTTAATTCCATTCCCTTTGTCGCCTTTGTAGCCTTTTTCGCTTTTGTCGCCTTTAGAATCTGAACTTCACGCTAACGTGATGAGTCGTTCCCAGGGCGCCCAAGGGAAGCATGGCGTAATCCAAAGACATGTTATGCAGGGATTCGCTGGTGGAGTCAATTCCCAAACCGTAAGAAAGACCGGAGGTGCGGTGAAGGTTAAAACTTTTCAGGATTCCAAGCGTGGATTCCCCCTGATCATCCGCGGTGTAATAGCCGAAGCGCAGGTTTAAAAATCCGATTTCTTCAACCTCCGGCAGTTCGATATTCATGCCGACGCCGACGCGCGTTTCAGAATCGCTGTCCTGAATTAAATCCGAGATCAACGTCACCATCGAGGGAAACCTCCACGCGCCGCCCACGCGCAAAGACCACGGGATATCCCCCGTGTCCATGCTTAAATTCAACAAGCTGGCCCCCAACTGCCAGGGCTTATCCGGCAGCCACAAGACGCCCGCGTCCCCCGCGAAATTGGTGGTCGCTTTTCCGGAATAATCTTCGTAAACCGCCTTGGCCGCCGCGCCCAAAAAAATGCGCTCGGTGGGCAGGCTCCATCCGAAACCGGCGTGCGTAAAACCGGTGCGGACAAAAACGTTGGAGCCCGCGATGGGCAGGCCTTTTTCATCCCTGGCGTCAAAATCGCCCATCGTGAAATAGGCGGCGTTTAAAGCCAAATTGGCGTGCAGCATGGGATGGTTATAGCCCACGTAGTTGCCGCGGAAATCCCCGATCCAGCTGGTCATCCCCAGAGCGAACTCGCGGCTATTGGAACGCGCAATGCCGGCCGGATTAAACCCCAAGGACTCCACGCCGTCCGCTATGGCCACGTAACTCCGGCCCAAAGCCATAGCCTCGGCGTTGCCGATGCCCAGCTTCAAAAACTGCGCCGCCGATGTGCCGGTGTACTCTTTGCGGGAAAGCCCACCCGCTGCTGCGGGAGAAGGCACTAAGGCACTAAGGCATAAAGGCACTAAGGCACTAAGAAAAACGGTTTTTCTTGCCTCAGTGCCTAAGTGCCTAAGTGCCTTAGTGCCTTTCCTCATGGTACCAATATCTTCTTCATCGTCTGCAGGAACTGGCGGTTGCCGCCGACGGAATCGGCCCGCAGGACGTAGAAATAAACGCCGCGCGCCACTTTGCGGCCCCACATGTTGTCTAAATTCCATTCAACGGTGACTTCCTGGTCGCCGCTGATTCTGCCCAGGCTCCTATCCCAAATCAGGTCCCCGGTTAAGGTATAAATCTTCAAATTCAGGTCCGCGTCAATGGGCACCAGGGTCCTGATTTTGACAGGCGTTCTGGTGGCCGGATTGGGATAGGCGAAGGTCTGATCGTCAAAAGTGGCTTGCGGGTCAACAAAAGCCAAACGCAAAACAGGGACCTCGCCATGTTCGATATTAGAGGCGGGATTGCCTTTATTATCCTTGGCCACCAGCCGGAAAACGTAGTTGCCGTCCGACACCTGTTTTTGGAATAAATTAATTCCGGGCCAGAATTCCGTGATCGGCACGCGGCTGGGCCGGGGGCCCTTGATAAAGAAAACCAGGGATTCCGATTCCGGAGGGATCGCCTGGCCAGCCAGGTTGAATATGGTTCCGGGCTTAAAAATTTTGATGTCAACGTTCATGGGTTCCGAAAGCTGGTAAGTAATTTCGGCCGAATCCACGCCCTCGGCCAACGGCGTCACCGCCACGTCGTAAACGCGCAAAAGATCAACGGATAAAGGAATGCGGGCGACCGAGGTGGAGGTGTTGACGCTGGCCTGGTCCTGCGCCACGATGTCCACAAAGAAAGTGCCGGTGGTTAACCGCGTTTCCGCAAAATTAGTGCCGTCCCAAAATTCGCTTAAAGGAATTAAACCCAGCCGCGGCTCGCCGTCAACGAGGCGCTTGATCAGGGTGCCGGCGATGTCTTTGATATCAATGGTAACCACCGCGTCGCGGGAAAGGGTGTAAGAAATTTCATAGGGCTCCAACGGAACGTTTAAAGTATCGGAGGAGTCTTCCAGGGTCGGAAATGTCGGCACCACCTCCGCGTTAATGATCTGTACCTGGCCCCGGGCCACGGTTAACTGCCGGATAACCTGGTCCGTGGCGACGTTGCCGTAAGAGTCGGAGGATTTAAAGAGCGTGACGTAATCGCCGTCTTCAACAAAAAGGCCCGATTCGTCCCGGCCGTCCCAGAACTCCGTGATTTTAAGGCGTCCCGGCCGCGCTCCGAAAATAGTTCGAATCAGTTTGCCGGTCTGCAAAACCAAATTCGGCCAGTTTCCGGAAAAAGAGGCTGTCGGAGTATAAATTTCCCAACGGATGGACATGGGTTCCGAAAGAGCGTAGGAAATCGTGGCGCTGTCCGTGGAGCCCGACAACAGCGGGGTGGTGGTCACCTGCGCGATGCGCAGCATATTAGCCGCGAACAAAGAGGTGATGGTGGTGATCCGGCTGGTAAACAGAGTGTCTTGCGCCGCCAGTTCCGCCAAATAAACGCCGCTGGAAACCCTTATGCCGTTAAAAGACGGCAAACCCACCACCCTCCCGTCCCATCCGCTGGCAGGATCCGTGATGGAAACCCCCCCGGAACGCACATCGCTTAAAACCAGATGCGCCACGGTACAGCCGCCCGCATTGGTGCAAACGCCGTTGACGATTCCCTCCGACGCTATCGTAAATCCGGGCATGCGGCTGACCACCTGGCCGTTAATGGCCTTGACCTTTAAATTAACCACCGCGTCGCGGCCCAAGGAGTAATTAAAATTATAAGGAGCGACCGCTGTTATAGCCGGCGAGGAGAAAGCCGCCGACTGCGTGGTGACTTGAGAAATCGGGACCAGCCCTCTGGCAATGGGAATTACCGCCACAATGGGTTTGGCTGTTTTGATCACACCGGTTGATGTAACCGGAGCGCTTTCCGCTTCCGCGGCCCAGATCGTCATCATGTAACTGCCGTCATCCATCGGCGCTCCATTGGAATCGCGGCCATCCCATATAATTGAAGCGGAGGTTTGGGCGAGAAAAGTGTTCTGAAAAGCGCGAACTCTTCTGGCGCCATTGGTGGGACAAACATCGGTTCCCGAAAGAATTTCGGAATTTCCGGAACAGCTCCCAACAAAAGGAGGGGACGCGTTAACGTCGAAAGTGGCCGTTGTCTGCCAAATGGAAAAACGAACGCTTGCCGGCATCGTCATTTGAAAACCAATACCAGCGAAAGAGGTGGACTGTGTGGAAAGCCCTTGAATATTAAGGTTACCGATCTGCAAAGCATCGAGCGCTACCGTGAAGCTAGCGATATCCACGTCATGGCTGTGGTTATTATCGCCGCCGGTCGTAGTTTCTGTCCCTGCCACTCCGTCTGGATCCCAGGCCAAAATATGAAAAACATAAGTGCCGGTTGACACAAGATTGCCGTCGTTATCCCTGCCGTCCCATGACTCCACCAAACCCAATTTCCCCTGTGTCGTGTCTTCCCCAAAACGGGGCTGGTTATCCACCAACCGCCGCACAAAGTTTCCTCCGGAAAGCCAGGAGGCGCTGCAGCCCGCGCCGTCCCTGGCCACCACGTGCTCATCGGGGGCGCCATCGCTGCCAGTTCCTTCATCCACGTCAGGCTGGCAGGAGCCGTCCGAACCCTTATAAATATCAATCGCGACATTGGCTGATTTGGAAAGCTTGTAGTTGACTAAAATCGGAATACCGGCCAAGCTTCCGGTTACTGTTGGGCTTGAAACCACGGAATGGATATCCATCACATTGGTAATGACCGGCTGTTGGTCTTCGCCCGGATATTGAAGATTAACTTCCAACTGGGTATCGGTGCTTTTAAAGAGTAACTTCGCGGTCACTTCAAAGGTTGCGTTCATCTTGCCAAAACCAACCTCATCAACAGCAAAAGAGCCGTCCCACGCCGCGCAGACATTGACCGTCGAACCCCCGATCGAAATATTGGGAAAACTATAGACGCGCACATCCTCGGTCTGCAGGGTGGGAGGCGTGCCCTTAAGCACCCTTCTTTTTATGGTAAATGTGGCGTCCGAAATATTGGCGTGGGTTAACCCTTCCCACCTGCGGTTCCTGACGATAAAAAGAACTTTCGTTTTAGGGTCCAGAGTTGTGCCGCTAAAACCGTTAAATTCAATAGCCGGCGCCGTGCCGATAACGCTGGCATTTAGTGGCACGCTGTCAAAATTAACGGTCGGGTCAATGCATCCCGACGGGCCGCTGAAAGTGTTACCGGTAGAGAAGTAAGCGTCAATATGGCTGTAAGGACCTCCAGCCGGCAGATGGGACCAGGCCGATTGGGGAAAAGAAATAGTAGATAGTAGGTAGATAGTAGGTAGTAGGTAGTAGGTAGTAGGTAGGAAAAGAAAAGGGAAAGGACGCAAGAACAATGTGGTGCCAGGTGTTTTGCGCATTAAATTAGGTTAAACCATATTATTTTTTGCTTCTTTTTTCCACCAGTACCAATTTCGGCGGAGCGGTTTCCAAAACCAGGTAAACCGAGCCGTCCTGCCGGATGGCGAACGCGGTGGCGCTGGTCAAAGCCTCGGAGCCATCGGCCAGGGCGACTTCCCCCGCCCTAACCGCCGGCCACTCGCCTTTTTCGTTTTGCTCAAACTTCCAAATCGCTTTTGTTTTGGAATCCAAAATCCAGAAAGCGCCCTGGCCGCCGGCGAAGGCCAAAGGTGTCATTCCCTTGGGCAAAGTGAGCGCGATTGCGGGTTTGGCTTTTAAAGTCCGCGGGTCATAAAGATAAACGCTCTTGGCCAAGGTGTCCAGCGCCGCCAAGCGCCAAGCCGGAGCGCCCGGCGGGTCATAAACCGCCATAAACAACGAGGAAGGACTGGGCGCCGGCGCCTCTTCATCAATCACCTCGGGCTTATCCCATTGGTGCCGGTAAATTTTGTGCGTTACGGAGTCCAACGTGAAAATGTAGCGCCCGCCGGGATCCAAAACGATGGAATTGGGATGAAAAAAGGTCAGGGAACTGGCGTGGCGCTCCAAAACCTTAACCGGATTGGAAGCCAAAACCTTGATGATGGCGCCCGATTTCCAGTCCGTCAGCCAAAAAACCTCCGCCGCCTCATCGGCCGCAATGCCGGAGGGCGCCTCCATCGGCAAATCCCAAGAAGCGACCTCCATGTACAGGGAAGGTTTTTCTTGAACTAAGTAATACCTCCAGAATAAAAGACCGGTAAGCCCAATGAGGCCGCTAAGACTAATGACTAAGCCCTTCGCTTTTGTCATTGCGAGTGGCGCCGAGGCGCCACGAAGCAATCTCATTAATGAGTGCCCATCGCCCTTTCCTTTTTTTCCCTCTCCCTCTGGGTGAGGGTAGGGTGAGGGCAATCGCCCCCTCTCCTCATC